>CAIMOB010000041.1 GCA_903842985.1 uncultured archaeon
AACCCAACTGTTGTAAATGATTATAAAAAAGGCAAGCTTGATGCCTTGAATTTCTTGGTCGGGAAGGTTATGTGAAAGACAAAAGGAACTGCAAAACCTGTGGAATTAAAAGAAATAATTAAAAAAATAATATAAAATTTAAATGCAAACGCCGTCCTTGCATCCATTCGGACACTTGTGCACATCTGTCTGCGGTTTTCCTGTTTCACTGCAGTAATATTCATTCACATAATCCTTGACGCAATTGTCTTCCTTTTCGTATTTAATTGCGAAGTCATTCACGCCATATATCTTTCCTTTTACTGCATAATCTTTTCCGCCGTCAGAATCAGTGCACTTTTCATCGCCGACAGGCTTTGCTTCTGCCTGTGGAGCCGCTCCCGGCATGGCCTGTCCCACTGATGGTGCTGGAGGTGTAGCTGGAGTTGATATTGGTGCCGCAGCCTCTGGCGCTTTTTTTGCACAGCCAACTAGCAGGATGGCTGCAACCAAAAACAAAACAATAAGTCTTTTCATAATCGCACCTCTTTGTGAATAATCTTTTTTAAAAGTTTATAAAGCTTTCTTTTTTATCTCTATGACTTTCAGGGCGTCCTCGACAACCCTCTTCTCGAAATCAGCTGCTTTTTCGTCTTCTTCCTTTTCCTTGTTCAATAAATGCATCAGTTCGTGTATCAGTTTTTTCTCATCCTGGCTTATCTTTATCTGGTTGATGTTTTCCTCAATTAGTTTATGCTCGATTTCGTCTGAAGAGCCGACCTTTACTGCATGGAACTCCTTTGACTCAAGCCCGGATGTATTTTTCATTATAAAATAAGCACCTTTTGCATAAATCCTTTCGTAAATCTGCCTGAAATCAATGTCTGATATTGTTCCTTCCTTGAGTTTTCCGGAAAGCCTGATTGTTACAATTGTATTGAAGAATTCCTTATGCTTCATGTCTTCAAAAATCTCCTGCTCAACTTCCTGCGGGCTTTTTAAGTTGCAGTTTATCTTCATTGAAAGAACATTGCTGACCTGAATAGGCTGCCATTCTGCCTTGCTGTTTTCAACTATGAAAAATCCGCCGTTTCCAAATTTCTCGAGCTCCTTAAAATTTGCCGGGAACAGTGCACCAGGATAAGTTATCAGGCCATAACCCTTTTCATTTGCCTGAATTACATCGTGGACATGCCCGCCAGCATAGTAATTAAAATTTTTTGGCAGATATGAAAGCGGCGCAGAATCCATTTTATCAAGCCCTTCGGGCTTGAGCTCTGACAATGCAGTGTGGAACATGAATATTTTGTAGCCAGGCTCCTGCTCAAGGTTTGCCTTTTCAAGATTTTCATAATAATTCCTTTCAAGCATCCCTTTCTTGCCAACCATCCCTGTTATTTTTGCACCTGTTTTTTTGTCAATTGTGAAATTTAATTTCAGCCTGTTGTTTTCAACGCTTCCCTTTACAACATTTATCAGCAGGCCTGCATGCTCAAGAACATCAATTATTGTCCTGCCTGATGGTGAAAAATCGTGGCTTCCTGCAATTGCATAAGCCTGAATTCCTCTGTCTTTAAGCTCCCTCAGCTTCTTGACAGCAACCTTAAGATTATCTATGCCAGGCAAAGATGTGTTAAAAAGGTCTCCTGTTATAAGCACAAAATCGAGATTTTTTTCTATTGTAGTATCTATTGCCTTTTCAAATGCTTTAGCAGCCATAAAGCTCAATCTAGGCTCTCTCCAGCCACCTATGTGGCAGTCCCCCAGATGCGCGAATTTCATGCTTTTAGAGGGTTTAAACAGGTATTTAATTGTTTCTTTTACTACTTATTGGGGGTAAAAATAGAAAGATTTATAAATAGCAGTATACTAACAACTCTGGTTAAAATGATAAATCCATCACAAACATCAGGTCTTTATGAAAGGCTTATTGAGATAGGAGCAAATATTCGTAATCTCGATACAGTGGTTGGTCCGATGGTTCGTGCGCAAATGCATTCTGATAAAAAACTTGTGATGGGCGGCTATGAAACATTAGAGCGTACTATAGAAAATTATCATTCGCGCAGTATTTTTAACCCAGAAAGAAAGCTGATACGCACCCACATTGGTGATCTGTATGAAACAATTAATGAGCTAGCAATTCAGTATGTGCTGGAACAATTCCACAATGGAAGAGATATTGCAGCAATGGGTGAAAAGAAAAAAAGCAAACTTGCAAACGAGTATATTAAAAAAAATCCTGAAAAATTCCCTTTTGCTGAAGAAATGAAAAAAGCGAAAAAAAAGGTAGGACGGATTAAATTTTTCTCATTAAGCTGCGATTAATTGGCGGGTATTTTTAACAAAATTTATATTTTTATTAATTTCATTGGATACTTTTCCTTTAAGCTTTTCTAAATTGCTAATGACTGTATCGATGTTAAGTATTGCATTTATATTTTTAAGAAGCTCAGGTTTTTTCCCAAACAATCCTGACTTCGCAATCCTTCTCTTTATTTCATCAAGCTTAGCGACTAGACTGTCCATTCTTTGTATAATTATGCCTGTAACTGGCTGCCAGCGCAGGTTGTCCTCCTGCAAATATACAAGCCCTGTTAAAATTCCTTCGCGGTTTTTTTCTGTCTCTTTTGCAAATCCAAATCTTTTACATCTTAAATACTCGGGTAATAAGACATTTATTTTGTTTTTAGACTTTTCGATGCTTGACAATCTCTTCTCTTCGTCAAATTTAGAAACACTGTCAGAGATTTCTAAAAATTCTTTTTTAATCTCAAATAGATTATGTGAAATTGCATTGATTTCATTTTTCTCTTCTTCTGTCAATTCGTCAATTTTAGACATAACTCAAGAGTTATGCTTTTTCTATTTAAAACTTTCTAAAGAAGCTGCACGCCGAGATATTGCTTCTGATATGAGACGACTTTCTTTTCGGGATTCAGCCCGAACAGCGGAATCTTAATCGGCATTGCGAATCTCGCGAAGTTTGATGTTATTATTGCTTCGCCCTTGTCAAGCGAAGCTATGTTCCTATTGTCTTCTGAAAGGTCCTGCGCAGCGCTTTCAATCACTGCCTGCCTTTCAGGCCCCATCTCAATTCCAAGAATTACTTTTGTGTTCATGTTTGCCAGAATTTCGCGCGGAATCAGTGAAGGAAGCTGTGTTATTGCTGTCAGCCCGACATTGAATTTCCTTCCCTCTCTTGCAATTGTTTCAAATATGTTTGTTCCTTTTTCCAGCACGGCTTTTCCAAGGACCCTCGGCGCTTCCTCCAGAATAATTGAGATGACTGGCTTTTCTGTCCTTCCCTCAAGCCTGTGATTTTTGTATCTTCTGAACACCTCATTTGCAATCAGGCTTCCGACAAGAAGCTCGACATTGCCTGCGATTGTCGATGTGTCTATAATTACTGTCTTTGCTTCTTCAAGTTCATTGACTATGTCTTTTACTGTTGTCTGGCCTGCCTGCAGGTCAAATATTCCTGAGCAGTAAATTGTGGTGTCTTTTCTCTGCAGGTCAAGAAGGGACATTATCCTTCTTCTGACAACGCTTAATGTTCCTGGCATGAAATTCTCAATCTCCTTCTCCAAAACAATCGCTTCAATCCACCCGGATTCAAATTTCTTATAATAAGTGTAAAGCGCCTCAAGCTGCGCATCAGACCAGTTTATTATTCCTGAAAAGTGCATCGGCTTTACTGACTTCAGGTTGAACTTCAGCGTCTTTGTGCCCGGCTCCGGATTCTTTGAATAATAAACAACCTTCTCTTTCTTCGGATGGTTCTTAAGGCCGAATGATTTCCTGCCGAAATACTCATCGTGCGGGTCAAGCACAAGAATTCCTGCATAGGCATTGTCAAGCACATTCCAGAGCATTGTCTTTACAAGATTGGACTTGCCCCTGCCTGTTGTTGCAGCAATCAGGATGTGATGCTGGAAAACCTTCCTGCCGTCAAGATAAATCGGAACATCTATTACTTCAGAGCCGGAGCGCAGATTTCCGAAGAAAAGCGGATTCTCAGGCGGAGTTATGAAAGACAAGTCCTCCTTTGTTATTTTTCTGACATTTGAAAAGAAATCAGGAAGGTTCTTGCAGATTGCCGCTTCGTCCTTCTTTATTGTGATGAGGCTTTTGACATTTGCAAGCACATAATTTCTCAGATTAGAAGAGATGAATTCCATGTCTGTGTTCTCCTCCAGATTCATCCCTGAAATAAGCTCGAGGTTCTGCTGTGATATCTGGCTGCCGTAAATCAGGTCAAAAACCTGCAGGAGATATTTTGCATCCTCATTTTCAACTACAAGAAGTTCGCCTATCTCGATTCTTTCACCGGCCTTCTGCCTGATAAGAATCTCGCCAAATCTCCCGCTTATCAACTGCCCTTTGACAGAAATTATTTAAACCACCTCATCAAATTTTATCTATTGCTAATTAATAAATATTTCGGTGTTTAAAAATGCAGATAAAAGCCATTCCAGAGGACTTTGTTGTAAAAGAGATTATTGATTTAAAAATAAATGGCGGCAATTATTCATATTATACTCTTAAAAAGAGGGATTATACAACAATAAAGGCAATTTCTTTTATTGCTGAAAAGCTAGATGCCAATGTCAAAGACATTGGTTTTGCAGGAAACAAGGACAAAACGGCTGTGACAGAGCAGGCAATTTCAATATTTAAGGGCCCGGCGAAGGATTTCAACTTCAGGGATATTGAGCTTAAATTCCTGGGAAAAGGAAAAGAAAGGATAAATTTGGGGGCTAATAAAGGCAATTGTTTTGAAATTATTGTAAGAAACATAGAAAATAAACCTAAAAATAAAAAAGCCATAATAAACTATTTTGACGAGCAGAGATTTTCAAAAAACAATGCTGAAGTCGGGAAGGCAATTGTCAAATGCGACTTTAAAACTGCCTGCGATTTATTGAATGATGAGAAAGAGGTTGCTGATTACCTCAAAATCAAGCCAGGCGATTTTGTGGGCGCATTGAGAAGGTTGAACAAAAGAATTCTGCGCCTTTTTGTTCACGCCTATCAGTCATACATCTGGAACAAGACTGCTGAAGAGTATCTGAAAAAAAATAAAGCAACAAAAATAAAAATACCCATTGCGGGATTTGGCACAGTGCTTGAAGGAGAAATTGGAGATATCATAAAAAATATTCTTGAAGAAGAAAAAATAAGTTTAAGAAATTTTATAATTAGGCAGGTTCCCGATATTTCAAGCGAAGGTAATGAAAGGGACTTGATCGCCGAAATCAGCAAGCTGGAGATTGGAGCGCTTGAAGCTGACGAACTGGATGCCGGAAATAAGAAAATAAAATTAAAGTTTTTTCTGCAGAAAGGAAGCTACGCAACAATGGCAGTCAGGCAGATTTTCCAAGAGCCTTGAGCACATTTTTGTGCACTTCATCTATTGATTTGCTTCCGTCAATCTTTATCAAAATTCCTTTATTTGAATAGAAATTAACAACAGGCTTTGTCTGTTCGTTGTAAATCTTAAGCCTGTTCTTTATTGTTTCTGGTTTATCATCATTCCTTATGTAAAGGTCTTTCCCGCATTTGTCGCATACTCCTTCTTTCTTTGGCGGATTTGTTATCAGGTTATACACTGCCCCGCAATTGCTGCACGACCTTCTATTTGAAAGTCTTTTAATTATCAAATCATCTGGAACATCAAGATAAATTGCCTTGTCTATCTTCATTAGCTTATCAAGCTCATTGGCCTGCTCCAAATACCTTGGAAAGCCGTCAAGCAATAATCCTTTTTTGCAGTCTGGCTTTGAAATCCTTTCCTTAAAAATAGTCATGGCAAGTTCATCCGGAACTAATTCTCCCTTATCAA
The DNA here is from genome assembly GCA_903842985.1 of uncultured archaeon. GTDB lineage: Archaea > Nanobdellota > Nanobdellia > Woesearchaeales > CAIVOO01 > CAIMOB01. The sequence continues at coordinate 5,825 of CAIMOB010000041.1, forward strand.
TATACGCGCTTACCATCCTCCCAATCTCAGTCTTCTCCCTTTCAATGCTTCTCAGAATATCACCCATAGAAATCTGAGGAACCTTAAGCGTTTTCGCCAGAAGCTCTGCTTCTGAGCCTTTTCCGCTTCCAGGCTTTCCCAATAAAACTAGCTTCATCCGAAATATGCCTCTTCCTCTTTTTTCAGCTGCCTTGTCCAGGCATCCTTCATTTTTGACAGCGCTTCCTCAATTTTTTCCTTCAGCAAAAGCCACTCAGCCAGCGACTTGCTGATGAAATCAGCATCTTTTTTATCATCTTCATTTACGCTTATTTCCTCTGACAACCTTATCAGATACATCAATCTCTTGTAAAAATCAAAAATTGCCTTTCTCTCATTTTCTGAAATAAAATTAGACTCGTACATTGTTGAGGGCTTTTCAGGCTGGAGAATTTCATCAAATATTTCGGTAAAACCCATGAGCTTTTCAGTTATCTTTCTTCTTATGCTTCTAAGCAAGAATTCCTTCTGCTCTATTGCAGATATTTCAAACTCGCTGTCCAGCTTTTCAAAGTCAGGCAGGTTCAGCTTCTTTTTCAGTTGGTTGTATTCATCTTTCATTTTCAAAAGCCCCCGGTGGGAGTCGCACCCACGATCTGCTGATTTCTTTCTTTGGTACAAGTCAGCCGCTATAGCTACTAAGCCACGGGGGCATGTTTAAATGGAAAAAGAAGGCATTTAAATAACTTTCTACAATCCTCTTACAGGCCTGAATATCTCTGATTCTGGAAGGAATCCTTTCAGTTCCAGGAACTGTTTTACATGCCCCTGCAACCTGTAAATATCCTCTCTGTACTTGTCTTCGTGCTCTTTTATTTCTTTTCTGTAAATCCTCTTTTTGAACAAATCTGAAAACATCTTCAACGGGCCCTTTAATTCTTTGCCAGGCAGCAATTCAATGTATGCATTAAGCATCACTTCAACCTCGCCCTTCTGCGCCTTGACCTTCTGGCCCTTGTACATTATCTCGACATCCTTCATGCCCAGAACATGGTAATCAACATTAAGAAAATATTTAAAATATTTGCTGCCGTGCGGCTCCCTGTTTGTCCTCCACCAAACCCAAATCTCCCTGCCTGATGTCTGGCCATGTTTCTCCAAATAAAATTCTTCCATGTATTCGTCTTTTTTGTCGCTTGCGAAACCCTCTGCAATAAGCCAGTCCCTAATCAGCTTGTAAAGCTCCTTCATATCATATACTTCTTCATACTTTACGCTCAGGCAGGCATCTGATTGCGCCCCTGTTATCGGGATTATATTCTCAGGCATTGTATTTTATAACTAATTTTTGTTTATAAATGTTTCCTTCGATTTTGAATCCCGCACGCTTTTTAGAATACGTTTCCAGCTTTGCTGGAAACTAACATGTTATGACACTTGTAAAATTGTCTTTATCCGATCAAACGCTTTTTCTTCTAGAAAAAGGGTTTGTTATAAATCTTTGCTTGGTCTTGTGAAGTTTTCTGTAAATCTTTGAATAGGCCAGCCACAGAACAATCTTAAGATAATAGTAAATTGAAAGGTGCCTTGAATAAAGTTCAACCCTGTGTTTTTTAATTGCCTTTATAACTTCGCTGACTGTTTTTTTTGAATCTATGAAGGTGTATGTTGTGTTTAGCCTCCAAAGATGGTGCGCATCTGAATTTCCAACCAGCGGTTTTTTAAATTCATGGGCGATTCTTGCCGCCTTATTGTTCGGCCCGTTCCTATACTTAAGATAAAAATGACAGTATTCAATCGCATCAAAAAGATTGATGTTTTCCAGAAGCGCTTTCCCAAGGCAGGATTTTAATTTGTAGAATGGGTGCGGCGCAATTATGAGAATATTTTTTCTTTTTTTACTCAATTTGTTGAGGTCCTGTAGTTTTTCCAATTTTTTTGATTCCCTCTCAGTTATGTTGTAAATAAGAACGTGTTTTCCATCAAGCTTGTGCTCAACTCCTGGAATAAGAAGGATTCCCCTTTCTGCTGCATACCTTGAAAGCGCCTTGCTGTAAGTAACTTTTGAATGGTTTGTTATTGAAAGAACATTAAAGCCGAGCTTTGCTGCATAGTCTATCAGCTCCTTGGCGCTGTATCTTATTTCAGGATGATGAATGTCTTCACCGGTGTGTATGTGAAGGTCTGCCTTTAGCATATCTGCTAGAGTTCAAAGAGTGTATTTAAATTTATGCAAAAGTTTATAATAAACAATTAATTTTATTTTACCATGTTAATCGGAGTGGTGGGAAAAGCGAATGTCGGCAAATCAACGTTTTTCAAGGCGCTGACTTTGGCAGATGTGCTCATAGCTAATTATCCGTTCGCTACTATAAAGCCGAATCATGGTGTAGGGTTTGTAAAAATAGACTGCGTTGACACATTTTTCAAGGTGCAGTGCAATCCGAGGGAAGGATTTTGCATAAATCACAAAAGATTTGTTCCTGTAGACATTCTTGATGTTGCAGGCCTTGTTCCAGGAGCGCATGAAGGCAAAGGGCTTGGACTTGCGTTTCTCAACGACTTGAACCAGGCAGATGCTTTAATTCATGTAATTGATGTTGCAGGAACCACTAATGAGAAAGGCGAGCCCATTGCAGGAGGCCATGACCCTGCTTTTGATGTTAAATTTCTCGAAGAAGAGCTTGACTACTGGTTTCTCGATATTCTAAAGAAGGGCTGGGAAAGATTTGCAAGGCAGATTCAGCAGGAGCACAGCAATGTTGAAAAGGCTCTCGCAAAACAGCTTTCAGGACTCAAAGTAGAAGAGAACCTGGTCAAAGAAGTTATAAGAAAATTAAATCTGAACAAAGAGAAGCCGACAGAGTGGACAGAAGAACAGCTTAAGCAGATTGCGGTTTACTTAAGAAAGCAGACAAAACCCATGATTATCGCCGCAAACAAAATCGACTTGCCTGGTGCAATGGAAAATTTTGAAAAACTTAGAAAGCAGTTTCCAGAGTATATGATAGTTCCATGCTCAGCAGAATCAGAGCTTGCATTGAAGGAAGCCTCAAAGCACCAGTTCATAAAATATACACCTGGTGACAACGATTTTCAGATGACAGATGAGAAAAAATTAAGCGACAAGCAGAAAAATGCGCTTAATTTCATAAAAGAAAATGTTCTGAAGAAGAACAATGGGACAGGAGTTCAGGAAATATTGAACAAGGCGGTATTCGAACTTTTGAAATATCTTGCAATCTTCCCGGGAGGAGTAAACAAGCTTGAAGACCAGTATGGGAGAGTTTTGCCGGATTGTTTTTTAATGCCGCCGAAAAGCACTGCACTCGATTTCGCTTTCAGGATACACACAGACCTTGGAAAGAATTTCATAAGAGCCATTGATGTAAAGACGAAAAGGGTTGTCGGAAAGGAGCATGTTCTTGAAAACAATGATGTCGTAGAAATAATAAATTCAAAATAATTATTTTTTTCTTTTTGAAAATGCGCTCGCCAAATCAATTACATATTTTCCTTCGCCGACTTTAAAGACAAGCGGGTCTTTTTTGAACAGATGGACAAGGTCGAGCTCGAATTTTCCGGGCTCAACTACATTTATGGATTCGAAGTCAAGAATTATCGGCTGCTCCTCCTTTGTTCTTTCCTCCTCAACAAGCTCGAGCACATCTGTTTCTATCTGCCTCTTTTCTTCAGGTGTGAGCTTCTTTACTATGCTTTCTGCCTTTTTAAGCGACTCTTTTTTGACAAAGAAAAATAATTTTGCGCCGCAGGTGCAGCCCTTCAGTATCTGCTCAGAGCCATCGTCGTATAGGCTACCGCATCTGACGCATTGGTGGGGCATGTTACCTTTTCTTCTTTTTCTTTACATCCCTTGTGTAAAACTGTATTTTGGTTGGATCCTTCTTTATTGCCTTGACAACAGAAGCAGGCCCCACTATGGTTAGTCCGGTCCTGTTTCCAAGAAGCATGTCCAGGATATTGTTTTTTAGCTTTATCATTGGTCCGCCCCGTACCTTTGAGGGGTCAATGACTTCCAGCTCTATTCCCTTGAACTCGTCGTTAATCTCCTCCATTGTTGTCTTTATCAGCTCTGCCTCTTCCTCTTTTGTCAGTCTTCCTTCAAGAAGGACTATCTTATTCTCCTTTGCTGTCTTCAATAGCCTCTTGATTCTGCCTAACGAACTCAGCTTCTCGATTTCATGGTATGGTATAAATTCTATTGTTAGCATTTTCACCTCGCCACGTCAAATAGGGCCTCGTAAAACTCATCAATGTTATTCCCGTATTTTGCGGACAACCCGACAACAGGATACTGCGGGAATGCATTTTTCACCTTTTTGATGTTTGCTTTCTTAAGGTCAATTTTGTTTGCACCAATCAAAACAGGTATTTTTCTTGCTGCAAGATTCCCGATTATCGTGATATTGACCTGAGAATAAGGATCTTTTGTGGCATCAAGGATAACTATGACGACATCCATGTTATCGAGCCACTTGATTGACTCAATAACTCCTTTTGTTGCCTCCTTTGCCCTCTTCTTCGCCTCCTTTTCCTTCATTCCATGCTTCATAAAATCTTCATAGTCTATTTTTGTGGCTATCCCTGGCGTGTCAATCAGGTTGAATTCAAGCTCTTTTTTGCCTGATTTTACTGTAATGTTCTCTTTTATCTGTATCTCCCTTGTTTCGTGGGCTATCGCAGAAACCTTGCCCATCTCCTGCCCAAGCCAGTCCTTGCAGATTCTGTTTGCAATGGTTGTTTTTCCGCCGTTTGGAGGGCCGTAAATCCCTATCTTTAGCTTTCTCTTCCCCCTCAGCAGGCTATTAAAAACCCTGCTTATGAACTTTGAAAGAATACTAATCATGGGTATTAAATTTTCAATTGCTCTTTATATATTTTTTGGTAAAAAAAGCAATATTTATAAACATCTAAAAAATGGGTTAATGCATGAACGAAGGCGTTAAAAACGATATTCTTGCAATACTAGAAAAAGTTATTTCAATCCTTGAAAAAGAAGAGGAAAAAGACATTTTTGAGCTTGAGGAGCTTAGCAACCACATAATTCACAGCGCAACAATATTTCAGGATGAAGACTCTGTGTCAACTGCTGTCTTGGTTTATTCTATTTACAAAGTAATTGAGCGTGCGGGTCCAAGGCCTGAAGTTTATTTAAAAATAAGATCTGAAATTGAAAAAAGCCGCAAATTCCTTGAAAGCAATGACCTTGAAAAATACCGCGGATGCATAAAGAACATTTCCAAAATAATATCAGAAATAGATGAAAAATTCAAAAAATATGTTGAAGAGGTCATTGAAAAGGCAAGGATAAAGAAAGGAACAAAGATATATGAGCATGGCATCTCAATAGCAAGAGTTGCTGAGATTCTTGGAATATCCCAGTGGGACTTAATGAATTATGTCGGAAAGACAGAGATAACAGAGTTTGCTGTCAAAGGGCTTGGCATAGAAAGCAAATTAAAATATCTGCGGGGAATTTTCAAATGAAATCAATATTTTTTGATGCAGGGCCGATAATAAGCCTAGCAACGAACAACCTGCTTTGGCTCCTTCAGGAGCTGAAAAATGTCTATCAGGGAAATTTTTACATATCAAAAGCAGTCAAAAAGGAAGTGATAGATAAGCCTTTCAGCGGGAAAAGATTCAAATTTGAGGCAATGCAGGTCATGGCTGTTGTTGAGAGCAAAGTCCTTGAAGTGAATTATGACAAAAAAATTGAAGAGATTTCAAAAAAATTGATGGATGTGGCAAATAGGTGCTTCATTGCAAAGGGAAACTACATACAGATAGTCCACAGCGGTGAGATTGAGACACTTGCCGGCGCAATTGTTTCTGGCTCAGAACTTGTTGTTATTGACGAGAGAACAACAAGGATTTTGATAGAGAATCCGCAGGGTCTTTTGGAGCTTCTGCAGCACAAGCTTCACATGCCTGTCAAAATGGTCAAGGCAAACATTGATGAATTCTCAAGGCTTACGCAGAACATAAGAATTTCAAGATCCGTCGAGCTGGCAGTCATCGCCTATGAAAAAGGTCTTTTGGACAAGCTGATACCCAATGTTGCGAACCCGAAAAAGGAGCTCTTAGACGGGGTTCTCTGGGGCATAAAACTCAACGGCTGCTCTGTTTCCAGGAGGGAAATTGAGCAAATACTCAAAATTGAGACGAAAAAATAAAAAAGTATATAAAGGGGTTTGTTTTATTATCTATTAAATTTCGACTAAAAAGGAGGTTGAAAAATGGGAAGTGTTATATCAAAAACAGGCATTAAAAGACAAAAAGAGTATTTGTACTACATTGACAAAAAAGGAAGTGTGTGCAAAGTCAAGATGGCTAGGGCAGGCAAGAAAAGAGGATCGCCTGAAGTTGTTTTGAAAGCAGGCATAAAGAAACAGAAAGGCTACCTTTACTATGTTGACAAGAAAGGCAATGTCTGCGCTGCCAAGATGGTAAGAGGCGGAAGGAAGAAAAAGAAGTAAGCCTCAAAAGATTTTTAAATTGATTTCTTTTTTTATTATTTTATGAGCCCGTAGCCTAGTTTGGAGACTTTATCGAACAAATAGGGCGACAGCCTCCTAAGCTGTAGGTCGGGGGTTCGAAATCAAAAGACGAAAGTCCCCCCGGGCTCGCTTTATACTGAAAATGAAAAAAACACTGGTGTTGCTTGGTTCATTGCTTGTAGGAATTGGGATATTTCTGTATATGATACTTCATTTCAACATTAAAGAGGCGCTGAGTTCGTTCGCTGTGTTTTCCCCAAAAACATTATTTCTTTACCTTCTTGTATCTGTGATTATAATGATTGTTCTGGTCTTTAGGTGGAAAAGGATAATGAATACGCTTGATATCAAAATCCCATTTTTGAAATTGTTCCTGTACAAACTTTCTGGTTACGCAGTCGGTTACCTTGTTCCTACAAAAAAGGTTGGCGTTGATGCAAGAACCTACCTGCTATTTAAGGAAAAGAAGATTGTAAGTTCAAGCAAAGGCGCGTCTTCTGTTATGCTTGACAATATGCTTGAATTTGCCGGAGACATATTTTTTGCATTTGTGGGATTTATTGTGCTTATCAGTTTTTTTAATATCTCATTAAAGTTAAAAATAGCGTTGATTGCTGCGCTCTGCGCATCTGCGTTACTTGTGGGGTCTTTCTTTTATAGTTACAACAGAGGAAAACATGTTTTTTCAAGGTTGATTGAATTTTTAAGAATCGACAGAATTAAGGTATTTAATCTGCTCAAAAACTGGGTGAAAAGCAGTGAAAAGCATAACATAAGATTCATAAAAAATAACAGAAAAGAAGTATTTATTTCATTCCTCATATCTCTGTCATTGTGGATTCTTATGTTTATTGAATACAAATTCGCGTTGAAAATTATTGGCTACACTGTTGGGTTCAAGGAAATATTTGTTATCCTGACTTTTGTATCAATTGCTTACCTCATCCCCATACCTGCTGCGTTAGGTGTCTTGGAAGCTTCGCAGGTTTCTGCATTCTCACTGCTTGGAATGAGGCCTTCGACTGCAATTGCATTAAGTTTTATAGTCAGAGCAAGAGACTTAGTCTGGACAATACTTGGGCTAACTGTGCTCTATGCACATAGCGCATCTTCATTAAAGGATTATTTTAAAAAAAATGACACTGCTGACAGAAGGGGTAAAGGAAGGGCTTAGAATATTTTGGCAGGGGCTCCAGCCTTACAAAAGCTATTCCGGCAATTGGAGAGAAATTTGCAAAAAAATTGTAAACGAATGCTGGAATGGAAAGTATTTTCAGGTAAGCAACGGGAATTTCAGCGAATTCTACGTAAGGGATTTTGCTTTCTGCCATGATTCTCTTAAAAAATTGAGATATGGAGCTGAGACTGGGAAGACGCTGAATTACTGCCTTGAAAAATTCTCAAGATTCGGAAAAATTACCACAACAATAACAAAACAAGGGGTGCCAATTGATGTTTTTGGAATAGCGCCGGATTCCCTTGCGCTGCTTGTCAAGTGCCTAGACAAGAATCTGACAAAAGACTACAGGGAATTTTTGAACCAGCAGATAAATTATTATTATAAGATTATATTCGATGAAGAAACTGGGCTTGTTAGGAAAAATACCTATTTTTCAAGCGCAAAGGACCACTGCACCAGGAATTCCTCAATGTATGACAACTGTATGGTTGCTTTTTTAAGCAAAAACTTGACTGGGTTGGGCCTTGAAAACCCATTCAAGTATAATTTTAATAAAGTCCTAAAGGAAAATTTTTGGACTGGAAACTATTTCAAGGATGATTTGGATTCAGGAATCTCTTCTGACGCCAATATCTATCCCTATTGGCTTGGGCTGTTTGATTCAAAGAAAATGATTAAAAGATCTGTAGAAGCGATTCAGAATGAGGGGCTTGACAAGCCTTTTCCAATAAAGTATACAAACAGCAGGAAAGGAAAATTTCTTTTCCCAATGAAAATTTTTGTTCCAAACTATGAAGGGAACACTGTTTGGGCGCACCATGGGCTTAATTTCATAAAAGTTGTTGAAAGGATTGACAGGGAAAAGGCGAGATTTTATAAACAGCAATATGCTGGACTAATCAAGAAACATAAAAACTTTTTGGAGGTTTATGAACCAGACGGAACGCCGTATAAAACGAGGTTTTACAAGGCTGATTCCGGGCTTTTGTGGTGCGCAAATCTGCTATGCTAAGCATAATAATACCTGCAAGGAATGAAGAAAAAATAATTGGAAGGCTTTTGAAAAGCATCAAGAGCCAGAATTTTGATTGTGAAATCATAGTTGGAAATGACGGCTCAACAGATAAGACAGCAAAAATTGCAGGAAAATACGCAAGGGTTGTGACAGGCAAATGGGGGCATCCCGGCAGCGTGAGAAACGCGTGTGCAAAAATCGCAAAAGGCAATTATCTCCTCTTTCTGGATGCTGACGTTGTTCTTCCAAATAACTTTCTTAATCAGAATTTTAAAGAATTTATTGATAGGAAAATGGTAAGCGCGACAACTTATGTTAAACCCCTGAGCAATAAACTAGTTGATATGTTCATTCATGGCTTCGGCTATAATCTATTTTATTTCCTGCTGCAGAGAATAAGCCCGCTTGCGTGCGGCTTCTGTATCTTCTGCAGAAAAGACATTTTTATTAAAGTAGGTGGTTTTGACAGAAGCATAACACTTGGAGAGGATCATGATTTAGTCAGGAAAAGCACAGAATATGGAAGATTTGGCATACTTCACGGCCCAAAGATAAAAGTTTCCGTCAGAAGGTTGGAAACAGAAGGAAGATTAAAGTATCTGCTAAAGATGGTTAAGGCTGCGCTTTTCATGACATTTAAAGGTCCGATAAGAGGGGAGATAGAATACACATTTGACCATAAATCTAAGAAAGTTCCTTGATTTTTTCCATTATCTTCTTTGCGTCTGCCTTTCCCCTAAGCTTTGACATTGCCCTGCTTATTATCAGCCTCATGTCAGCGCCCCTGCTCTCTGCGATTATCCGCTTCAGCTCCGCCTCAAGTTCTTTGTCAGACATTGCTTCATATTTTTTAAAATCAAGCTTGTTTTTCTTTGCGTAATCTACAAAGACGTCCTGAAGCGCTTCCTTGGCAATCTTTCCCTTGTCAAGCGCATCAAAAATCTTTTCAAAAACATCGTCGCTTATTTTAACATCCAGATTAAAGTTCCTTCTAAGATTCTTTTCGGTTGTAAGCATTATTTCTGCAATAAACGCCGGCTTCAAAGTTTTGAATTTGCCGATGCAGGCTTCAAAAAATTCTGTTTTTCCTGATTTTGAAAGCATCTCTGCCAAATCCTTTCCAAGCCCGTACTCTTCTATTCTTTCTGCTTTTTCAGAAATAAGTTCAGGAAGCTTTATCCTGCTTGTGTCTGGTGTTATTGAAGGAATGTCTGTCTCAGGGTACATCCTTGCTGCGCCAGGCATAGGCCTCATGAAGGATGTTGTAGCATCTGCATTCGGCTTTCTTACCTCCTTTACTCCACCTTCCAATGCAAGGTTTGCCCTCTCGACAACTGTTTCAAGCGCCTTTCTTGCCCTTGATTCATTGTCAGCAATTATCACAAATGCGTCATTATACTTTAGGTTTAATGCCTTCTTTATTTCATCAAGCTCGGAATCCCTGAATCCGTATTTCTTCAATGCCTCATCTGAATGGAACAATCCGCCGACGCCTGCAGCAACCTTCGCCCTTTCAGAAAGCTCTGTGCCGAATCTCTTGTCAGGCAATGTCTCCTTTCCAAGCATTCCTGAGAATCCTGTGAGTTTCTGCGCAAGAATCTTTCCTTTTTTGTCAAGCGTTGACTTAATTACTTTTGATTCTGATTTGCTTAATATTTTTGAGAGGTCGATTATTTCCAATTTTATCTTGCTTAACTTTCTTTCCTTGAGCTCTTTTGTTATTTCAAGGATGTTTTTCTGCCTATGGGCTTCAAGCTCAACAATTTTTGGAATAAGTTTCAAATCTTGCTCGCCCTTTACCTCTACCCTTGGATGGCCTGCAATGTTTATGTTAATGTCCTGCCTTATTGTCCCAATTCCTCTTTTTGCTTTTCCAGTGCTTCTAAGAAACATGCCCAGTTTTTCAGCTGCCTCCTTGCACTGCTGAGGCGAATGTATTTCAGGTCCTGTGGCGATTTCAACTAAAGGAATTCCTAAGCGGTCCAGGCGCCAGTTTATCGAGCTCGGGTCTTCTGATATTTTTCTTGCAGCATCCTCCTCTATGCAGATAGTAGGGATTGTTATTTTTCCTTCAGATGTTTCAATGATACCGTTTCTCGCAACCAACGCTGTCCTTTGGAAGCCTGAGGTATTTGAGCCGTCTATGACTGCCTTTCTCATCACCTGGATTTCATCAACAACCTTTGCCTTCAGCATCAATGAAGCCTGCAGCGCAACATTCAGCGCTTCTTTGTTCATCGGATGCGGAGGCTCCTCATCAAACTCAACAAGACAGGTGCTGTCTGAATATCCCTCATAAACAAAATATTTGTTTTTCATCATCTCCATCAGCGCTGCAACGTCTATGTCGCCTGTCTCGCCTGCCACAGCCCTCAGTTTTCTTTTAACAAGAAGGTCTGGCTTGTCATCTCTCAGATTAGAGGAGCAGCTGCAGAATAATTTGGCTGTATCAAGCTGCTGGTGTATCTCTAAGCCGCACTTCAAGCCAAGTTTTTTGTAATCCATTTTATCACAATCCTTGAGCATCATAGCGTGCTTCTTATGTCTGTTCTTTCAGAAATCTCCCCTCTGAGATTCTTGCCAATTAATTCCCTGGCTTTTTCCTTAGGATAATTCCCCAAAAGCCATGCAAGCTTCACAAACGCTGTTTCTGGAAGCATGTCTTCGCCTGAAATTACTCCTGCATTCTGCAAGTCTCTGCCTGTGCTGTAGACATTCATTTCAACCCTGCCAAATAGCGTTTGAGATGTCATTACAACAGGAATTTTGCTGCAGATGCGCCTGACTGTTTCCAATATTTTCTTATGATGTTCTGTGTTTTTGTCGAGAACGGCTGTCTGCAAATGTCCAAGCCCTGTTCCTTCAATAATAAGCCCTTTGTAGCCATTGTTTTCATAAAATTCAAGAAGCTTATAGTCAAAACCTGGGTGTATTTTAACGATGCTGACCTTTTTTTCGATTTTATCCAGCAGATTAAATTTTTTATTTCCTTTTTTTGGATAATTCTTATTTAAAATTGTTATTTTTCCTTCTCTAGCCACTTCGGCAATCGGCAGCACATTTACTGACTTGAAAGCATCCCTTCTTGAAGAATGAAGCTTCCTTACCTTTGTTCCAAGATGTATTAGACAAGCAGAATCTTCCATATTCTTGTGCATGCAGACTGCAACCCCTGCAAAGTCTGACTTAAGTATGAATTGCGCAGCAGAAACTACATTGTCATAAGCGTCTGAGCTTCCCCTATCTGAGCTTCTTTGGGCGCCGACTAAAATTACGGGAATTGGAATATTTTCAAGCATGAATGAAAGCGCACTAGATGTATAGTGCATTGTGTCTGTGCCATGGGTAACTATTATTCCATTAACCCCATTGTCCACTTCTTTCTGAACCTCTTTTGCGAGTATCTGCCAGTGCTCTGGCTCCATGTCCTCAGAAAACATCTGGAATACAAGCTTGCTTTTGATGTTAGCGATCTCCTTGAGCTCAGGAAACATCTCAAGCAGTTCTTCTGGCGAGAATCTCGCAACAACCCCTCCTGTCCTGTAATCAACTTTTGAAGCGATTGTCCCTCCTGTATGCAGGATTGCGATTGTCGGCAGGCCTTTCTTGGCTTCAACCTTGGCTTTTGCAGGCTCTGACTTTTTGTATTTTTCCAGAACCTTAATTTCCTTTACCTTCTTTTTGTCAATTCCAATATTGTATCCGCTCTCAAGCTTCACAACTACCTTACCGCTTTCTGAAGGCATCAGAACTCCCTCAACTGCCTCATCATTTGTCACAACCTTTACCCTATCTCCAGCATCTGTCATTTCTAAAATTAAAATTCAGCAATATTTAAATCTTACCAGAAATTGCTGTAAAAACTCAAAAACGAAAATTTTATAAGCAAGTGCCATTAACAAAGCGTTTAAAATGGTTGATGGACTTGTTCCGAAAAAGATGTTTTTCACGAAGGGAGTTGGAAGACACACTGAATTTCTTGAATCCTTTGAGTTGGCATTGAGAGACGCAGGGATTGAGAAGTGCAATATCGTAACTGTCTCATCCATAATGCCTCCTAGCTGCAAGATTATACCAAAATCAGAAGGGCTTGCCCAGCTTAAGCCAGGCCAGATTACTTTCTGTGTCATGTCAAGAACTTCAACAAATGAGCCAAACAGGCTGCTGGCAGCTTCAATTGGCTGTGCTGTTCCTGCAGACCCAACTCAATACGGCTACCTAAGCGAGCACCATTCATTTGGCCAGACAGAGGAAAAGGCAGGCGACTACGCAGAAGACATTGCAGCATGCATGCTTGCCACTACGCTTGGCGTAGATTATGACCAAAATGCATCTTACGATGAAAGAAAAGAAATATGGAAAATCTCAGACAAGATTGTCAAGACAACAAACATAGTCCAGTCTGCAATTGTTGACAAAAACGGGCTTTGGACAACAGTTATTTCAGCAGCTGTTCTTCTTTTGGATTAGCCGAAGTAATTAGGGCTTTCGTCCTTCATTTCCTTGCCTTTTGCAGCGCTGAAGAACTGCCTGACATTCTCATACGCTTCCTTGACATCCTTTGTCACAGACGGCCTGATTCTCTGCAGTGCTAAATCAAAGTTCTTTTTTGTAACTTCCTTTGATTTCATGTTTTCTCTCAGCGCAGTCATTGCAGCTTCTCTGCAGATTGCCTCTATGTCTGCACCTACATAACCCTCTGTCTTTTTGGCAAGATCTAATAAACAGATATCCCTCTGGTTTGTAACTTTTATTTCTTCTTCATTTTTTATTTTCTTATTTTGAATATCTCTTTCAGATGTTGGTTCGTCGCCTGCCATTTTGCTTGCGATGTTTGATTTCTTATCTCTCCTTTTTTGGCTTTCTGCTAAATCATCAATATCCCAGGAGGCATAATTAATTGGCATGTCCTTTGAATGCACCTTGAAGATTTCAAGCCTCGCCTTTTCATCAGGCACCTGCGCCAGGATTATCCTGTCAAACCTTCCAGGCCTTAGCAAGCCAGTGTCAATCATGTCAGGCCTGTTTGTGGCTGCTATGACAACAACGTCATGCATCTCCTTCAGCCCGTCCATTTCAGTCAGAAGCTGGTTGACAACCCTTTCTGTAACATGGCTGTCTGCTGAAAGCCCTCTTCTTGGCGCAATGGAGTCTATTTCATCAAAGAAAACAATTGTTGGGGATGTCTGCCTTGCCTTAATGAATATCTTCCTTATTGCCTTTTCTGACTCGCCGACCCATTTTGAAAGAAGCTCTGGCCCGTTGACAGAAATGAAATTCGCCTCTGATTCTGTTGCAACTGCCTTTGCCAGCAATGTCTTTCCTGTACCCGGCGCGCCGTAAATCAAAATGCCTTTTGGAGGCCTTACCCCAAGTCTTGTGAATACCTCTGGATTCTTGAGAGGCCACTCAACAGCTTCTTTTAATTCCTGCTTAACCTCATTCATTCCGCCAATTTCGTCCCATTTCACAGTCGGAATCTCCATCAGGACTTCCCTTAATGCGCTCGGCCTTACAACCTTGAGCGCGTTTAAGAAATCCTTCTGGTTAATTATAAGCTTTTCAAGCACTTCCTTTGGAATAGATGACTTCTCTTCCTTAAGATTCACATCAGGAAGCACTCTCCTGAGAACAATCATTGCAGCTTCCTTTGCCAAGGCAGCCATGTCTGCGCCGACAAACCCGTGCGTGATTGCGGCAAGCTCTTTCATGTTGACTGTCTTGTCAAGCGGCATGTTTCTTGTGTGGATTTTAAGAATATCCAGCCTGCCTTCCTTGTTAGGAACATTTATTTCAATCTCCCTGTCAAATCTTCCGGGCCTTCTCAATGCTGGATCAAGCGAGTTTGGTATGTTTGATGCTGCTATGACAACAACCTTCCCCCTTGACTGCAGCCCGTCCATCAGTGCAAGCAGCTGGGCAACAACTCTTTTCTCAACTTCGCCATGCGTCTCTTCCCTTTTTGATGCAATTGCATCTATCTCATCGATGAATACAATTGACGGAGCGCTCTTTTCAGCATCCTCAAATTTCTTCCTGAGGTTTTCCTCTGACTGCCCATAGTATTTTGACATTATTTCAGGGCCGTTAATCAGAATGAAGTTCGCATTTGTCTCATTTGCAACTGCTTTTGCAAGCAGTGTCTTACCTGTTCCTGGCGGTCCGTGCAGCAGAACTCCTTTTGGCGGCTCTATGCCAAGCCTTTCAAATATTTCAGGATGCTTCAGCGGTAGTTCAACCATTTCCCTTATCTTCTTTATCTCCTCTGACAGTCCGCCGATGTCCTCGTAGGCAACTTCAGGAAGCTTTTCCTCCTCCTTAAGTTCAACTGCCTCTGGATTAAGCACAATTTCTGTCTGCTCTGTTATTAGCACAGCCTCCTTAGGGCTTGTCTCGACAACAACAAACTTTATGTCAGAGAAGCCGAATCCCATCATGCTCTCGTCAAGCATTGAGAATATGTCAGAGAAAAAAGGGCTTTCCATCATTGCTGTCTTTCTCCCCCTTGTTCCGCCGAGCGATATTACATCTCCTTTTCTGACTGCCCTGCCAAGAAGCCCGCGCCTGAACAAATCAGGAGGCGCCCTTACCATTATGCCTTTTCTTGCAGGCGCAATCGCAATTTTTTTTGCTTCTTTGACATCAGATTTTGTTATAGTGACCAACTCGCCAATTCCTGTCTTGGCATTCCTTCTTATGATTCCGTCCATCCTTATGATGTTAAGGCCGATGTCTCCTGGATAGCTTCGGTCTACAATTGCGACTGTTTTTCTTTCGCCTTCAATCTCAACAATATCACCTGGCCGTATGTCAGAGCTTTTCAGAAATGCAGAATCAACCCTTACAATGCCTTTGTTAACATCATCCTGAACAGCCTCTGCAACTTTTAGCTTTAGTTCTTTTGCCATTTTATTCTACCTCTATTACTTTTCCTTTCTTGGCCTCTTTTTCATTAAAAAATAAGCTTAATTTCCCGGGCTCATCCATGCAGAGCCTTACAATTCTGTTCATGTGCTCTATGTGCTTCTTCATCTCATTTTCCATGTCCTGCTGGAAATCTATTATCTCTCTTGGTATTGAAACAGCCCAGCTATTTCCAACCATTCTCAGCTTAACCTGGAATTCCCTGTTCCTCAATTTCTTGAACTCCTTATACTCATTCAAGTCAAGCGGATGGTACCAGACTTCCCTGCAGCCAGGGCACTGCCAGATTCTGATTCTGAAGCCTTCGCGGAGTACCTCTCCCTTTTGTGCCTTTTTATTGCACTTCTCGCAAAATATTGAGCTTTCTGCCAGGTCTTTCATTGTGTATACACTAAGTGTATACAAGTTGTATTTATATTTTTCGTTTCATATCATAAAAATCCGTTTTGGCGGATTTTTAGGATGCTCAGAAACGAGTATCGTTTCTGACATAAGAAATAATATACAAAATTATTTATTCTTTACCTGAACCTTTGGCATAGGCATAGGTGGTGGAAGCCCTGCATCCCTGCTCAGCATAAGTGCCTCGATGTTGCACTTCGAAAGAATGTTGTTCAGCAGGACGGTCATTACCTCTGCTTCAAGTTTCTTGCTTTTCTTCCACTCAGCAAGAATTGATTTTATTTTCTTTTCCTCTTCGACAAAAATCACCTGGCCGGTAAATGAAATTTTTCCCAATCCCGGCTCGTAAAGAGTTGAATATTCAAATGTGAATTTCAATGCATCCTGTTTTGTCTTTCCAAGAAACAAGTCAGATTTCTCAATATCCTTGATCTGCACATTATTCTTTATTGAAACCTTTCCCTTAAAATCAGGTTTTTTCTCGACTTCAATTTTGTTAAAGCTGAATCCCACAACAACCATATAAATCACCTAAGCTCTATGAAAAAGACCTTGTTTATAAATATATCGCTGTTTAAAACCGAAAACTATATAAATATACCAAACACAACTAAATATTAACTTTGGAGGCATTAAAATGATTAAGATGAAGCGCGTGTCTGACACAATTGGCATGAAGGTTTTCACTGATGCTGGCGATTATTTCGGGGAAATCGAGGAAGCGATTCTAACAAGAACAAAAGTTTATGGATGGCGCGTTAAGTCAACAAGAAATTCTTATCTTGAGAAAGTCATTGGCTCTGCAAAAGGAGTTATTGTGCCGCAAAGCCTTGTGAAATCATTTGGCGATGTGATGGTAATTTCCAAGACAGCTATTCCGTCGCAGATGGAAGAAAAAGAAGAAAAAAATCCTGAAGAAGAACTTTCTTAGGCTATCAGGTAAAAGGTTATCTTCTGGCCCAGCGTGTTCTCTGTATTTTTCTCCGTAAGCTTGCTGATTCTGCCCTGCATGCTTCTCAGCGAGATGTATTTGCTGTCATCCCTGGTCCTTATTTCATAGATGTTTTCCAAAAGCGCTTCTTTTCCATCAAGCATCAGGCACAAATCCCCTGCCAATTTTGGATTTTCTGAAGATTTGACCAGCTCATTTATTATCTTTCCATAGCTTATTGATGGGTAAGGCACTGACTGTATCTTGAAAAGGTAGTCACCTGCCTGCACCCAGCTGTTCTCTGTCTGCTCTGGCAGATTTTCCTTGCTGAAGCCTGTCTGGTCCTTTAATTTTCCTTCAAAGTCGCTTATTATTTCAGCTGCATCCAGCTTCATCATCTTCGCCCTTACATATGTTCTTGCATTTGCGGGGTTTATGACGCTGTAGTCAACCAAGCCGACTGCGAGTGACTTGAGATTCTCATTTTCCATTTCCTCAGGAAGCTTGAACTTTATTGTCTGCTTCACGCCCCTGTCCAGCACTTCGTCCTTCCATTCAAGAATCTTGCTGAGAATATTCTCAACAGATATGTAAGGAAGCAAATCAATTGTAATTACTCCTTCCTTTCTTGTTCCCTGATTGTATTCCTGCTCGATAATTCCAAGATAGGTTGTGAGTTTTTCATGGAGGTCGCCATAGGATGGCCTTTTTGTTGTGGGCTCGCTTGTTATGCTGAAGACTATTCCGTCCAGGTTAAGCTTCTTTGTTGTTGCTTCTTTTGGGATGTTTTCATCGCTGAAGCCTGTCTTTTCCTTCAAAGCTACATCAAATGGCTTTATCACTTCATTTTCCAGGAAAGATATTCCTCCTTCTCTTAGCCTGAAGTAGTTTTCTGCTGCTGCTGAATCCAATTTTTCAAATTTTTGTGGTTTTTTTACCGTTATAATCTCCATTTTTATCACCTATAAACCTAAATGCTGGAGTTTATATAATAATTATTGTGGTGATAAAGTACACCACAAAATATATATAGAAGCTTTACCTTTTTTATATTATGAATATCAAATTTTTAGAAGAAATCGGGCTGACGAACACAGAAGCGAAGATTTATCTGATACTTCTAAAGGAAGGGGCTTCTTTAGCTGGTACAATCACAAGGAATACAGGCATTCACAGAAGAAGCGTCTATGATGCAATTGAAAGGCTTGTTGAGAAAGGTCTTGTGAGCTACATCAAAACCAACAACAGGAAATATTTTGAGGCAGTTGACCCTTCAAGGCTGCTTGAGATTGCTGAGGAGAAGAAGCAGAATGTTTTTTCCTTGATTCCTGAGCTTGAACTGATGAAGAAATTCTCAAAGGAGAAGAAAGAAACTGTGTTTTTTAGGGGAAAGCCTGCATTGAAATCTGTTTTTGACGACCAGATAAAAGTCGGCAAGGAAATACTTATTTTTGGCGATGCAATAAATGTTAATGAGATACTGAAATACTATTTCCCAAAGTTTGACAGGGAAAGGGCAAGGAAAAATATAAAAGTGAAGATGCTTTTTGACGAATCTGCGCGGAAAAACAAAGAATTGAGGAAGATTCCGCTTTCGAGCGTCAGATTCATACCAAAGGGCTACGGAAGCCCGATGTCAATTTACATTTACGGGGCGAATGTGTCTATTGTTTTATGGTCAGAGCTTCCAATCGCAATCTTAATAAGGGAGAAGGCGATTGCTGACGGCTTCAGGAATTACTTCGAGTTCATGTGGAAAATAGCACGGCAGTGATCTAGTGGTATGATTTGACCTTCCCAAGGTCAATGTGCGGGTTCGATTCCCGCCTGCCGTATTAAACTAAATCTTTTAACTCTTCTTTGTAAATAGAATTCACTTTCCTCTCAATCCTCTTCGGCATGATTGAAGGATAAATCCTGAAGAACTTCTTTCTTAATTCATCTTCTCTTTCTTTTGCTTCGTCGAAGAACTTCTTCCTGAACTTGTCAATCAGATACCCTCTTGCGCCTTCTTTGTATGCAAGATAGAACTCAAGCAGCTGCTCGTCCCTTACATCCTTGCTTCGGTCGTATGAATCTGTTTTCTTTCCGCCGAATAGGCAGTAGAGTTTCTGGTGCTTCTTTTCAAGGAAACTGCTTCTCAGGCCCACATCCTTTGGATTTGCACCAAACGCCCTCATCAAAATTGCTGTGTCGCTGCAGCTGTTGCATGCATGGCACCATCTTTTTTCCCTTGTGCCGTCCAATTCACCGCAGCTTGTCTGGAATTTTCCAAGTTTCTTGTATCTTGTGTGCAGGATTTTTGTGATGGCTATGTCAGTGAGCGGCTCAATTGCAGAAAAAACATTTCCGCCGGTGATTTTGTTAATCATTTTATTCTGCTTCTTCATCCAGATGGTTGTCTGGTCAAATGATGGGAATGTTTTAATCCCTTCTTTTGTTTTGAATGTGAAATTCATGTCCTGCTGGTTGCCTGGCACAACATACCTGCATTTGTAATTGCTCATTAAAGGTATCGAGATGAAGCAGAAGCTTGTTAGCATGTGAGAGTAGCCAAGACAGCTTTCTTCCTTGTTCCAGGTCTCAAAGTCATTCAATTTTTCAAGCTCATTTGTAACAACTTTTGTGCCAAGCTTCTTCGCATATCTTAATTTTGTCCTGTTCTCGCCAGGCGAGACAGTGTCATTTATGTAGACAGGAACGGTCTTCAAGCCAATCTCCCTGCATACTCCCAGCGTCAGCAGCGAGTCCTTGCCAAATGAAATTGGAATTACTGCGCCCTCTCCTAAGTTATATCTGTGTTCTGGATTTTTTATTTTGCCTGAAGCAAACTCGTATTTTATAGAATTGAATATCTTAATTGTTTTTTTCGCAGAAACATTATAGTCATCAACAGCAGAGGGAATTGATTTTCTTACAACTTCCTTGAACTCATTGTAGAACAAGGGCTTTGAAGTATTGTATTTTACTTTCTTTAACCCTGCAACCAAAGGCATTGTTACTGTAAGCAGATGCGCCAGATTGTCTGTCAGGAATTCCTTGTCAGGGAAGCGCTGCCAAACATCTTTTGGATAAGAAAGCCTGTATTTGCCGTTGACAGCCAATCCATTTATTTCATTATTGAAATTTAAATTCATTCCCAAATATAAATTATATTTGTTTATAAACCTTCACTTCCACTGGACATCCCTTCACAGGGTTTAAATATCTGTAGGGATTATGCCTTACAATGATTAAGAATTTTACCCCAAGGCTGTATCAGGAAACTATTTTAGCAACTGCAGTTGAAAAAAACACACTAGTTGTGCTTCCGACAGGCATGGGCAAGACAAATATCTTCCTTATGCTTGCTGCGCACCGCCTAAAAAACTACCCTGATTCAAAAATACTCTTCATCGGACCGACAAGGCCGCTGATTGACCAGTACTACAATGTTTTCAGGGAAAATTTTGACATTCCGGAAGAGCAGATGGCAATCTTCACCGGCTTTGTGAAGCCGGAAAAGAGGCACGAGCTTTGGAAAAGCGCAAAAATAATTTTCTCGACTCCGCAGGGCCTGGAGAATGATGTCATTTCAAGCAGGATTGCGCTGGAAGATGTAAGCCTATTGGGAATAGACGAGGCGCATCGCGCAACAGGCGACTATTCATATAATTTCATAGCAAAGCAGTACAGCAAATTAGCAAGATACCCGAGGATTATTGCACTGACAGCTTCGCCTGGCTCTGATATTGAAAAGATAAATGAAGTCTGCAAGAATCTTTACATTGAGGCAGTTGAAATAAGGACTTATGACGACCCTGATGTGAAGCAGTATGTGCAGAAGATTGACATGGAATGGAATGAAGTCCAGCTTCCAGCACAGTTCAAGGAGATAAAATACTATCTTGATTCCTGTTTCAGGTCAAAATTAATTGAGATGAAGAATATTGGCTACCTGAATTCAACTCAGGTTTCAAAAAAGGATTTGCTTTTGCTTCAGGGCCAGCTTCAGGCGAGGATTGGCCAGGGCGAGAAAGAGCCGAATATCTGGAGAGCTGTTTCGCTTGGTGCAGAAGCATTAAAGATTTACCACGCATCTGAATTACTGGAGACGCAGAGCCCCCAATCTCTGCTTAACTATCTTGAAAAGCTGAATGAGTCGGCAGCAAACACAAAAACAAAGGCTGTGCAGAACCTTGTGCAGGACATTAATTTCAGGTCAGCGCTGCTGAGAACAAAAAAACTTGTTGAATTGGGCATAGAGCATCCGAAGCTGATTGAATTAAAAAATGTAATCAGCAAAAACAAGGGAAAGAAGGTTCTGGTTTTCAACAATTTCAGGGACAATGCTGCAAAGCTTGTTTCTGAGATAAATAAATTAGGGGTTAAGGCAGAACTTTTCATCGGGCAGCAGAAAAGGAATGGCTCAGGCATGAGCCAGAAGGAGCAGAAGGAAGTTGTTGACAAGTTCAGGAATAATGAGTTTGATATTCTTGTCTGCACATCAATTGGAGAGGAAGGATTGGACATTCCAAAGGTTGACTTGGTTATTTTCTACGAGCCTATTCCGTCGGCAATAAGGCACATCCAAAGAAGGGGAAGGACAGGAAGAAGCGGGAAGGGAAGCGTTATTGTTCTTGTCACAAAAGGCACAAGAGATGAGTATTACAGATGGTCAGCATATCACAAAGAGAAAAGAATGCATCGCATTCTGAATGAGTTGAAGACGAAGCTTCAACTGACAAAAAGAAAAGACACTTCGCTTGAGAAATACACTGCATCTGGAATAAAGATTTTTGCTGATTACAGGGAAAAAGGATCTGGAATCATAAAAGAACTTGTTGATTTAGGTGTTAATATTGATTTGCGGAAGCTTGAAACAGCCGATTATGTCTTGAGCTCAAGAGTCGGCGTTGAATACAAGACGCAGAAGGATTTTGTTGATTCAATAATCGACGGCAGGCTGCTTTCGCAGTTGAAGACACTGAAGCAGAGCTTTGACAGGCCTTTGGTTGTTGTCGAAGGCGACGAAGATATTTTCTCGCAGAGAAATATTCACACAAACGCAATAAGAGGCATGATTGCGACAATTGCAGTGAGCTATGGGATTCCGCTGATATTCACAAAGAACTTCAAGGAAACATCTGCGCTGCTTGCTGTAATCGCGAAGAGGGAGCAGGAGGATGTGCAGAGAGAAGTCCAGTTTCACACAAAGAAGCCACTGACAATGAAGGAAATCCAAGAATATGTTGTAAGCGCATTTCCTTCTGTTGGAACATCACTTGCAAGGGATTTGCTGAAGAGCTTCGGCTCTGTGAAGAATATTGTAAACGCGTCTGAGAAGACGCTGAAGGATGTTGAAGGTGTTGGCGAAAAGATTGCAAAGAACATAAAGGATGCTGTTGATTCTGAATATAAGGACTAAGCTGATGGATATTTTTTATTGCTTTGTATCATTAATATTACTGCTGCAATTAATGCAAGTATTGCGCCGTACATAAAAGACCAGCTGTAGGAGAATGCTGTCCATAATACACCTGCAATTGCGCTTGACACCAAATCGCCTATGCCATCCACAGTTGTCAATAAACCGAAACCTGTTCCCCTGATATCTTTTGCCAGAAGGTCTGCTGCATAAGCTCTTTCCATTACATCAATAAGCCCTGTCTCCACGCCTGCGAGCAGGAATAGAACAATAAAACTTGGTATGGCTGTTGGAAGCGCAACAAACCCTACGCAGTATAATACAAATATTAAATATCCTGCTCCCACAAGGAATCTTTTGCTCATCTTATCTCCCAAAACTCCAGATACAAATGCAAATATTGCAGCACCCACATTCAGGAGAGCGTATAATCCTGCTGCAATGCTGCCTGCAGCCAATACTCCCATTGATGGTCTCAGCGCTTCCATGACTCTTAAAATGAGGAATGTGTTTGCAAAGTTTGCTATGCCAAAAATAGCAGTTGCAAAAAGGAATCTCTTGAAATCAGAGGGCATGTTCTTGATGGTGCCCCAAAATTCCATCTTGGTAATTTTTTTCTTGTACTTTTCCCTCACCATTAATACAGAAATGACTGCAAGTATTCCAGGTATCAGCGCAAGGAAGAATATGTTTCTTACGCCAAGCACAGGCAGCAGAAAGAACGCAAGTGCTGGGCCAATGATTGCTCCAAACGTGTCCATCATCCTCTCAAAGCCAAATGATTTGCTTCTTGTTTCCTTATCCACAGAATCTGACAGTAAAGCATCTCTTGCAGGACTTCTCATACCCATTCCAAGCCAGCCCAATGTTTTTGCTATTAATACATGAATCCAATGAGTAGCGAAGCCGAGTAGTGGGATGAAAAATCCAGTCATCACATAGCCAAGTATGATAAATGGTTTTCTTTTCCCGACTTTGTCGCTGTACCAGCCGGCAAATGTCTTAAAAAAGCTTGAAGAAAAATCAGATACTCCCTCTATAATCCCCAGTATTGCAGCTGCGCTGTGCAATTCAACTGATAAGAATATGGGCAGTATTGCCGTAGCCATCTCATGGCTCATGTCGCTGAATAAGCTGGCAAGTCCGAATAAGAATATGTTTCTATTCAGCCATCCTTTCTTCTTTTTATGAGACATCTTTAATCACTTTGCTTAATCCAATTTATATATTTTACTTTTCAGATATCATATTTCTTGAAAAAGAAATATTTCCCGACTTCCACAAGCACCAGGTATGTTATGACCATCAGCATCAGGATGATGAAGTAAAGCAAAGGGGGCTGGGTAAAACCAAACAATTTTCCAAGAAAGGTAAATGGTATCAGGATTGCTGCCAATGTAACCAGAAGCGTGCTTATCAGTAATCCCTTGCTTGGCCTGCTCCTGAAGAAAGGAATTCTTTTTGTCCTTATTATCAGGACAACAAGCGCCTGGGTTATCAGCGATTCGATGAACCAGCCTGTCTGGAACAGTGAAATTGAGGCATTGAAGACAAAAATCATGACAAGATATGTGAGGAAGTCGTAGATAGAGCTTATGGGCCCGAAGAAAAGCATGTATTTTTTTATGTAATTTATGTTGAACTTCTTCGGCTTCTTCACATACTCCTCATCAACATTATCTGTGGGGATTGTCATTTCTGAAAAATCATAAACTAAGTTTGTAAGAAGAATCTGAACAGGAAGCATGGGCAGGAACGGCAGGAATATTGATGCAGCTGCTGCGCTGAACATGTTCCCGAAATTCGAGCTTGTGCCCGTCATTATGTATTTTATTGTGTTGCCAAATATCTTTCTGCCATGCGTAACGCTCTCTGCAAGGACATTCAGGCTTTTCTTCAGGAGAATTATGTCAGATGCATCTTTCGCAACATCAACCGCGTCATTAACAGAGATTGCGACATCTGCCTCGTGCAGCGCAGGCACGTCATTGACACCGTCTCCCATGAAGCCGACATCGTGGCCGTTCTGCTTCAGCGCCCTTATTATCCTCTGCTTCTGCATTGGCGTGAGCCTGCAGAACAGGTTTGCCTCCTCAACAGCTTTTTTCAGTTTTTCATCGTCCATTCGGTCTATCTCATTCCCAAGAACAACATTGCGCATCGGTATCCCTATCTCCTCGGTAATTTTCTGCGTAATTAATTCATTGTCGCCAGTGAGTATCTTAAACTTTATGTTAAGTGCCGCCAGTTTTTCAATCGCGCTCCTGACTGTTTTTTTCGGCGGATCAAGGAATGTCACAAACCCGAGAAGCGTCAGGCCGCTCTCATCCTTCAGCTCATAATCTTTCTTAAGCTCAACTTCCTTGTAAGCCACAGCAACAACCCTCAGCCCCTGGTTTGCAAATCCTGCAAGCCTTTTTTCAAGCTTCTTCAGATGGCTTGATATTGAAACGGTTTTTCCGCCAATGTGGACCTTTGTACAGCTCTTCAAAGTTGAGTGGGGCGCGCCTTTTGTTATAAAAAGTATTTTCCTCCCATTTCTGACAACAACAGACATTCTCTTCCTGTCATAGTCAAATGGAAGTTCGTCTATTTTGGTATAGAGCTTTGACTTCTCCTTAATATCTGCCTTTGCGTGCTGCCAGAGCGAAATGTCTATGGGGTTTCCGAAATATTTTTTCCCATGGGCAACGGCTGAGTTGCAAACAAGGCTGTAGAGCATAACCTTTTCATTTGACTTGTCATCGGCATCGGGGTGGCTGTAAAGCGAAATTGTTCCTTCTGTCAGCGTCCCTGTCTTGTCTGTGCAGAGCACATCCATATTGCCGAAATCCTCAATTGAAATCAGCCTTTTGACAACAACGTCATGCTTTGCCATTGCGTGAGCGCCCTTTGAGAGCCCGACACTTATTATCATCGGCAGAAGCTCAGGAGTAAGCCCGATTGCAATTGCAAGCGCAAACAGCAGCGAATTAAGAACTTCGTGCTTCATGAGTGTGTTTATGAAAAAAATACTGATAACCAGCACCAGGATTGTCTTCAGGAGCATCCCCCCGAATTTGTCTATGCCTTTCTGGAATTCTGTTTCCGGCTTTTCGTTCACAGCTTCCTTTGCTATCTTGCCAAACTCAGTATTTTCGCCTGTTTTTACAACAACGCCAAGGCATTCGCCTTCAACAACAGTTGTGCCTGCAAACGCATAGTTCTTGAGCTCGCGCAGAATAAAGCTGCTGAGCTTCAGCGCAGCAGAGTTTTTTCTGACAGGCATTGACTCGCCTGTAAGCACTGCCTCGTTTATTTCAAGATTTTTTGCCTGTATTATCCTCAAATCAGCAGGAACTACGCTTCCTATGTTAAGGTAAACAACGTCGCCAGGCACAATATTCTTCACATCAACTTCTATCTTCTCGTCATTCCTAATCACTGTTGTCCTGTAAGCTATCTTTTTGTTCAGCTCCTCAACAATTTTTTCTGACTTGAATTCATTGTAGAATGAAAGCAGCGATGCAAGAAGCACAATTGACAGTATTATTATTGTATCTGTAATCTGGCCGAAAAATGCTGAAATGATGCTGACAGCAATAAGAATCCACATCAGCGGGCTCTTGAACTGCCTCAGAAAAATAAGCAGCGGAACAAACCTTTTCTTTTTCAGTGCATTATAGCCATATTTTTCCAGCCTTGACCTTGCTTCCTGCTCTGTCAGGCCGTTTTCAGAGCTTCCAAGAACGCTTAGGACATCAGCTTCCCTTTTAGACCAATAGTCTGCTGCCTCTTTTACCATATTTCACTTAAAAAGTGGCTTCTATTTTTAAATTTTCAGCTGGTTAAGCCTTTTTATCCTTTCTTCAACAGGCGGATGCGTGCTTAAGAGGTTGAAAATGCCATTTGCAGAGAATGGGTTTACAATAAACAATGATGAAGTTGCCTGGCTGCCGAATCTCATTGGCTTTGCCTTGACACCTTCATTAAGCTTTGCCAAAGCACTTGCCAATGCCTTTGGATTCTTGACTAATCTTGCGCCGGACTCATCTGCCATATACTCCCTTGCCCTTGAAATTGCCAACTGCAAAATCATTGCAAGCAGAGGAGTTATTATTGCCAATGCCAGTAAGCCGAACACCTGACTGCCGCTTCTATCCCTGTCTCCACCGCCAAAGATTGCAGCCCATTTGAACATCATGGCAAGATATGAGATGACGCCAGCGATTGTTGCTGCGACTGTCTGTATTAATATGTCTCTGTTTTTTATGTGTGAGAGTTCGTGAGCCAAAACACCTTTTAATTCTTCCTTGTTCAGCAGACTGACAATTCCTGCTGTGACTGCAACAGCTGCATGCTTTGGGTTCCTGCCTGTTGCAAATGCATTTGGTGTGTTTGTAGGAACCACATACAATTTTGGCATTGGTATTCCTGCTTCCTTTCGCACTTCATCAACAATCTGGAAAATTTCAGGTGCCTCTGATTTCTTTAGCAGCTTTGCCCTGTACATCAGCAGAACCATTTTGTCTGAGAAGAAATATGAAAAGAAGTTCATTGCAACGACAATCACCAGCGCTATTGTCAGGCCTTGTGCTCCGCCAATCAGCTGGCCCACCACAAGCATAATTCCTGTGAGTATGCCGAGCAAAAGAATTGTTTTTATCTGGTTAAGCATCTTGCTTTATTGTTATTGCCCCTATTTAAATATTTCGGCAAGCCCTCCATCTGCCTTAGTTCTGTGTTCTTGAAGAGATAATCCCTGAATGTGTTGTCTACTTTTATTCCGTTCCTGCTCAATTCATCCAGTAACTTTTTGTAAAGCTTCTTTCCTTCCTTGTCCAAGTCAGTAAGAATAATCACTTCCTTTGCTTTGATGCCTTCAACAACCTTGTAGATTGGCCTGCTGTTGAGGGCAATTATCTTTCTGAAGCCAAGCGATTCCAAGGCTTTCTTGTCTTTGATGCCTTCGACTATGGCTGGCTTGCCCTTGATTTTGCCTATTAGCTCCTCCATAACCTATGTTTAGAAATGAAAATATTTATATTTGTTGTTGAATATCAGACAATTATGGGGGTTTTGGAGTATTACAAAAGAGAGGATATCCAGGAAGCTATTCTTGAGTGCGCCAAGGACAGGGAGATAGCTGTCAAGTTCGGCGAAAGCGGATTCGGAAAAAGGCCTGAATCACTGCAGTACAAGAAGGATGTTGCTGAGTTTGCAAAAGAAGGCGCTACCTCTTTTCACTGCTCTGAAGAGTTATGGCATAATCCCCTGCAGCTTTCAACTGAGATGACCAAGCATGAGCTTGAGAAATTAAGAAGGGGCTGGGATTTAATTTTGGATATCGACTGCCCGTTCCTTGAATATTCGCAGATTGCAGGCGATTTGCTTGTCAAGGCGCTGAAGGCTAAGGGAGTCAATGCAATTTCTGCAAAATTCTCAGGCAACCATGGCTTTCACATCGGAGTGCCGTTTGAGGCGTTCCCGAAAGAGATAAAACTGACAAAGACAATTGATACTAAAAGTTATTTCCCAGACGGCGTCAGGGTCATAGCTTCTTATCTGCAGGGCATGATTAAGAAGCCATTGTCAGACGCAATTCTCAGGAAAGAGGACATTGACAAGGTAATGGAGAAGACAGGAAAGGATTTTTCAGAGCTTGTTGTGAATAATTTCTTCGACCCTTTCAAGGTTCTTGCAATTGATTCTGTGCTGATTTCCTCAAGGCACATGTTCAGGATGCCCTATTCTGTGAATGAAAAATCTGGATTGGCAAGCGTTGTGATAAATCCGCAGGAGATACTTGATTTTAAGAAAGAAACTGCGAAGCTTGAGAATGTAAAGGTTTCAAAGCTGAAGTTCATTGACAGGAATGTCTCAGAGGAGGCGAAGAATATTTTTGATGATGCAATCGGCTGGAGCCAGGGCTTGAAGGAGAAGGAGGAATTGAAGGAGAGGTTCAAGGGCACTGCAAAAAGAAAAATCAATTTTGACGAGGTCCAGCAGGCGCTGCCTGAGGAATTGTTTCCGCCGTGCATCAAGATGATATTAAATGGGGTTGAAGACGGCAAGAAAAGAAGCCTGTTTGTGCTTGTCAACTTTTTGACATCAGTCGGCTGGGACTATGACAAGATTCTGGAGTTATTGAAGAAATGGAACGCCCGCAACAAGGAACCGATGAGAGAGGCGCTGCTGACTGGGCAGGTTAGCTATCACAAGCAGAGAAAGCAGGTGATTCCTCCGCCTAACTGCAGGAGCTACTACGAGGACTTCGGCATCTGCAAGCCAGACTCCTTGTGCGAGAAGATAAAGAACCCTGTGAGCTATGCGAAGAGAAGAGGGTGGGGAGTTAATAGTAATAAATAATTTTCTATTAATGGTGCTGAGATGGATATATTTAAATAGTTAAAAAATATAATATTAATATGCCAAGCTTTTTAACGAGAAGAAGGAGAACCAAGACCAAGCGACCTGTAAGTTTCGGCACTTCTGGGGGCAGAGTTAGTTTCAAAGCAAGAAGAACGCCGAAAAGAAGAACAAGAGTTAGCTGGTAATTTATTAATTACATATTCATGAAGTTTCTAATAGCCAATCCTGCAACAAAAATAATTACTCCAAGATAAGCTATTGGCATCCAATACAATCCGCCGATTACTATTAAAACAACACCTGCAACCATAAGAATACCTGAAAGATTTGTGTTTGATTGTGCTTTTTTATTCATCATAACTTCCAAGGATCAAATTTCTCTCTTTTACCTGTTAACGGATTTATGTATGTTTGGCCTTGTGATCTATTTCTTTTTCGTTTACTTTTCTTCTTGCCAATTTCGCGTCCAATTTCTCTTTTAACTTGTCCTCTTGTCTTTGTTCCTTGTGATATATTACAAGAATGATGGGCTACAAAGCAATTTTTAACGGTGTATCCTCCGCCACTTTTACCTGCTCTATTTCTTGCTAAATCCCAGTCTTCACCTGCACGTATTTTAATTCCACATAAGCGACAAGTGCCTTTGTCTCTCTTCCATACAATTCGTCTAATGATTGCTTTTGAAACTCTCTTTCCTTCTTTTTGATATCCTAAACCCAAATCAGCCATTTTTAAGGGTTTAACTTTAATTGGTTTAACGCCTCCTAAATCAAATGTATTTCTTGACATAAATCATTTAAAAGAAGAATATTCTATATAAATATTTCCCAAAACTCTGTCTCAACCGCCATAATCTTTATAAACCCCCTCTCAATCTCAAGTAATGTTCGGAATGGGTGTTTAAATATCTATTAAACGTTTAAACACATCTTAAACAACTAAACGAGCCTGAAAAGGGTCTTTCAGTACAAGTTTAGAATTATAAACTTAGTTCTGGAAGAAAGACTTGCAAATAGGCTCTTTTAACATAAAAGAAGGCAATTACAGGCAGGATTATCTAAAATGGGAAGAATAAGAAATCCAAGGAGAGGAACTATCCAGTTCTGGCCTAGAAAAAGGTCCGATAGAATATATGCAAGAGTTAGATACTGGGCTGAGTCAAAGGATGTAAAACCCCTGGGATTCGCAGGCTACAAAACAGGAATGACTCATATAATGCTTGTTGACAACAGGAAAAACAGCCCGACAAAAGGGGAAGTCATAAGCCAGGCAGTAACAATTGTTGAGTGCCCTCCAATAAAAGTGGCTGGCATAAGAGCATACTCGGGCAACAAGGTTCTTACGGATGTTCTCGCACAAAATCTTGACAAGGAAGCAGGAAGAAAACTGAAGCTTCCAAAAAAGAAAAAAGAATCAGAGCTTGATAAGATTGAAAAGGCAACAGATGTGAGGCTGATTGTGCAGACACAGCCGAAGCTAACGACAATCGGAAAAAAGAAGCCGGAGATTTTCGAGATTGCATTGGGCGGAAGCATAGCTGACAAAATAAAGTTTGCAAAGGATGTTCTTGGAAAAGAAATTAGCATAAAAGACGTCTTCAAGGAAGGAAATCATGTTGACATTCATGCAATCACAAAGGGCAAGGGATTCCAGGGCCCTGTCAAGAGATTTGGAGTTATGCTGAGGCAGCACAAGGCTGAAAAAACAAAAAGAGGCCCTGCATCACTGGGTCCTTGGCACCCGCATCATGGTAATTATTCTGTACCTCATGCAGGGCAGATGGGCTATCACCAGAGGCTTGAGGCTAACAAATGGATAATGAAAATAGCAGAGCCGAATGAAGTGAATGGCAAGGCAGGATTCGGAAGATACGGCGTTGTGAAAAATTCCGCGCTGCTCCTCAAGGGAAGCATCGCAGGCCCTGCAAAAAGAATCATAAGGATGACACAGCCAATAAGGCCAAACAAAAAAATACCAGAGGATGCACCGTCAATACAATTCATAGCAAAATGAAACTGAAAATACTAAGCCTGGCAAAGACAGAGAAAGGTTCGAAGGAGTTGCCTAGGCAGTTCAACGAGGAAATAAGGCCTGACTTAATTTACAGGGCTGTCATCGCCATACTCGCCGGAAGAAGGCAGAGATACGGCGCAGACCCAAGGGCCGGAAAAAAATATTCAAGCGAGGTTTACAAGAGAAGAAGGGGCTTCAAGGGAAGCTACGGCATTGGAATCTCAAGAGTTCCCAGGAAGGTAATGAGCAAGCAGGGCTCGCATTTCAACTGGACAGGCGCATTCGCACCGGGAACAGTCGGAGGAAGGAGGTCTCACCCGCCAAAGGCAGAAAAAATCTGGGAAGTGAAGATTAACGACAAGGAAAGAAAGAAGGCAATAAGGAGCGCGCTGGCTGCAACTGTCGAGAAAAAGGCCGTTGAGCAGAGAGGGCATAATGTTCCGCCAATTTATCCATTCATAATCGAATCAAAAATTGAAGCGACTGAAAAGACAAATGAATTAAAATTAATCCTGGAGAAATTCGGGATGAAGGAAGAGCTTGAAAGAATCTCAAAAAGAAAGGTTAGAGCGGGAAGAGGCAAGTCAAGGGGAAGAAAGTACAAGAAATCGAGGGGAATTTTGCTTGTTGTCTCGGGCGACTGCAAGCTCTTGAGATTAAAAAATATTCCGGGAGTTGACGTTGCTGAGGTCAAGAAAATAGACACTGAAATGCTTGCGCCGGGAACAGCTCTGGGAAGACTGACAATATTCACAGATAAGGCAATTGAAATAATGGAAAAGGAGAAGCTGTTTTTATGAAAATCGTAAAATATCCGCTGTCAACTGAAAAATCAATAAGGATGATGGAGTCAGAGAACAAGCTGACTTTTATTGTTGACAAGAAGGCGACAAAAGCGGAGATAAAGAAGGAGATTGAGGAGACATTCAAGGTCAGGGTTGAAAAGGTCAACACTACAATAACACATCAAGGAATTAAAAAGGCATTTGTAAGGCTGAGCATGGACACGCCTGCAATTGACATTGCCACTCAATTAGGTCTGATATAAAATGGGAAAAAATCTATTGCAGCAGAGAAGGGGAAGGGGCACACTTAGATTCAGGTCCCAGAAGCACAGGTATTACGGACGAATAAGCTATGCAAAGATGGGGACTGAATTAAAGGGGAAGGTTGAGGATATCGTGCACTGCCCTGCGCACTCAAGCCCGCTGATGTCTGTAAAATACGAGAACGGCGAGTCTGCATTACTTCCTGCAAGCGAGGAAATTAAGGTTGGAACTGAGCTGAACTGCGGCGAAAAAGCAGCAGTTGAAAGCGGAAACGTGCTTCC
The DNA here is from genome assembly GCA_903842985.1 of uncultured archaeon. GTDB lineage: Archaea > Nanobdellota > Nanobdellia > Woesearchaeales > CAIVOO01 > CAIMOB01. The sequence goes on from CAIMOB010000041.1 coordinate 37,878, forward strand.
ACTAAACAAAATTCCAGAGGGAACATTGATATTCAACATAGAATCACAGCCTGGAGACGGCGGAAAATTCGTAAGGTCTTCAGGAACATTTGCAAGGGTTGTCGCGAAATCTGGCGACATTGTAAAAATAGAGCTTCCTTCAAAAAAAGAGAAGGAATTCAACCATATGTGCAGGGCCACAATCGGAAGAATCGCAGGCGCCGGAAGGCTTGATAAGCCGATGACAAAGGCAGGAAACAGTTTCTACAAGATGACCGCAAGAAATAGGGTCTGGCCTCATGTCTGCGGGCAGTCGATGAACGCTGTCGCGCATCCGCACGGCGGAAAGAGGTCATCGCATAAGAATTATCCAATGGTTGTTTCAAGGCATACGCCTCCTGGAGCAAAGGTCGGCAAGATTGCCGCGAGAAGGACAGGAAGAAAGAACAGGTAAAAATGGCAAAGAAAATATTTACATACAAAGGGAAAACAGTTGAGGAACTTCAGAAGATGAGTCTGAACGAGTTTGCTAATATGGTTCCTAGCAGAGTGAGGAGAAGCATAAAAAGGATGAATGAGGAGCAGAAAAATCTTTTTGAAAAGATAACAAAAGCAAAGAAAGACGTTAAGACGCAATGCAGGGAAATGCCGATAACACCAAGCATGATTGGAAAAACAATAAAAATACATCAGGGAAGGGAATTTGTTCCCATGCTAATCACAGAGGAAATGCTTGGTCATTGCCTCGGCGAATTTGCGCAGACAAGAAAGAAAGTGCAGCACAGCGCGCCAGGAATAGGAGCGACAAAATCAAGCGGCGCACTGTCGGTGAAATAAAGATGTACAGATATGCATTCCAGGGTTTTGACAATGAGACAATGGCGAAGGCCGTCGGCCTAGACCTGCCCATATCTGCTAAAAACTCTACAATGGTCTGCAAAGCAATAAGAGGGAAGCGTATTGAAAGGGCGAAGAAGATACTTAATGATGCAATAAACATGAAAGTTGCAATCGAGTTTACAAGATACAACAAGGACAGAGGCCACAAGCCTGGCATGGGCCCTGGAAGATACCCAATCAAAACGTGCGAGGAAATACTTTCAATCCTGGAAAACGCAGAGGCGAATGCGCATCAGAAAAACCTCGGCTCTGAGCTTGTTGTGAGGCACGTCTGCGCCCACCTCGCCTCAAGGCCTTTCAGGTACGGAAGAAAGAGGAGAAGAAAGGCGAAAAGAAGCCACATTGAGATTGTGCTGGAAGCAAAAAAGGAGAAAACTGAAAAATGATTGAAAGAAAATTCGTACGCCAGAAGGTAAAGGAATTTGAAATACAGGAGTATGTGTTGAATTCGCTCGGAAGATCAGGAATAAGCCATGTAAGGCTTCAGCCAACGCCTCTTGGAGAGAAAATAATAGTCTATTCATCGCATCCCGGCCTTGTAATAGGAAAGGCAGGGGAGAATATAAAAAAGCTCACAATAACGCTCAAGAAAAAATTTGAGCTTGAAAATCCGCAGGTTGAGATAAGTGAAGTACTGAATCCAAGCCTTGACGCGCAGATTGTCGCTGACAAGATATCATACTCGCTTGAAAGATACGGCACAAAAAACTTCAAGGGAGTAATGCATAAGACAGTGACAGAAGTTATGTCTGCCGGCGCCAAGGGCGTTGAAATTGTGCTTTCAGGAAGGCAGCTGCCGAGCAGCAGGGCAAAATCCTGGAGAGTGCTTGCAGGCTACATGAAAAAATGCGGCGACATAGCAATATCATATGTGCTGAAAGGAAAGTCTGTTGCAAATCTTAAAAGCGGAACAATTGGGATAAAAATAAGCATCATGCCCGCTGATTTAATACTCCCAGATTACATTGAAATCAAGGAAACCAATCCTGCAGTTCAGGAGATAAAAATCGAAGAAGTCAAAGTAGAGGAGAAGAAAGAGGAAAAGAAGGAAGTGAAGAAGAAAAATGAGAAAAAAAGCAAGAGAGTTAAGCCCGCTGAGCCAAGCGGAGCTGAAGAGCAAGCTAAGTGAGCTTGAGAAGG
>CAIMOB010000042.1 GCA_903842985.1 uncultured archaeon
AGAGAACATTTAAAAAACCTAAAAACCAATAATAGATAAGAAAAAGAGGGTAAAATCAAAAAGCAGACTAAAGCTTCGCTTTGGCCACAGAAGCTTTTTGATATTCAGAAATTAAAAATTTCTGACTGTTCTTTTTGTAAACAAAAATAACATGGCAAAAAGCAAAAAATCACCAAATTCTAAAAAGCCAAATCCAAAGGATTTTCCGTCATTGAACATTGTCTCTGATTCTGAAATAGCCATGGATTTTGCAAAACGAGTCTATCAGAGGTTTGACAAGCTCATCAAAGCAGTTGTCCTTTTCGGCTCAGCAACGAAAAAAACAACAACCAGCGGCTCAGACTTAGATATCATAGTCATTGTTGATGATGCTTCAGTGAAATTCGACCAGGAACTGACTGCCTGGTACAGGGAAGAGCTTGGGAAAGTCCTATCTGCAAACCCCTACAAGCGCGAATTGCACATAAACACAGTCAAGCTTACTACCTGGTGGAGCGATTTGATGCGCGGAGACCCTGTTGTTATCAATGTGCTTCGCTATGGCGAAGAAATTCTTGATGTCGGAGGATTTTTCAGGCCGCTTAAGATTCTTTTGCAGGAAGGCAGGATTAAAGCGACTCCAGAAGCCATCTATACTTCATTGCAAAGAGCTCCGATTCACCTGGCAAATAGCAAGAGGGCAGAGATGAGCGCTGTTGAAGGCCTCTATTGGGCTATGGTTGATGCATCGCATGCACTGTTAATCTCAGCTAAAGTAAGCCCGCCAAGTCCAGAGCATATTCCAGCATTGCTGAATGAAAATTTCGTGAGCAAAAAACTGCTTGATTCAAAATATGTCTCATGGTATGAAGAAGTTTACAATCTTTACAAGGGGATAATGCATGGCTCTGTCACAGGTGTAAAAGGCCAGGTTCTCGATGACTTGCAGCAGAAAACTGAAAAATTCATCGGAGAAGTCGCTGGATTAATAAAAGATATAGTTTAGCAAAGCAATTTTTAAGCAGCCATCGGTAATTCTTCTGGAGACTCTTCCTTTTCTTGGATGCCTTTCTTTGAATTGTACAAGGCTGTTGCAATGTCATTATAGACTGCTGATTTGTCTTTATCTTCACATTTGGCTATTGCGCTTGTTATGTATTTTTTTACCCTGCCAATATCGGGCCTGTATACGGTCTCCTTGCCATCTTGAACCTGTATGCTCAGATTTTGGTTCATGAAATATTTTTTCCCGTTATCAACATAGTCTTCCATATAATGCTTAATGAGTTCTGCATTGCGAGGTTCTAATATATCCTTCTTCGCTTTTTCATCTTCGAATATTTCCGCATAAATCTTTCTTGCTGCTTTCATGTCACCTCTTCGCATGTACTTGTTGATTTGGACATATTCTTTGCCTTTACCTGGCAGCATAGCCGCTATTTCTACCAAGGTTTTTTCATCCATCGCTGTTAAAAGCCTATCAAGATTTCTTGCAGCATAGCCAGCCATGTTTTTGTATCCGCGTTCTAGTAACACCTCTGCCTGTTTTAAGGCAGCAAAGGGGTTTTGCAATATCTCCATATTCTTGGCTTTGTATCCGGGCATATATTTGAGGGCGATTTCTGCAAGTCCCCTGAGGGCGCCTATATCTCCGCCATTTTTGCTATCGATTATTTTGCTGTGACAAGCATTAAGACTGAACAAGTCTTCTGCTCTCTCTAAAAATTCTTTTTCAGAATATCTTGAATCTGGGTCTATTCCGAAGCTTCTTCCCCTGATTTCATCGAATGCTTCACTTCCCACTAATTGTTCAAGTTCCATTTTAAGTTTTTAATCCCCGCATTTTATCTTCAGCTTTTCTTTCTTCTTTGTCTTCATCTTTGTCTAATTTATAGTGTTTCTTTTCAGGGCCAAGCAGCGCTCTTGCAAGTTCGACATAATGCGGCTTGAGATTATCATTCCATCTGTCAGATTTCTCTTTATCATACCTGTCATCATCGTCTATAATCTCCTCTATGACTCTATAAGTGTCTTCAAGGAATTCTACCATTGCTGCTTTGTTAAAACTCTTGCCATCTTTGAACAGGCCATCACGAGCGTTTGTTATTACGTATGTTACACTAGTTGCTAAAGAGGTATTCATTTCAGGGCAGATCTGCCTGAATGCGTTTTGCTCTTCGGGTATATATTTGATTAGGTATGCTACATCATTTTGTATAACTGCTGCCATGCCCCTCTCTCCCTGTTCAGATGTAGCTTGTCTTATCTGGTTTGATTTGTTTACCAGATTTGCTGCCCTGTCATGCTCGTCATCTCCGCTCATGTAAAAAGTAAGGCCGGGATTATTAAGCACAGAATCCAGTTGTTCTGCAGATAATTTCTTGAGAATCCTGTCCCTGTTGTTCTTGTGCCAGTTCAAGGACCAGTATTTGGTGTCGTGGGGGTCCTTTCCGACAAATTGTGCTAGATTGAGGTATCCAGAATCAGTATATGCCTTCGCTAAATTCAGCGATCTACAAGGCTCTTGTAACCTTTCGGCTATCCTTCTAGCTACCCTTTCCTTTACCATCGGGTCATCAAACCCAGGCAGATCAAGATTATACAGACCATCTACTATTTTGCCTGTGAAATCACTAATGGCGTCTACATCACTGCTGTTCTGTCTTAATTTCCCGAGATATTGTTCTAAATCGAATAACCTATCGGCTTTGTTTACAAAATTGTCCCTTACTTTATCCGAGGTAGATTCTGAAACACAATCCATGTCTGAATAATACTGCATATTGGGATCTAGAAGGAATTGTTCCGTAGCAGAGGCATCAATAATTGCGTCAATCATCTCTCCAGTTATTTTTTGAGCCGGTTTTTCAGCTGGTCGTTTAGGTCCTGCTTGCACAGATGCTGGTTGCTGAGTAGGCTGTTGGGGAAGTTGCTGACTAACTTGTTCATATCCTCTTTCATCTGGTTGTTCGGGTGCTACTTGTCCTGGCTGTTCCTTTCGCTATAGGTCTTTCGGTTTATATTTTTCTGTTAATCAGGGCTGAAGTTGCAGTCGTGAGCTGGGGGTATCCGCATAACCTCCAAAACCTGATAAGGCATTTCACTGCAAAACAATTTAATGTATGGATGTTTTCCTCCTGGCAAAATGCCGAAAAGCAATTTAATTATTTTGTTTC
>CAIMOB010000043.1 GCA_903842985.1 uncultured archaeon
ATCGCAGGAACATATGATGGAACACATTATGGTGGAAGCAACATTAAAGTATATGTAAACGGAGTTCTTGACGGCTCATATGCAGAAACAGGTCCAATAAGTTACAGCGACGGAGGCGTAAACATAGGCAGAGACCAGATTAATGGCAGATATACTGCAGGAAAAATAGACAATGTGATAATCTATAACAAAGCCCTGACTGCAACCGAAGTAAACGAAAGCTACACAAGAGGAATAGCTACGACAACAACATACAGAACAACCAACCTCACGATCTGGGACAGCACAGATAATTCGCCTGCGCTGATAAACCAACAAATCCATGTTTATGCAAATTACTCAGGCGACGGTCACATAATAGATGATTCAGTTGGAAGCTGCACACTGAATATAGCCGGACCAATGGATTATGACCATGGATTAAAGCTATATGTTACCAACGGCTCATCTCCGACACCGTTGGAAACAGATTACACAATCAACTGCTCTTCAGCAGATTACGATGCGCTGAGTGCGACTGACCATTTAAGCGTTGTAAACACAAGGATGAGTATTACAAACGTGATATCGTACGCGAAAACAAGCAATTCAATGAAGATTAATTGGACAACAAATCTGCCTGGCAACTCCACAGTCAGGTACGGCACGACAAAGACAGCGCTTGTTTATTCTGCATCAAGCCCTGCAAAAGTCACAAAACATTCCATCTCCTTGTCTGGTCTGCATAATGGAACAACATATTACTACAATGTTACATCATATAATTCATCAGGCAACCACGCAGTTGCGGGTCCGAATAACTTCACAACAAAAATAAATGCGGTTGCTCCGTCAATTTCAAGCGTAACTTCCAATGTTTCTTCCAGCTCTGCGATTATCCACTGGCGCAATTCAGAGCCTGCAAACAGCACAATATCTTATTCAACTAACTCTACTAATTTGGCGTCGAAAGCCTACAGCACACAGCTCAATAAAACTCCCTCAGTTCTGATTACCGGACTTAAAAATTACACTGCATATTATTACAAAATAAAGGCATGCGACATTGATGGTGACTGCACAACTTCGGCAACTACCTATGGTTTCACAACATCACAGATATCTGCATCTTCATCAGCGCCTTCTGCGCTTCATGCGCCGAGCGTTGAGGGAGGGATACAGCTTCCGCAAATCATACCATCTACAGTTACAGAAACGCCATATCAGTCAACTCTGACGCCAGGAGGGAGATTTATTTTCACACTCGACGATGTAAGGCATGAGATGAAGGTGTTAAAAATTTATCCAGATTCTGTTCTGCTGCAGTTCAGCTCCCAAAAATCAAATGTGACATTCAAAAAAGGCGAGACAAAAGAAATTGATCTTGATGGAGATGAAGTTAATGACGTAAAAGTCAGTGTGCTTGACATTGTTGTTACAAAGATTATTTTCAGCATAAACAAAATTACAGGAGAGGCTAAAGAGGCTGCTCCTCCAAAAATCAACACAGAAGAAAAAAATGTCTCAAAAGAGGTGCCTGGAAAAATCGAAGCTAAACAGTTAGTTTCAGACAAATTAAAGCTGCCTCTCCTGCTTGTTGCTGCTTGTCTTGTTGCAATACTATTTGGAGTTGGAGGGTATTATACATACCAAAAAACCTCTGCAGTCGAACTGAAAGAAGCGATTACGCCTGCAGAGATGGAAAAGATAAAGCAGCTGCCAAAGCCGCAGCTTGAAGTCATCATGGACAGCGTCTATGACATGCTGAAGAAGAAAGAGCCGGAAGAGAAGATAAAAGAGTATCTTGAAATAGCAAAGCTGCCAAAAAATGTGATAGAAGCTATAACATTTGAAATGAAAACTGAATTCAACAGAATGGACATGCTGATTTTATATTCTAAACTGCAGAAAGTGAGAGGAAAACCGCTGGGTACAATAAAAAAGAGGCTTGAAAAGGCAGAATGGTCCGAGAGCATAGTGAAGCTGCTTGAATAAATTTATAAATAACTAATGTTTTTTAACAAAAATGAGGCAAAATGGTAAACAGGGAAATTGAAGAGATTGAACTTGATGTGGAAAAATACAGGATGAGGCTTGAGGAAAAGCGCTCCTTAATCAGTTTCGAAAATGCTTTTTTCATACCTTTATTTGTCATACTCGTGCTTCTTTCGCTGATTAAGACAAAAACAGACATAATATTTTACATGTTCCTGCTTGCGATTGTTCTAATAATTATAGACTTGATCCATTCGCTTATCATTTACAAAAGGCTTGACAATAGAAGCAAGCTGCTTGATGCAATAATAAATGCAAAAATCAAGAAGTTGCATGGCTAGAATTCTGGAATAATACTAAATATGGGCCCGCGGAGATTTGAACTCCGGACCTCTACGTTATCAGCGTAGCGCTCTAGCCAGACTGAGCTACGGGCCCGATGCATTAAAACTCATCTGCCTTCTTTATAAACATTTTGCAAAATAAAGTGCGGGGGAAGGGATTTGAACCCTCGGATCCACTAAGGAACAGGATCTTAAGTCCTGCGCGTTTGGCCAGGCTTCGCTACCCCCGCAATGCTAGAGGTTAAATAAAAAGAAGCGCCTTTATTTAAAAAGGTTACTCAGTATCGGTATAAATTCAAGAATGATTTTATCGCAGTGTGCAGGCTGTTGACATCATTTTTCAGGTTACTCTCAAACTTCTGCGTGTAAATCTTATAGATGTATTTGTCAACCAATGTCCTGATGAAGAAAAGGGTTGGCTTCTGTTCCCACCTGTGTTCATAATCTGTTTCAAGGTAGGCGTCAAAATTAATCGCCAGGTTGCCCTTGTTAAGCTTGTGTTTCTTCCTGTCTATCTCAACATCTGCCTCTTTTACATCCTTCATGAAAATCAGCAGAACTATCCTGTTCTGGACGTAATCAGAAACCTTCTTGTAGGGCTCGAGCCTCATTTCTATGTATTTTCCTTCTGGCTTGACATATTCGGTGCTTTCCTTTTCAAACTTGTCGTAGCCGTTTTCCTTTGTCCAGTCATCTATTAATTTATAGAGATCAAGAACGCCGAATAAACCTTCATACTTCAGCAACATTCCCTTTATTACAAGTCTTTTTTCCATTTTGCTAAAATGCGCTGTACGCAGTCTCCATATTTAATAGTTTCTTAATCTCTGTATGAAGCGTGTATGCCTCATAGTAAAGCGTGTCAACCGGCCCAAGCATGAGCTTCATCCAAAGAATCTTGTCGACAAGGAGATTATAAAGCTTTATGTAAAATGGCTTTTGCTCAAACCTTTTCTCGTAATCAAAGACGGCCTCCATTGTTATGACTACTGTCATCCTTGCTTTATTTAATTTTTGCTTTTTTCCATCATTTGTAGCCTCAACATCTGCCATGTCCCAGATATGAAAATCAACATTCACTTTGTACATTATCCATTCTGACTGCTTTCTTTCGCCCTTAAAAGAAATCTCAACCTCTGCTCCTCTTGGGGTTGTCTTGTGCTTGTAGGCGGTTTCGTGAACATCATAAAACCTTCCCTTAAACCAACTGTAAACTCCTTTGTAAAGTGAGTCATAATCAAAAACACCAGAATACTTTATTTCTGCCAGCCTTTCTTTTACACTCGGCACTCTTTTTGTTGGAACAGCCATTTTGATTAGTAATTCAGCATTACTTCTACATCCCTGCCAAATATTGTCTTTAGGTTTTCCAGGGTTTTTTCCTTAAGATAAACCTTTGGCGGCATATCAATAGACGCAAGCGCCTTCTCAAGCTCCTCAAGATTTGATTCCTTCAGGTCCTTGAATGTCCCTTCTTTTGTGACCTTCGCCCTTGTTATGTCTTTTTCCGCCTGCTTTATGTCATGGATTATGAACGCCTCATCTCCCAGAAGCACTACCTCTCCGAATGTTTCGCCGTGCTTGACCCTGATTCTTGCCCTTTCAAACTCCCTTCCCTTTTTCCTCTGCATGTATTCTATTACAAACCTGATGAACTGGGCAGATTCCTTTTTCACTTTTGCAACTTCTGTCTTTGTCAGCTTCTTCTGGTCATAGTCCTTCTTCGCTTTCAGCACGTCTTTCATGATTCTCGCATATTTCTCAGGTATTTTCCCTGTCGCGACCATCGCATTGTTGAAAAGATCAATCACTTCATCTTCTTTTGCCCTTTCTATTCCCTCAAGTCTCAACACGTCCCTCACAATTGAAATGATTGTTTCGTAAACCTGGACCATGCTCTCTTCTTCCTTTCTCTTTTCTATCTGTGAGAATAATTTCTTCAGCCTCATGAGGTATTTGTCGCAGTTTGAAATCAGGTCATCAAGCTCCTTGCCTGAAACATTTTTCAGCGTGCCATGCTCGAGCTGTTTTCTGATAAGTATCGCCCTTTCAAGTATTTTTATGTAAGAATCCTCAAGCAGTTTTTCCTTCTGCACGAAAATCTCCCTCATTACAACGGGAGTTTCCCTCGGCGTCGGCGGTGGAACGCCGTACATCATCAATGCAGCCTGGCTTGGGGTGAGTATCGCGTAGAAAAGGTCCTCCATTGCCATCTCATTTATTTTCATCGCAATTCTCTTCAGCACCTGCTCGCCTGTCGACATGTACATCTCAATTGCTTCACCAGACGGCTTTATCCTTCCCATCTTCAGGAGCTGTTTCCAGGGCATGAAAATGCCTCTGTCGTAGAAAGGAATTCCATCCCTTAGGAAAGTGAAGATTATCGGGTTTGCCTCCTTTATATTCTCCCAGAAATCAGTCAGGATGTAGACCTGGATGTTTAATTTGTTTTTTATCCCAGTTAACTCTCCTGCTTCGAGGCCCATTCCAATTATGATTGTCCTGAGCTTGTCCTTCAGCTCAGCCCTTGTCATTCTTTTAACATCTGTGTCATCTATGACGAGAAAGACATCAATGTCAGAATCCTTTGTCGCCTTTCCCTGAACCAGCGAGCCAACAAGAACATATGCAACAATGTATTTCTCGAATTTCTTAAGAGTCATTGTCTTATGGATTTCGGCAATCTTTATTGCAGAAAGCATTCCTGTGTCATGAATAGGCGCTGCCATTGCAATCATCTGCAGAATCTCATTTTTGCCGTCATAGCACGCCTGCCACAGGTCAGAAATCAAAAGAACCTGCGGAGCGATGTTTTCGTCAATGCCCTTTGCAGTCTCCTCAATTATCTTTGTAAGCTTCTCATTAAGCTCAAATTTGCTCATTTTCTTTGAATCAGAATCATCAACAAGGATAAGAACGTGAATCTTGTTTTTGTCCACCTGCTCGCCTTCCTGCGGTTTTGGCGGCGGCAGCAGAGCCACCCCCATTATATAGCTTTCAAATTTCTTTACAATCTCTTTTGAGAACCTATCAAGCTTGTCCTTTATCTTTTTCAGCTTATCCTTCACTTCCTTCGGAAGCTCTGGAATCTTCTCTTGAGCACCTTCTGCTGGCTTCGCCTCATAATCAGGCCCTTCTTCTTTTTTGTTATCATCTGCCATATCAGACCATTTATAAATTATATATATAAAGCTTTTGTTTTTTATTTGCAAATCAAATATAGAACAATATATACCAATCAGGATTTGCAAGTCTGATAATGCCGATGCTTGGCAACTTGTTGCCAAGTCTGATAATCACAAACGAGCTTGCGAGTTGGAATTATCTTTACCCGGCCGGGGCATAGCAGGACGGGTCTGATAATCCCAGATGAGCTTGCGAATCAGGATTATCTTTACTCCAAAATAGAAAAATTTATAAAATAACAAAAAACAATATACTCATGGCTGAAAAACCAGAGGTAACGCTTGAAAAGAAACTGGAAGAGCTTGAAAAAGTTCTGAAGCCTGAAGAAGCCTTGAAAAGAGGTGACCTGGCTCAGGCAGTTAGTGAAGCGTTTAGGGCTTCTTGCAACAAATGGCTTATTAACAAGCACGGAAGCAAGAAACTGCCTGACGGCACAGAAGTTCCATTAAAATATTCTATTGGTGATTATGACAAAAAATCAGGAGAATATAAATTTGCAATGAGGGATGTTGATGATATGCTTGATTATGTTTCAGGCAATTTATTAAGCTATGTTTTCAATGATATTTATAAAAAGAATCCAGAAACATTTAAGACGATAAGCAAAGCACTCAAAGATGCGGGTTTGCTTCAGGGAGTTCTTGCTGATAAGTTTGGTGTCAGGCTTGACAAGTTAAAGGATAGTTTACTTAAAAACCCAAAAAATGCCATTGATGCTGCAAGAATATCAATCGAAAACGCAGGAGAAAACTTTGCAAATGCCGAACTTAATAAAGCAATTCAGGATGTTTCAAAATACGGGCTTGACATAAAAGACAAGCTTTACAGCATGGTTGAAAAGGCATTTGAGAAAAAAGGATATGGCATAAAGACAAAAGATATGACACCCCAAGAAGCTGTTAAGCATGTGGCAAGTCTGTACAGTGGATCATACGAGCCTGAGAAAGTTCCTGGAAGCAAAGTCTATAAAAAAGCAGCCTAAATTCTGTTTACAACATTTATCAGATAAATTCTTGAGAATGTTATTGCAAGCGTTGTGAGGACTGCGCCTGCGACAAGCCCTGCAATTGCGCTGAGATTGAAGACAGCAATGCTGATTAAATAAACAACTGCAAACAGCGCAGTTATTATCGCATAAGTTAGAATCAAAAGATGCGCATTCATAATTGCTGCGTTAAATAATTTCTTCATTGTCTCCCTGAAGCTTCCGTAGACAGAATACGAAGCCAGCTCAAAGTACGTAATCAGAACCAGAAGAAGGCAGGTTACTATTGTTATCCAATTGCTGGATGCGCTGTAAAGAATGTTATGGAAGCTAACCCTAAAAAACATATAAACAATCAGAACAAACAAGCCCCACCAGACAAGCCCGAAGAGGCTGAATGACGCGAAGTGGCTGAAGAAGTTAAGCTTTATTTTGTTAAGCCTGAAGCTGAGCCACCAGCTTATTGCCTGCATCACAATCCAGACGAGGAATGCGGCAATTGTAAAATAAATCAGCATGCTGATTATTATGCCTATCTGCGTGTTTAGGCCGGAAACCTGGGAAAGCATCCCAAAAATATTTTCAGCAGGCTGGACATTCTGGAGCATGTCTTTTGTGACTGATCCGGAAATATTGTAAATGTTGTCCATGATTCCAACAACAAAGAATATGTAGACTGCACTGAAAACCAGCAGAAAAACCAGGTCAGTCAGCGCATTCAGTGCAAAAAGCCCAGGGCTTCTTTTTATTGATTTAAACGACTCCAGGAATTGTCTGAATGGAACAAACTTCATCAGCAAAGTATGGCGAATATTCTTTTATAAACCTTTCTGAAAACTTATATATTTGCTTGGCTTTAATAAAACAATGGAAGGGGGAATGTTTGATATCCTGATTGTGGGCGCAACAGGGCAGATTGGAAAGGGGCTGGCAGACAGGATTGCAAGGCAGGAATGGTCTGCAGGCAACAAAATAAAAAACTGCTATCTCACCTCAAGGGATTATGAAAGGGCGGAAATCGCAGCCAGAAGGGCAAATAATATTTCTAAATCAGTAAATTTTATTCCTGAAGTCATTGAAAACCTTGGAGGAATTGATGCAAAAATCGCGGTAATCTGCGCAGACGCTAACAAAACAAAAGAAATGAGCAGAGATATGCTTACAATTGGAAACATCCCAATGATTGCAAATTTGATTCCTGTACTGACAAAAAAGCATATGGCTATCACAATCGCGGCAAACAACTCGACAACGACGCCTGCAATCGGCGCATACTACCAAAAAAAGTTTGAGCCAGAATTCCTGTCTGGCATAGTGCATGTTGATACATTAAGGGCAAGAGGCACCATAAGGGAATTGTACAAGCAGGCAACAGGGAATATAATCCCGCTCGAAGCGCTCGAGTCTATTTTTGTAATCGGCGGGCACAATTCAGGAGAGATGATTCCTGCATTCTGCTCAGGCAAGATTGGCGAGGTCAGCCTTGACACAATAGAGCTTATCAAAAAAAGATATGGAAGCATAAAATTTGATGTTGAGAAGTTCGGCGAAAGGCAGATGAAAATGCTTGGGGACACAAACGCTGACAGTGTTGAGTCAATTATCCTGACGCTTGATGCAATGATAAATGAAAAAAGCGTTGTCTGCGTTTCAAGGTACTGTGATTTCAGGGACATGTATTTCAAAAAGGATCCAGATTATGCAAAACTAGTTGGAGACGTGTTGCCGCTTAACCCAACATTCCAAGTCCTGCCTGTCAGGTTCAAGAATTTAAAAACAGAGTTTCATGACTTAAACTGGTTCAGCGGGCTTGATTTTGCAACAAAATCCGAATTTTATGCTGTTGCTGAAAGGCACCTCATGAAAATAAATGAGCTTATGAAAGATGCAGAAAATCCGAAAAGAACGTCAATCAAAAAATTGGAGATTGAGGAGGTCAGCACAAAAAATAGGCAATTTGACGTCGTTGGCATGAATAAACAGGACGTCCTTGCAACTGCAGGAAATAAGATTTTTATTTTTGAAAAGGAAGGCGGAATTGGGGAGATTAGCTTCAAACATCCGCTTAAAAAAACAGGCAGGGTTGACTCAGGATATTATGCGACATTTGAAAAAGGATTTTATCTTCTTGATTTTAAATTGAATGAAACAAGGAAGCTTGTTTACGACACTAATTCAAGGGGTGCAGGGCTGAATAAGGTCATCAAGTTCGGAAATGATTATTTTGCATCTGATTCTGCTTATGGAGTGCTTAAAGGAGTTGGCTCTGCACTTTTCCAGCAGTATGACGGAAGCGCGAGGTCGCTGACTGAATACTCAGGAAACATGATTTTCATAAACAAGAACAAAGTGGTTGACAGCAGAGGGAAAGAGCTGTTCACAAATGACAGCGAACTTGTTGATTTGCTGCTAAAAGACAATCTGCTTGTAATACCTGATGTTGCGGGGAACATTCACATCACGGATTTTTCAAGAGATGAGAGAATATCATTGGGCGCGAAGGTTTACTGCGCCTGCCTATTTAACGCAGGCAGCAGAGAATACGTCGCGCTCGGCACTGAAAAAGGGGTCACGCTTGTCGACCTGAGAAGCAAGGAAACTTCACGGTTGGGCGAGGGCAAGAAGATAAAAGTGATGGCGGGAGGAAATGGCAACCTTGTTGTCGCAGAGCCAGAAACCTATCTGAAAAATTTGATGAGCGGTTTTACCTATAACTTAAAGCAAAAGATAATGAGTATACACATAGAATGACGCAAATCTTAGATTTGCGGGCATTTTAAACTCGCGCGGTTCGTTTAAAATGAAAGAGCTTGAAGATTTGCTTGATGAATGGCAGCAAAAATATGCTGGGAAAGAGTTTGTGAGAGATGGAATAATAAACCTGTCAGAATGGGAACGTGCGCCAAGAAAAATAGCTTTCCTGCTGAAGGATGTAAATGGCAAGGAAGGAAGTTATGGCAGGATTCATCTGCCGAAGTGCAACTGGGATTTCAGGACAATGGGCAACAAAGAGCCCTGGCCTGAACTTGGAAGATGGGCTTACTGTCTGATTAAGGGGGACATGGACCCTCCGCCGCAAATTGAAGAGGCAAAAGATATGTATAAATACGCATTCAGGTCAGTTGCAGTGGTAAATATAAAGAAGGTAGCTGGCACTAGCAGAATCGCAAACAGCGTGCTTAAAAAATACGGAATTGATGACAAAGAGCTTTTGCGAAAACAGATTAGCCTGATAAACCCAGACACAGTCGTGTGCTGCGGAAGCGGCTTTATGTTCTGGCTTGCACAGCAGATTTTCCCAGATGCCGCGAATGCGGAAAAGGTGGCAGAAAGGTACATTAAGATAACAGGCGCATGCTATAAGGGTGATAAGCGTTTGTGGATGGATTTCATACACCCAAGCGCGCCGTTCGTAAGAAGCGACAGCAAATACTATTCGCTGCTTGCTCTTTTCAGGAAAGCTATAGCAAAACCTTTTTAAATGGTTTAAATATCTATATAATTATGGCAAAGAAAGTTGGGGGAAAAGAGCTTAGTTTCAAGGACACTTCTGAAATAACAATATCAAAGAAGATAGCAGACCAGGTGATT
This sequence comes from uncultured archaeon, assembly GCA_903842985.1. Classification (GTDB taxonomy): domain Archaea; phylum Nanobdellota; class Nanobdellia; order Woesearchaeales; family CAIVOO01; genus CAIMOB01. Next base: position 10,081 of record CAIMOB010000043.1, read on the forward strand.
GGGCAGGAGGATGCTGTTGAAGTTGTCAAAAAAGCTGCAAAGCAGAGAAGGCATGTTCTCCTGATTGGCGAGCCTGGAACAGGAAAGTCAATGCTTGGGCTTGCTTTGGCTGAACTTCTGCCAAAGGAAAAGCTTGTTGACATTATTTCTTACCGCAATCCAAACGATGAAAACCAGCCTTTGATAAAGACAGCTGCTGCAGGGCAGGGAAGAGAAATCATTGCAAAATCAAGGATAGACTCCAATGTCTATTTCAAGAACCAAAACATACTTATTTTTGCAGTTGCCATACTCGCCATGATTATGCCGTGGTGGGCAAGGAATTATTACAAATCAGACATCATATTTGCTGCGTTATTTCTGGGCGGAATTGTGTTTATGGTTGGAGCTGTAATGTTTATCTCGTTTGGAAAGAGGATGAATGTAAAAGATGTCTCGCCGCATGTCATAGTTGACAATTTCAACAAAGAGCAGGTGCCTTTCCTTGATGCAACAGGCGCACACGCAGGCGCTTTGCTTGGAGACGTTCTTCACGATCCATTCCAGACAGGCGGATTGGGCACGCCTGCACATGAAAGAGTTGTTGCTGGAATGATTCACAAGGCAAATCTTGGCGTTCTGTTTATTGATGAAATTGCAACGCTTGCTCCTGCAACACAGCAGGAATTATTGACTGCATTGCAGGAAGGCAAATACGCGATTACGGGGCAGAGCGAGAGAAGCGCAGGCGCAATGGTCATGACAGAGCCTGTGCCATGCCAGTTTGTCCTTGTTGCAGCAGGGAATGCAGAGACAATAAAGCACATGCATCCAGCATTAAGGTCGAGAATAAGGGGTTATGGATATGAGATTTACATGCGCGACACAATGCCTGATACCACTTCAAACAGGAAAAAGATTGGTGTTTTTGTTGCGCAGGAGATTGCAAAAGACAAAAAAATACCTGCATTCTCAAGAAAAGCAGTTGAGTCAATTGTCCAGGAGGCAAGGAAGATGGCAAACAGGAAAAGCCATCTTACATTAAGATTAAGGGAGCTTGGCGGATTGGTAAGGGCTGCAGGAGATGTTGCTGTAGAGGAAAAATCCAAATTAGTTGAGCCTGAGCACATTGAAAAGGCAAAGAAGATAGCAAGAACACTTGAGCAGCAGATGGCTGACAAATACATTGACCTGAAGAAGCAGTATGAAGTAATCAGGGTTTCCGGAAAAGAGATTGGAAGAGTCAATGGATTGGCTGTGATTGGCGGGGCAGATGCATATTCAGGTATAATCCTGCCGATTGAGGCAGAAGTGACGCCTGGCGGAAATGAAAGGAAGATAATTGCGACAGGCAAGCTAGGGATGATTGCAAAGGAGGCAATCCAGAATGTCTCTGCCATAATCAAGAAATACTTTGGAGAGGACATCAAGGAGAAATATGACATTTATGTTCAGTTTTTGCAGACATACGAGGGCGTTGAAGGCGATTCTGCATCAATTGCTGTTGCAACAGCAATAATATCTGCGCTGAAGAAGATTCCAGTGAAGCAGGACTATGCAATGACAGGCTCGCTGTCTGTTAGGGGAGAGGTGCTTCCTGTCGGAGGCGTAAGCTCGAAAGTGGAGGCTGCGATTGACGCTGGAATAAAGAAAATAATCGTGCCAAAAGCCAATCTGCAGGACATTGTGCTTGACAAGGCTAGATTAAGCAAGATAAAGATACTTCCTGTTGAGAAGATTTCTGAAGTGCTTAGGGAAGTGATGGACTGGACAGGCAAGAAGGATATTCTGAAGAGGATAATGCAGGTGAATGGCGGATAGAAAGATTTATAAACATCATTTATCAAATTCGGTGATATGAAAAAGGAATTCCAGCATAAATGCATTGAATGCGGAAGCGAGAACGTTATCTACGACCCTGATTTGAATGAGGTAACCTGCAATGACTGCTCAGCAATCTATGAAGAGCTGACACCTAAAGATGAGAAGCTGGAAGAGGAAGTCAGCAGGAAAAGAGTGCCAAAGAATCATTAATTTGTTACTACTAATTAGAAAGTAAATATTTATATATTAGTTCTATTATTTTATATATATGAGACAGCAATTTTTTGAAAACAACATGTTTTTGGGAAAACATCCCTGTACAGAGTTAAGAGCAGAGCATGACAGTGTTGACGCAAAATTAGATGATGGTCATCTGTTACTAAATAAGCACCTTGATGGTACTTATGTTGTATGTTATAAAACAGATAAATTCAGCGCGCAGGTGATTGACTTGTTAAATGAAACAACAAGTCATGTGCAAAGCAGGAACTTGGAGGTTTTGAATGATTCTGCGCAGGTGATTTTCGAATTCATGCTTAACTTCAACCATTTTGACAGGATTGAAAAAGAATCGCCGCAGATATTCGACGAAATCATTTCCGAACTTGAAAAGAAGATAGGAATAGAAGAGAGGGTACCTAAGCCTCCTAAAGAGTATCATGCTGCTTTTGAAATAAATAAAAACATTGGTGTTAACATGTTCAAGCCAGTTTGCGCAAATTACCCATACATAGATATTACTGCGTTTTCCGGCTGCAGAAAGGAAGATTTTGAAAAAGCCGCTGGAATTGTCAACAGTTATTTGTCAGGCAGGGAAAAAGAGATAGAAGTAATGCCCCTGAGCACATTCACGATTTATTTCTCGCCGTACAGCACATTTGAATCTGTTCTCAGCGGGACAAGAGCGATAACATACAAACGGTTGCTGGACAACATGAACCATCTTGAAATAAAAAATCAGGAAGAATTGAACAAAATAATCGTAAAAGAAGGCATTGCCCAGCTAAGGGCATCTGCAATCAGGCCGGAATACAGGAGCAGCTTCATAAAAGGGCTTAGAGGCAGGCCAATTGACATGATTTGCAGTGAAAACATTAAAAAATTCAAAGAAATGTTTTCAATGGCAATGGATGACGAGAACCTAATCATAAAATCCAAAAATACCCCTGAACAAGAAGATGACATTCCTGAAATAACTGAAGCTGATTTGAAAGAAATGTTCCCAATTCTCCCTCCGCAAAAATTCAGCGCAAAGCTTAATTACTCACAAAGAGATGATTATAAAAGAACAAAAGATTTGTTTGAAAGCCTGAAGCAAAGAGGCCTTCAGCCTGAGTTTGATTTTAACTTCGTTGTAGCTTCTTACGGCATACTTGGCTTAGTAGACGAGCTCGAACAGAAGACTGAATTTGCAGAAAAAAAGGAAGATGCTGTTATAAACTAGCGCCATCCAACATTGATGCCATCTGTTCTTAGGTAAGGTTTTACGCCTGCTTCTTCTATTTTCATTCGTTCGCCTGAATTGAATTGCAGGATTCCCTGCCAGGCAATCATTGCTGCGTTGTCTATCAACAAATCATTTGGGGGGACAAACAGTTCTGCGCCTCTCTCCTTGCACATTATCCTGCACATCTCCTGCAGTCTTTTGTTGCACGCCACTCCTCCGCCCAAAAGAAGCTCTTTTTTGCCTGTGTGCGCCATTGCCCTCTCTGCAACTTCTACAAGCATCGCAAACGCTGTCTCTTGGGTTGAGAATGCCAAATCCTCTTTTGAAAATTTGCCTGAATCAAATTTCTGCTGAAGATTCGTAAGCAGGCCCGTGAATGTGACATCCATTCCCTTGACTGTGTAAGGCAGATGAATGAATTTCTTGGATTTCAGCGAAAGCTCGTAAAGCTTCGGACCTCCTGGAAAGCCAAGCCCCATGTGCCTTGCAAATATGTCAAGGAAGTTTCCTACACCAATATCCAATGTCTCGCCGAAAATCCTGTATTTGCCGCCTTCGTACGCTATTATCTGCGTGTTTGCGCCTGATGCGTACAAAAGAACAGGATCTTTTGCCTTTGTCGCGAGCCTTCCGATTTCCAAGTGAGCAATGCAGTGGTTGACTCCAATTATTGGCTTGCTGTAAATTGCTGCAATGCTTCTTGCAGCCATTCCGCCGATTCTTAGGCAATGCCCAAGCCCAGGCGACTGCGAAAATGAAACCAAGGAAATGTCTTTTATTGATTTTTTTGCCTTTGCCAATGCATCTGAAATTATCTTGCCACACACCTGTGAATGCTTTTCAGCTGCATCTGCAGGCACTATGCCTCCTTTTTCAGTTGTATAAGCGTAGCGTTCGTTTGAAAGAATTTTACCGTCGCCTGTAACTACAGCTGCACCGAATGTGTGCGCTGTGCTTTCTATTCCAAGGCAGATTAGCTGTTTCATAGTACTGCAGAGCCAAGAAGGTTTTATAAAGATTTTGCAGGCAGGTTTAATATCATCTCTGAAATTGCCAGTATATTTTGACTAGACTCAATCTTATCTGTTATTTTTTTTGGTTCAATCCCTGCGCTTTTCGCATATTTATCCAAAAACTTTTCCAGCATGCTTGTAGGCCCGTGGAAAAATATTGAACTGGCATTTACTTCTTTTGCTTTTTTCATAAGCTTGTCCAGGACAAGATAGCCTATTCTTTCCCCCTGCGGAATGCAAAGCATCGCCGGCTCATCATCATCCGAATTAACGTGGATTTCAGAGCCTTCTATGCAATATGAAACGTATCCGGTTCCATTTCCATATTCTGTATTTACAGTAAGCCTTTCATACTTCTGAGGAATCAGGTCTTCTTCATCAAATTCTCTATAGCCGTGTGTTTTCTGCATTTTACTCCCAAATTATAAAAGAACGCCCCTTTTTGATATATGGAAATACAGCAAATTTATAAATATTACTGATAATTTCTGTATTATGATAAGCTGGAGCGACTTTGAGAAAGTGGAAATGAGAATTGGAACAGTTATTGAAGCAGACGATTTTCCAGAAGCAAAGAATCCTTCATATAAGCTAAAAATTGATTTTGGAAAGTTTGGGGTGAAGAAGTCAAGCGCACAGATTACAAAACTTTACAAAAAAGAAGATTTGCTGGGAAAGCAGGTTGTTGCTGTTGTGAATTTCCCTCCAAAGCAGATAGCTAATTTCTTATCAGAATGCCTTGTTCTTGGATTTGTGCTAGAGAATAATGAAGTTGTCCTGCTTCAGCCTGAAAGAGAAATTGCAAATGGATATAGAATTGCTTAATTTAAAATACTAAGAATCTCCTGCAGATTCCTTTCTGTCATCCTCTTCTTGTACTCTCTTGCCAAATTCATCAATCTTTCCTTGTCTATCTTAAATCCCTTCTTGTCCAAAACAGGCTTCAAAAGCATGATGTACTGGCAGAACTGGGTAACATTCTTCGGGTCAACTGTCGGCTTGCACCGCTCGAAGTCAACCATAACCGGATGGATGTCAACAATTACATGCTTGTAGGGGTTGTGCATCTCCTCCTTGTTCAGCTTCATTTTGTCCAAGACAAAGCACTGCCTGAAAACCTCAACAAGAACTTCCCTTATTTTATATTTCAGCGATTTTTCTATGAATTTCTCTATGAAATCACCTTTAATAAACTCATAAACAATCATGTCCGACGCAATTAAGATAATCTTCGGGCCAATTCCTTTTTTGTTCAGTTTTTTAAGGACATTTGCCTCACGGTTAACTGTCCCTTCAACCCCAATGTCCTTCCTCTGCACTTTAATTGCAACCTTTCTCCTGTTGTGGATGCCTGTGTAAATTGTTCCCCTGTGACCTTTCATAAATTTCTTGATTCCTGAAATTCCGTTTTTCTCAAGCCATTTGAGCAAAGAGCTTTTCTTTATCTGGTAGACATAAAGCGTTTCAAATCCGCCAATGTATCTCTCTTCAAGAAGCTCTGAGACAAATGCACAGTCAGAGATTATTTCATCAACTTTGTCTTTTTTCGTCAGCGACGAGAACAAGAGCAAAATGCTTCCTTCTGGCTCCAAATGCTCTGAAGCATCTGCAAGAAACCTTTCAATCACTTCGCAGCCCTTTCTTCCGCCGTCAACTGTTATGTCCCTGACTTTTACAGAAGGGAGGTAAGGTGGATTGAATATGATTGTGTCAAAGATCTGCTTCACATTCGAAAACAGGTCAGAGGCGCGGAAGACAATTTTCTTGTTGTCAATTGCCTTCTGGTTTTGGAGGATAACTTTTCGGTCTATATCAACGGCAAGAACCTTTTCAACGCCTGGCTTCTCAGCTGCTGCAACTGCCTGTATCCCAGAACCTGTCCCTACATCAAGCACAAGCCCTCTGGCACACTTTTTGACAAACTTCTGCAGTAAATAAGAGTCTTCGCGCGGTTCGTACATAAGAAAGAGGGTGTATTTGGCTTATTTAAATTTATAGTTATTTTCCATATTGAAATAAGTTTTTAATAGTAGTCCTTCTTTTATAATTGCGGGATGGTTAAAAAACTTAATGTAAATGAGAATTTCTTCAATGAAGAGTCGAATACTATGTTTTACGTTCTTGGAGCTGCGTTCAGATGCTATACAAACAACTATGGCTCAAATGTTTTTAGGTCAAGACATATGGACCTAGTCGAGATTATTCATTCATCTTTGGAATGCGAGCAGGCAATAAGGGCAGATCCGAGAGGGAAGAAATCCTATGTTTTGGAAGTGCACGACAAGGCATTAAGACATTCGCTGGAAAGGTGGGGGCTGGCAGTTGACAAGTCTGAAAGGAAGTTTCCTGTATTTGACGCAGAATATCTCCGCTATTTTAACAGGGGATTTTTTGATGCAGTTGGCAGAGTCGTAACAACAAAGTTGGGCAAAAATTTTACAACCATAGTTTTCAACCCTTATTTTTTGGATGTGTTCAACAAAAGTCTTCAAAACTGTGCAGGAATCAATAGAGAGTACAACGGAAAAGATCTGCTATACGGGCATTACAATTCAATTAAACTCCATAATTTTATCTACAACAACCTGGATTCTGCGCCTTACCTGGCATGGAAAAAAGAGCTGTTTAACCTTGACTACAAGCCAACACTGCCCGAACGGGCTGTTCCCTGCGAAAAAAAGATTGAGATGGCCAAGGAATTATTGTCAAGAGGCTTGGAAGTCGGGAAAGTCTTGAAAAAATCAGGCTACATTTCCGAAACCGGCCTGATGCTTACATTCAAAAAATATGTTGGAATCCTGCCTGTGGAATTGAAAAGATTTGCGAATTTCTGTATAAAATACCATTTCTGGAATATGATTGGTGCGGAAGGTGCAATGGATTTCTCTGCTCAAAAGCGGCTTGCGCAGTTGGAAGATGAAAAAAGAGGATGGGAAGAAAAAATGGAAAAAGCGAAAATTGACATCGCACAAATTTATGAGATAACAAAAGATGAAATGATTAAAAGATATCTGCAGCAGTGAATGCTATTTTATCTCAATCTCGTCCCTGCCTATGACGCGTTCGCAGTAATTGCACTTTATCTTTATATTCTCCTTGTCAACTACCCAAAATTTTGTCTTGACAGGCTCGTTATTTGTTATGCAGTTCGGATTTGTGCATCTGACAATGTCCTCGACAACCTCTGGAAGCTTCGGGGAGAATTTATTCACATCATTGTAATCCTTGATTATATTAATTGTCGCTGTCGGCGCGATTATTGCAATCTTATTTGTCTCCTCCTCTGTAAGGAACTTGTCTGCTATTTTGATAATCCCCTTTTTCCTGTATTTACTGCTCTCGAGATTCATGCCGATTGTCAGCAATTCTTTATGGACATCGAGTATGTCAACTATTTTCAGCGTGACATTCGGCGGAATATGGTCTATGACTGTCCCGTTCGCTATTGCCGGCACCCTCATTTCCTTCATCATTTTATTGCCCCCAGGACCAGCGAGAGTATTGCCTGCCTCACTGGAATTCCGTTTGCCGCCTGCTGGAAATAATGTGCATAAGGCGTTGAATCAACATCCATGTCGATTTCATTGACACGTGGCAGCGGATGCAGAATTTTCATTGTTGGCTTTGCCTTTTTCAGCATCTCTTTCTTTAAAATGTAAATGCTCTTTACATTTTCATAATCGAGCGGGTCAGGAAATCTTTCCTTTTGTATGCGCGTCATGTAAAGTATGTCAACCTTGTCTATCACATCTATAATCTCATCATATTCAGCAAACTCAACGCCCTTTTCAGCCAGCTCTGCCTTAATGTGCAAAGGCATCTTAAGTATTTCCGGCGCAACAAAATAAAGGCTGCAGTTGAATTTTGACAGCGCAACTGCAAGCGAATGCACTGTCCTGCCGTATTTTAAATCACCGACCATTGCGACGCTCAGGCCTGAGATTTTGCCCTGTGTTTTCTTTATCGTGTAAAGGTCAATAAGTGTCTGCGTCGGATGCTGGTTTGCGCCGTCGCCTGCATTTATGACTGGCTTTGCTGTTGCCTCTGAAGCAACTCTTGCCGCGCCTTCAAGCGGATGCCTTATCACAATCGCATCTGCATAGTTCTCAACCATCTTTATTGTATCATGCACTGTCTCGCCTTTTGATGCTGATGTCACTTTTGGGTCTGCGAATCCTATTACTTTTCCGCCAAGCCGTTTCATCGCTGACTCAAAGCTTAATCTTGTTCGTGTGCTTGGCTCAAAGAAAAGCGTTGCAAGCACCTTGTCAGCAAGCAATTTTTCCTTCTTAGAATCAGGCATCTCTTCAAGCTTCTTTGCTGTCTCAAGTATCTTGATTATCTCAAGCTCAGAGATTTCATTAATAGAGATTATGGACTTGCCAGCGAACATTGAAAATGAACCCCCTGCTCCAGCACTGTAAATACTCCCTTTATAAAAACATTTCTATTTTGTAGTAGTAGCAACAATAAAGTATAAATACTATATACTATTACTCTAGCAGATGAAAGCTGGGGACAAGATAGGTGATTATGAGGTTATAGGAGGGGTTGGCAGAGGCGGAAAAGGGATTGTATACAAAGTAAAGGATAAATTAGGCGATGTTTTTGCACTGAAAGAGGCATTGCCTGGAAATGATGAATTATTAAGGAGATGCGGAAACCTGCAGATTACTTTAATCCACCCAGGAATTGCCAAGGTTTTTTCTGTTGAAGAAATTGAAGAAAAGCCTTATCCCTTGATGGAATTCATTGATGACCAACTTGAAAACTATCTCCTCACAAAAGGTGTGCCTGGAATTGAAATTACATTAAGATGGATGCTTCAGATGGCAGAGGCGGTTGCGTATGTGCACAGCAAGAATGTAGTGCATGGCGACCTTAAGCCAAGCAATGTACTGCTTGCAAAGGACGGCCCGAAAATAACTGATTTTGGCAAGAACCCGCACCTTGAAGACATAGTGAGGCACTCACTTTCGACAAAATCAACTGCTGTCTTGACTCCTGCCTACGCGCCTCCTGAATTTGAAGAGCAGGTTTCAAAAGGGGAAAAAATAATCCCAACAAAAGCCTCTGACATTTATTCGCTCGGGCTTGTTTTTTACAGGCTGCTGACTGGCAAGGTTCCTTCACTAAATGCTCCGCCTCCGACGGAGTTTAATCCCGCCCTGCCAAAAAAAATAAATGAGATATGCAAAAAAACAGCTGCCTACAATCCAAAAGACAGGGTCAATGCAAACACGCTTGTGTCGATGATAAAGGAATTGACAGCTCCAAGTGCTGCTGTTCCTGACGAGGACGCTAGATTGCTTGAGCAAAAAATTCCTTTGTTTGCTGAAGAGGACTTGACAGCCACCATAAAAGAATTGGAAAGAGGGATTATAAAATTGCGATATGACTCTGAAGATTATGAGAATCTGATAAAATTAATAGAAAAATATTGCAGGAATACAGAAATTGAAAAGGCAGTTGAGGTTTTAAGAAGACTGGACATTAAACATATGCCTGACAAAGGTCCAGAAAGATACCAGTACAAATTTTTAATGATTGCCAGAAAAATGTGTGAATTTGATTACTTGTGTCTTGGAGACAAAAAAACTGAGATTTATTCGATTATAACTGAAAATCTAAGAAAAAGGCTTGAAAACCTGCCTAAAGACAAGGCTGCACTGGGAATATTCAAAGATAACGGAAGAACGCTGAAAGATGAATGGAGACTTTTAAAAGCAGCGCTCGTAACATCATACTGCCAGGCGGCGTATTATGGCTGGTACGCCGATGAAAAAGAAGCATTCAAGATTTCTGAGAGGCTTTGCAGGGGTTTGATTGACAACTATCTTAACGAGCCTTTTGAAGAGATAGGTGTCATTGCAAAAAATAATCTTGGGCTAATCTGCCTGCGAAAGAAAAAATATCGCAAGGCAAAAGAATATTTTGAAGATGGGCTTAAAAACTGGCTGGATGGCAACAAAAAAGAGGTCTTCAATAACCTGGGAGTTGCTGAAGCGCTGCTGAAAAACTACAAAAAAGCCGAAATAAATTTCAGCAATGCAATTGGCATGTCATTATTGGACATAAAACCCAGGGCTTGCAACCTTGCCATGGTTCTTCATATGGCAGGAAACCATTCGACTGCAATAAAAATGGCAGAAGAAATATCGCCCAGGCTCGCGCAGAAACTTAAGAATAAGGACTATCCTGAATTTAGGGTTGAGTTCATAAGACCGTACTGCTAGCGAAAGATATAAAAACAGAGATATCAAATAAGTTCTTATGAAAATAATAGCAGACTTGCACATACATTCTGGATTCAGCAGGGCATGCAGCAAAGATATCTCTATCGAAAATCTTGAAAAGTACGCGAGGATAAAAGGAATTAATCTTCTTGGAACAGGCGATTTCCAGCATCCGAAGTGGATTCAGGAGCTTAAATCAAAGCTGACAGAGGATGACCAAGGAATTTTAAGGACAAAAACAGGGTTTCCTTTTGTCTGGCAGACAGAAATTTCATTGATGTACAAAAAAGACGGGAAAGGCAGAAGAGTCCATCATGTGATTCTTGCGCCAGACGGCGAAGTTGTAAGGCAGATAACGGGTGCTTTGCTGAAAAAAGGCAGGATTGACTATGACGGAAGGCCAATTTTCGGCTTTACAAGCGAAGAACTGGTTGATATGCTGATTTCGATATCAGGCAAATGCATAATAATCCCTGCGCATTCCTGGACACCATACTTCGGCATATTCGGGTCGATGTCCGGCTTTGATTCTGTTGAGGAATGTTTTGGTGAGAAAAGCAAACACATTTACGCGTTAGAAACAGGAATGAGCGCTGATCCTTCAATGATGTGGCGTCTTTCAAAACTTGATAAGTACAATCTTGTTTCATTTTCAGACATGCATTCTTTCTGGCCCTGGAGAATTGGAAGAGAAGCGACAATATTTGACATTGACCTGAGCTACAACAATATTTTTAGTGCGATAAAAGAAAAAAAAGGACTTGCGGGGACAATTGAGACAGACCCAAGCTACGGCAGATACCATTTTGACGGACACAGGAACTGCGATGTTTGCATGAATCCTTCAGAATCAGCAAAAAACAATGAAATCTGCCCGAAATGCGGAAGAAAGTTGACAATCGGCGTTCTGCACAGGGTTGATGAATTAGCTGACAGGCCAGAGGGATTTGTCCCGAAGAACGCTGTTCCATTCAAAAAACTGATTCCGCTGTCAGAATTGATAGCAAATATTTACGATTTAGGAATTACAACAAAACAAGTGTGGGAGATCTACAACAAACTCATAAAAGAATTCTCGTCGGAGATTAACGTTCTGATGAATGTTGATGAAGAAAAACTGAAAAAGATTGTCCATCCGCTGCTTGCAGAGGCTATAATCAGCAACCGCGAGGAAAAGATTGAAATCAGCCCTGGTTTTGACGGACAGTACGGCTTTCCGGTTTTCAAAAACAAAATAAAAAAACAAAAGTCATTAACTGATTTTTGACTCTCGTCGAGAAAAATCTTTTAAAAAATTCTTCGTGAAAAAATTCTGAAATTAAATAGACAAAAAAACTTTAAAAAGCGAAACCTTTTTAAATAATAAAACTATTTTAAGATTATTAAAAGAGGTGATTATGCGTGGCAAAGAAGAAAGCAGCAAAAAAGAAGAAGAAATAAACTTTCTTATAGAACTGCCTCGCATGAGGCAGTCCCTTTTTTTTAAACAAATTTTTCATTATGGAAAAAAATAGGATATAGGTTATATCTTCTGGATTAACAAAATCTTTTTATACTAGTTACTATTCTATAATTAATATGAGCGATTTCAGCAGGATTGTTCCCACAATCATTGATAAGGGCATTGAAAAAGTCGATCTTTCTATGTTCAGCCCGGATGCAAAGACAAAGCTGATGGAAGCTGTTGGCGATGAATACCTTAAAAAAGGCAGGCTTATTGATGCAATAAAGGCTTTTTCCCTGGCAAAAAACAAGGAAAAACTTGAGAAAGTGGGGGATGATTTCAGGCGCGTTTCTGATTTAAACTCAGCAGTTGATGCTTATATACTTGCGAATGCAACAGAGAAGCTGTTGGAGCTTGGCGACAAATGCCTTAGAGAAGGCTCCATGGCCCCTGCTGTCAAGGCATTCAAGGCAGTCGGTGATATTAACAGGCTGCAGCTTGTTGGGGAAGAATGTGTCACAAAGAACAAAATAGACACAGCAATAGAGGTGTTTGCAATATTGGGCAATGCAAAAAGGCTTTCAGAGATAGGTGAAGTGTGCATGAAGGATGGCAGACTTGCATATGCAGCAAAAGCCTTCGAAATTGCCAAAGACAGGGACAACTTAAGCAGATTAGGCGATTTCTGCCTGAAGGAGAATCTGGTGAATGCTGCGCTCCAATGCTACCAGCTTGCAGGCAACAGCATAATGGTTGAGTTCATCAAGCAGAACTTTGTTGTTTAATCAGGGCAGTTCTTATCCAAAAATCCAGTCAGCGTTGTGTAAACTTCATATTCTGTTCCCAGCGGGATTGTTAGTGTGTAAGGCATGTCTTTATTTTCAGCAAATACCTGCGCATCCTCATCTGGCTTGTAGTCTATTGCAACCTCACAAAATTTCGGATCATTTTTGCCGTAAACATCTGCTATTATCTGTATTTGGTTTTGCAATACAGTAGTATAATTATAAGTAACTACAAACCCGCGCGAATTGAGCTCATTTGTTATGACTGTTATCGCGTCTGAATCAGTTGCATTATCACAGACTGCAGAGATGCTCTGCTGAACTGTGTGGGATTTGCTGTCCGCAACTGTAAGAATATATGTGTTCTTTCCTTTTCCATAGAATGCAAATGTCTGTGTGCTAAACGAACCAAGCAATGTGTTACTTAGCAGGGTTGTCCTTGCTGAAGACTGTGTTTCGCTGTTATACACATCAAGATATACTAGCTTTATGTCTGAATCCGGATCGGTTGCAGTTATACTGAGATTTACCTTCTGCTCCAGCCCCAAAATTTCTGAAAATGAAATCGATGCAGTTGGAGGAGAACCAGAAGGTACTGCAGGATTGTATCCATAAGTTTTTTCTACGACTGCTGTTATTCCTTCTGGAGAGAATGCTGTAACTTTTACTTTATTGTCCCCTTCTGCAAGGCAGCTGTATGTTTTTTCAGCCGAAGTCTTGCCGTCTGGGTTGTAATAAAGACCATCCTCATCTGTCAAGTAAGTCAAAGGCAATGTGTCCTGAACAGAGCATATGTTAGTGAGTAGTTCTAGAACGTATCTTGAGATTGCTGTATTCATTACTGTGCCAGTCATATATAGTTTAATTTGATTAGTTTCTGGCATAAAACTAGAATCTACATCAATATCTATGTTCTTCAGAATTTCCTGCGAACCGTAAAAATAATCCGCAACTGCGAACGATGTTATTCCTTCTGGAGAGAATGCTGTGACTTTCACATGATTATTGCCTTGTCCAAGACAGTTATACTTCTTTTCAACTAAAACCTCCCTTGGATTGCTCAACAATCCATTTCCATACATTGAGAGAGTTATGTCACCTTGATCATGTATAGAACAACCTATTGCAGATAGCTCTAAAGAATATTTCATGATTAATGTACCTGGCGATGTAAAATCCATGTCAACTAAAAGTTGTTTGCTTTCTGGTAGTGCTTTCAAATTAAGAGAGGTGTTTATGCTTTTTGTTATTCCTGCAGGTGATTCATCTTCATTGACAGGGGCTGTTGGTGAATTAAAAAAGTATGAAGCAGATACGAAATCAGTAATTCCCTGTGAAAATGTTGTTATTTCCGCCAGCACATAATTCTTACCTGGCGCAAGCGGGCATATTTTAGTTGCAGTTGTAGAACCAACAGGATTATATTTTATTTTTGTGTTAGCATCATAATTATAAGTTTCAACTGGAAGCAGTATTGTTTCCTGTTGTGTTTCATTCTCATTTTGGCAGGTAAAGTTAACCTTATCAATCACAACACGTTCAGGGGTCATGTTAACTGTAGCCTCCAGTGTCTTTTGGGTTTCATCTGCCTTAAGCGCCAGGCTGGCGCCAACTTTTATTTCACCTTTGTTGTCTGTGGTGCTGGTGCTCCCGCAGCTCTGCACAAAAAAAGACAAAGCTGCTGCTGCAACCAAACTTATTAGTGTTTTTTTCCCTGCCATTTGAATCACCTTACTGTTATTTTTCCTATTGCCTCATTGTTATTCTCGTTGAATTCAGATACATTATTATTCGGATCTACAATGACTTTTAGCGAGTAATTTCCCTTGTAGGTATAATTGTAGTTTGTGTAAACATCTGCCTGCTGTCCTCCATACAGCTTTATTGGTATTGTATTAAAAACATCTGTCTCGCCTGTCTGAAGTTTCCAGTAAATATTCTCCAAATAATCTGACCCTGCATTTAGTATTGTGAACCTAAACACTGTTTTTATCCCAACAGCAGGAGTCTTAACAGCAACAAACAATCCTGAAACAGTCAGATCTGTTGTTGACTTTGAAGGTGCTGGCGGTGTCACATATTCACACTTGTTTCCTGTGCATTTCTTTGACTCGCATTCTGAATCAACTGTGCAGTATCTACTGCCGGGCTTGTTTAAGCTAGGACAGTTTGTCCCGTCTGGGTCATATACTTCACGCCATCCTGAAGTGTAAGGTTCTGCTGGCGCAGCAATTACAGCAATCCAGTTTCCGTTTGGATATTCGACGCCTGTGCTTTCTGTCCTGTAAATAACTGGACAGCTTGTTGAAGCGCATCTTGCGTTAACGCAATAGCCTCCTGCACAGACATTAGCAGAACTGCATGTGTTTCCATCAGGCCGTTTGTACCCACATTCCTGCGAGTTATGCTCTATGAAATCATAAACACAGCTTCCTGCAACGCACTGTCCGCCTGATTTCCATGTATACCCATCGCACCCATCAGTACAGCTGACATTTGCACAATAGTCAAAGTTGCATTTCTTTGAATTGGATTCAACGTATGTGTAAGCGCACTGCCCGTTCTTGCACTGCGGCTCGCCAAACCAAGTGAATCCCTCACAATGGCTTGCACAAGTAACTCCTGCGCACAAGTCAACCTGATTGCAATTGCCATTACTGCATCCAGAGCTGCATTCATTAATCACCTGCTTCTCATCGTTTGATTCGCAGCGCGAACTTGATGTGCCTGCATTCACGCAAGTCCAGCTCCTATAGGTGTTAATCACATTGTTTCCATCGCATTTCTTGCTCAGTTGCCCGTTGTTTCCACAGTCAGAGTCAAAGTAACAGGTGATTGCTATGCATTGTCCGTCTACGCATTGCTCTGACTGGCTGCAGGTCTTTTGCAGCTTTTCATCTGTTGTGTCATAGCAGCGAGATTCAGCTGTTCCTGGATTCTTGCATGCATAATTTATATATTTCCTGAAAATATCATTTGACTTGCAGTAGCTGTTGCCAGTGTAGCTTCCTGAACCGCATTCAGAATCGCTGCGGCAGGTTACATTCCTGCACCAGCCTGAAACACACGCCTGATTTGCGCTGCATTGGGAGTCAGCTGTGCATTCGATAATGTTCTTTGCAGTTATACCCATATTTGTGTTAACTGAAATTGGCGCGTGCACAGGGCCCGAGCCATAATTAAATGTCATGAATCCGAGGCTTGACATCATTTTCAGCATATTTCCTATGCTGTCGTAAGAGTATGTGATATTATACATATTTACAGTTGAATTTTTTTTGTCTGCATAAATCAGCCTGTCTAGATTATCATAAGTAAATTTTTCTGCAAGCTTGTCAACATTTTCGCTTATGCCAAGTACGTTTCCGACAGCGTCGAATGCGTAGTTCAAGTCCTGCAATGCTCCTGTTTTTATCCTTGTTGGCCTAAATAATAGATCATAAGTTATGTCTGTCTGCAGCGCATTTTTGTAAACTCTCTTCACTGGCTTGCCTGCTTCATTGTAATCAATGTTTGTCACGAAATCGCTGACTGAATCAATCTCGCCCTGTGTGTTGTATGTGTAGGCAACAGTTGTTCTGTCAGGAAGTTTCTTTGAAACAAGCCTGTCTGCTGAATCATAGGTAAATGCAGTTGTGAATGTGATTCCATCAATTATCCTTTCTTCCTTTATTGTCCTTAATTTGTTATCATAAGTATATTTAATTGTCACCGAAGGAGTCTCAACTCTTGTCAAGGTCCCCTTTTTATCAATATCATAATAATAATTTATCGCGCCTCCTGATGATGTTTTTGTTATGAGCCTGCCAAGCTTGTCATACTGCATCGTAATTGTATTTCCTTTGTTGTCTGACTGCGAGATTATATTTCCTGCTGAGTCATAAGAATAATGCCAAACGCCAAGGTCAGAGTCATCAAGCCTTGTCTTCCTTCCAAGCGAATCATAGGTGTAAGCTATATCATTGCCATTGCTGTCAGTTATCTTGAGAAGATCGTCTGCTGTGCTGTACTCGTATTCTGTTGTGTACTTATCCCCATTGTTGTATTCGTTGACTGCAATTATATTCCCAGATGCGTCTTTTACATAATCCTTCCTATGATTGTTTTCATCATAGACAGATTCTGTCCAATGGTCATAAACTGTTGTCTCTTTTGTGCTGTCTGGATTTGTTGTGCTTGTAACCCTGCCAAGAGTGTCGTATGTGTATGATGTTCCTTTCACAATTGTTGAAGGCGCAGTGTAGCCTGCTGCTGCGTAATAAGGATTGCTTTCCTTGCTAAGCCTATTCATGCTGTTGTAGAATGCATCGTTTGCTATCATCTGGCTGCCTTCAGACTCTCTCTTTGTCTGCAAAACATCGCCTAATCCATCATAGTAAACATAATTGTCAAGCGTAGCGCTTCCGCCTGCTGTCTCCCTCTGCATTACCTTGATTTCCTCAGGCGCTGTTCCGTCAAAATTGTACTGATATGCTACTGTCGGATAGCTTGCGCTGTCGTAAGGCTGTATTTCCCTTATCTCTCTGCCAAATACATCGTATGCGTATTCTGTCTTCTGGCCATTTGTATCTGTAGCTGACAGCAAGTTTCCCGTGCCAAGGTCATACAAATAATTTGTCTCCTGGCCAAGCGCATTTGTTTCCTTTGTTGGATAAGTGTGCGTTGAATCATACAGATAGGATGTTGTGTAGCTGTTCGGGTCTGTTTTTGAAATCAGGTTTCCATATGTATCATATGCGTAT
This sequence comes from uncultured archaeon, assembly GCA_903842985.1. Lineage (GTDB taxonomy): Archaea > Nanobdellota > Nanobdellia > Woesearchaeales > CAIVOO01 > CAIMOB01. The sequence continues at coordinate 27,551 of CAIMOB010000043.1, forward strand.
GTTGTTACAGGATTCTGCCCTGAATTAAGCCAGCTTTCCTCTTTTGTTGCATCTCCTTTTGTCGGGGCCTGCCCGTAGCTCTGGCTGTCGTAGCTGTAGAATGTTTCTCTTGATTTTGTCTGGTCATCTGGACCAAGCAGATATGTATGCTTTGGCGCGTTCATTATCCATGCATCAGTATTGTATGCAAACTCAGTGTAATCATATTTTTCGTCGCCTGAAACAGAAACATCGCCAAGGTAAGATGTCTTTACAATGTTCCCGTAATTGTCATAATCATATTTTGTCTGCGTTACCTTCGGATTCGCCGCTGTTCCATCAAAAAGGTAATTTTTGGCTGAAATCAGCGCTGTTATGTAATATCCGTTGACCTTTCCTGAACTGATCAGGTTTTCAGCGCCTGTGTAAAGAGTGTTGCTGTTGTCAAATATTTCGCTTTTGTATTCAATGCCTTTTCTTCCGTCGTCCTGGTAGAACCAGTGCTTCACTTTCGAGCCGTCAGGCAGCGTTTCAGTGACAGAATTGAATCCCCTGAATTCCCTGTCATCTGTATCAAACAAGCCGTCTGCATAATCGTAAGATGTCGTAGACTGAATTGCATTGTTGCCGCTCATTCCATTGCTGTTTGTTATCGTGCTGACAACCCAGCCTGCAAAGCCTAGGTCGCTGACAGAATCATTTCCTGTATTGTCGAGTGAAGTAATTTTCTTGTAATCAACCGCTGTTGAGCCACCCAAACTATTCTTTATTTCTTTAATCAAGTACTGTTTTTGGTAGTTGTTAAGCATTGTTTGTCTGGTTCCTGAATTTGGTGCATTGACTATATCTATTGCTCCGTCGCCGTTGACATCATCAAGCGATGCGCTGTAATCCTTAAGATTTACGCCACTTGGCACTGCCCAGCTGCTGTCCTGAACCCAGCCTGCGCCTGTATTTATCCAAGTGTTTCTTGTTGTCCCATCGCTTTGGACAATGTCTGTAAGACCATCTCCATCAACATCAACCAGCATCGTGCCTGTACTTTGTGAGGAAGATACAAAAGAAACTCCGGATGGAAGCTGCCATGCGCTGTCTGCTATCCATCCTTTCCCGGTGTTTATCCAGATCGTGTTTATTGTTCCGTATCCTCTTACAAGATCGGGCATTCCGTCGCCGTTGACATCAGCAATCCTAACGCCCATATCATTTCCGCTTGAGTCTGTAAAATATGCAGATGAAGGAACCTGCCAATTTAAATCTTCAACCCAGCCTGAATCTGTCCTTAGCCAAGTTTTCCTTTCAGCGGCAGTTCCTTTTATTAAATCTGACTTGCCGTCGCCGTTGATATCTGCTACCCTGACCCCCAAATCCTTATTGCTTGGAGGGGTTATGGCGCAGGCGTTCTGGTAAGTGGATGTGTGTGCATCTGTATTTGCTTCATAAACTTTAAGGCGTATGTATTCTGCATCGTTTTCAGAAACATAAGCTTCGTGGCATTCATTATCATACGCAATAGTTTCTAGCCAGTTTCCTACGTCCAGATAATATCCTGACTGGACAAATGCCCTTGTGTTCTGGTAAGCGCATCCATAGCCGCAGGGCTTGTTAAGATTTGAGTGATAGCAAGTTTCATATGAAGGTGCGCAATAAATATAATTATCATCAGATTCAAAATTTGAAGAGTCAGTGGAATCAAAATCATCATCGCTCCATTCGTGTGAAGTTAGATAGCTGTAATAAAAATCTGACTCGCTATAATCTCCATCAAACGCGCCATACCATCCTTCATAGGTTGACAGAGGCGGTACTGTGCTTAACCAAGAGTCTTCAGAATCCATGCTTCTCAAACCTGCTATAAAAACAGAGTCTCCATCATTAGTGTATTTTGGATCGCAGTTGTTGTCATCTACAGTTATATCAACATAGTTTGGAGTGTTTACATAATATTTATAGCACTTAGTATCAGAAGGTGCATAAAATGCTCGGGTTAAGTCATCATTCTCTACCCAATCGCTATCGTAACCAGAACCGCTATTGTCAAAAACCTGGCTCCAGCTGGTTCCGCAGGTGTAATAAATGGATAAGCAAGTCCTTGTGCACAAAGAGCTACTGCAGCTTAAGCCGTTGTCTGTATCACCAGAGCTGCATGAAGAAGGTGTGCAGGTTGAGGGCGCGACTAGCTCGGTAAAGCTTACGCCTGACGGCAGAGAAGGTGTGCTGTTCACGAATCCGCTGCCTGTGTTTACCTTCAATTGCTGCGCATTTATCTGCCCTGAGACAGATTGAAGAGCATCAACTCTTGTGTCTGTGTTAATGTCAATGAATCTTACTCCCTTGTCCCTGTTGTAGCTGTCCACAAGCCCGCCGGAGATGAAGTTTGACAATGTCTGTGCAGTTCCAAATCCTGCGCCGTTGTTGTACCACACAGTGCTTCCGCTTTCTGTGGATTTTATCAAGTCATTCAGGCCATCGCCGTTTACATCAATCAGCCTGACTCCCTGGTCTTTTGCATCACCAAAATAAGCAGTTTCAGGAACAATCCAGCCTGTGCTTGATGACCATCCCTTGCTGTTTTGGTAGTATGAAAACGTAACTGGCGGCAGTTCTGACGTGACATCGCTTCCAATCAATCTTATCTTACTGAGGAATTTCTTGTTATCGATTGTGCTGTAATCAAACTTGTATTTTCTTGCAAGAGTGTTGCTATTCTTTACTTCTATGCTGTCAAGCAATGCTGTTTTTTTCAGCTTTGTTCCGTAAGCGTAGCCGTTGAACCAATTTTGGGAATTAAGATTGTAATTAAACTTGATTTCATTCACACTATAATATATCCTGCTCAGGTACATTGCCTGGTCTGGCGAAGGATTAACAAGGTATTCGTATCCTATTTTATTTCCATATGTGTCCTGAACTTCAGTAAGATACCATACGCTGGTGTAAGATTCAAGAGTGGATTCGAGCCTTGAAACTGTGCTGTACCCAAATTTGTACGTTGTTCCATCCTTTGTCTTTACTATCCATCCTGTTGCATCTTTTTTAATGCTCACGTAAGTCTCAACCTCTGTGTGGTATGCGTTTTCAGAAGCGACATAAACAAGCTTGGATGATGCTCCGTTTAAATTAAGGTAAAATATGTCATCTGACTGGTTTGAACGGGTGTTGTTTATGTCCCTTGAAATAAAGCTGGTGCCTATTGACCATCCCTGACCAAGCTCTCCTTTTGATGCTGCCTGGTAATGATTGTATGATAGATAGACTTGAGGCTGAAGGCTGTTGACGCCAGGAGGAACTTCAATTGCATAGGAATACGAAGCTGAACCTGTGAATAGGTTTGTCTGGTAATTCGATACTTTTACACTCTTTTCAACTGCTGCCCTTGAATCAGCTGGCTGAGGCGCGACGCTTCCTCCAGAACCAGAAGATGTTGATGCAGACATAACACTTGCGGACATAACTCCTGCTGACTTTGTGGTTTTTGTTCCTGTTCCCACTGACCCGCTTGACGCTGAGGTAATTTCAGGAGGTGTTCCATCGTAAGAAACTCCAAGGTTTGAAGTAGGTATATCATCTGCTGGATCGTCTGGCGCGTTTGGAGTAGTTTCTTCTCCTGCAACTATTTGATCTGCTCCAGTTGTTAAAGGCAGGTCATTCTCAGTTGTATCTGTGGTGTCTGCTGCAAATGAGACATTCGACAGCATAAGCAGGACTACTGCGAACAGTGCAATGATTATTGTTGATTTAGGCTTAGTCATTTTGTTTTATGTATTTATCAATATCTAGCTTAGTATTTTTTCGGATATAATCCAATGCTTCTTCTGTTGTGTTGAAATCAACGCATATCTCTTCTATATGCTCATTTATATCCATATCAGGGAATCTTTTATCAACATACAAAGATATTTTTTTATTTCCTGACACTCTGCATAAACTTACATAAACTTGAATTTTTTTGCCGTCTTCCTCATAATCATAGTCGTAACTAACTATTTTTCCATTACCTAATGAACCCTTCAGTTGGTTCAATGTTAATTTTTTATTTGTTTTCAATTAGCACCGCCGATTCTTTGTATATTCCTTTAGCTGGGTCATCAAATCTGACGTGAATATGGGACGTGGTTGCGTGAGCACCTCCTGCAGGATGCCCCACAAGGGTATCTCCATTCCATTGAGTGTGGTATTGATATTTTGTACCATAAACATCTCTTTGATCTGTCCAAATTTTTCTTTGTGCTGTTCTTTCTTCAGCTGACAACTCTTTTCCTGAGTACTTAATCTTTTGAGCATTCGGATGTGCTGTAAGAATTGTTGATGTTGCTTCTTTTTGTGATTTGGCAGTTATATCTTCAAACTTTGCAACTTTGTTAACATTCTTATCGATGCGCTGAACATCTTTTGTTTTATCAAATATTTCGTATGTCTTTTTAGCAACTTTTGTTGCTGTTTTTTCAACTGTTTTTGCAGCCTTTGCTTCTTCAGTAATGTGGGCTACGCCTTTTATCAGCACGCCACCTCCCATAAGCCCAGGGATAGCTGCACATACAACATCTGCTCCAAAAGAAGCCCAGTTTATCCAATTCAATGGAGCTTTGATTATGTCATGTACATCCCAAATAATCGCGCCGATGTCAAATAAAATATCCAAAAAATGCCCGCTGTCATCAACATATTTCAGTGGATTGTTCCTTGCATAAGCGTATCTGTTCAGCTGCTGCGGATCATAGATATCAGGAAGAACCGTGTCCGGCTGGGTGAATCTCTTCAATGTCGGGCTGTAGTATCTCGCTCCGTAATACATCAAATCAGTAGAATCCTTTTCCTGCCCTGTGAATGTGTACCTGTCATTCCCGCCCTGCAGCTGCTCGCCAAATGGCATGTATGCTGTTTTCTCAACTGCCTTTCCTGCGCTGTCAGTCACAAGCCGTGTGCTTCCAAGAGCATCAGGATGATAGTATTTTTTTGTCTTGTTTGCTATCTTCTCCCCAACAAGCTCCCTGCCAGCATAATAATAAACAGTATCGTAGCTTCCGGAAGAATTAACAACCCTTACCAAATCGCCTGCATAATAAGTTGTCTCTTTTTTGCCGTTCTTATATTCAATTTTCTTAACCCTGTTCCCAGAATCATCATAGAAGAACTCAGAAACAACATCGCCAAAAGAACTCCCCAACCTTATCTTGACCAGATTATTATAAGCATCGTATTCATAAAAATACTTGTCATCTTTTACTAAATTACCATTACCATCATAAGCAAGGCTGTAACCCTTTGATTCGGATGCGACAGCCACAGGTAGTAGGACGATTAAGATCGCCAAAAATACAGCTACATTCGCCTTGTTTTTCATTTTGTAATTATGACTATTCCAGCCAAATAAATTACCAAACATCCAAACAGACTTTTTAGGGCTTTGCAGCTCTCCCGTCCGTCTCTTAACAGAATATAGTCGTCGTTGCAGTTAATCTGCCCCAGGTATTATTATGTTTGAGGGGGTATATAAACCTTTTCAAGAAAACAGTTAAAAACGCCGGAATCAGCTATAAAGCACAGGGAACTCAATTATACGCCCTGGCTTGATTGTTGCTGTTTTGCATGAATATGGCTCACCTTCAAGTATATATCTCCACATCTCATCAGACTTTATGGTCAGCTGTTTCACCTGCGTGTCTATACAGCCAGGTATATCAAGTGAACCTCCGGCAAGCATTCTTGCGACAGGTTCCACCATTCTTCTGCCTGTCCTTGATGTTCCATACACCTGAAACATCCCTTCTTTTGTGTGCCTGTTTATTGGGACAACAACAATCATTGCGTTCTGCAGGGATGTTGCAAACATAGTCATTTTTCCCTCATATTTTTTGCCATCAACATCAACAGATGTCGGTTGAAAATCAAATATCTTATCTGATACGCTGTTATCTATCACAACCCCATAAATCCCTTTCGCAATAAGCTTTACAGCTTTCCACGCACTCGGCGTGCCTGTTGAGCGGTCATCATATCCAAGCCCATCGGAGTGGTAAAAATTGCTGACAATGCCGTTTGCGAACAGGAAGCCGCAGTTCTTTCTATCCTCTGTATTAACTTCAAGAATCTGTTTTTTTATCCTGCCTATTCGTTTGTTGTATTTGTGATGGTCAATAAGCGATTCAAGAATAGACCTATAGTCGCCCTTCAGGCCAACAGAATTTGAAATTATGTTTGCCGTGCCCCCCCTGAGAGGGACAATGCAAGGCAATTCTTCTTTGCCGTAAATCTTATCGAAAGCTGTCAGCGTTTTCTGGCTTGTGCCATCACCGCCATCAATGCAGAGGTAACGTATGTTTGATTTTCTGCATTCTTCAGCGATGATATCTACCTCTTCATGATGTGATGTTTTTTTGACTGTTGCATAACCCTTGACGATGCGCTCGAGTTTATCGCGCTTGTCAGGGTCCTTTAAATTCTGCTTAGAATCTGGATTGTGGATTACGACTATGTCCATATCTATTTTTTGTCTCTGCATAAAAAAAAGAGAACAAATAAAATATATAAATATTCTTGTGCTGGAGTTGCTACTTCTCGAAAAACTCGTGATGCAGCGCCCTCAGCGCCTTCATCCCATCGTCTCCGCTGACAATGTAGTTTATGCATATTTCCTCCAAAGGCTGGGACTGGGCAACTATGTTTACGCGCGCCTTGGCCAGCGCGCTTGTCGCCTTCGCAGAAATGCCTATTTTATATTGCATTCCTTCGCCGACAAGGCTGAGCCATGCCATTCCTGGCTTTGCCTGAACCTGGTAGCCTTTTTTCTTAAGCGCCCCAATTGCTTCTTCAAGCTTCCCGTTGTTCTCGGGGACTAGCGTGATTGAAGCCTTTGAATCGGAAATGAATCCGATTGAAATTTCATGGTTTGCAAATGTATTAAAGACTTCTGCTGCAAAGCCTGCCTTGCTGACCATTGAAGGGTTGTATATTCTCAGCACAGTGTTGTTTTCAACAAACGCTATGCTTTTTATCGAGTCATCTGATTTCTCCTGTATTATTGTCCCCTTGCGGTTTGGATGGAATGTATCTTTTACTATCATTCTTATTCCTTTTTTCTTCAGCGGCGCTATAGAGTCCGGATGGAGCTTGACTTTGTTGTAAGTCAGCTCTTCAGCTTCCCTGTAAGAAAGGATTTTAACAGTTCTTCCACCAGGAATGTTTGCAGTGAGTATTCCTGCAACATCTGTGTAATTGTAAACCGCATCTGCGTTTATTGCTGCAGCGATTATTGTTGAATCAAGGTCTGTTCCGCCCCTGCTGAATGTTGTTATTCTTCCAACTTTGTCCTTGTGCGCAAATCCGCCGATGACAATCACATCATATTTCAATTTGCATATGTTGCTGCGTATTCTTTTATAACTTTCCAGAAGGAGTCTTGCGTTGTTAAAATTGGAGTCTGTGACCATCCCTATATCCCATGTGTCAAGCGCAACTGCATTAATTCCCATTGATTTATACTGTGCTGCGACTATCTCCTTCGATATTCTTTCGCCGAATGACATCATCAATGCCAGATACTGCTGATAATTCCTGAGAGGCTTTTCGCATCTTTTCTTAATCTCGCTGAAATATGTATCCAAAATGGCGCCATCGAGTTTCAATTCTGAAACTACCTTGTCGTGCCTTTGAATCAGCCATTCATGCTGTGCATTGCCGCTTTTGTTATTATATTCCTGCTCAGCAAGAGTTTTCAGCGCATCTGTGACTTTTGTGTTTATATCATTTTTTTTATCTGTGCCGACAGCAGAAACAACATGAACAAGCTTCGGTCTTGACTTCTCCAAGTGAGTCTTTCCAATTTCACAGCTCCGAATTATCGCATCTGCATTTCCCAGACTTGTCCCGCCTGATTTTATGACATCCATTTTTACGACCTCCATAGTCCTGTCTCTCCCCATGATTTCCAGCAAAAATGGAGAAAGAGATGAGGCTATTGCAGCTTCTTAGTTGTCTTCAAATCCGTAAATTTTTCGGGAAATAAAAATGAATTTTTCATGCAATCATTATAGTCATTTAAGAATATAAATCTTTCTGTTTTTGAAAGGAAGCGTATTATTGATAATCTTAGAAAAATTTATAAACCACCCTTATTTAAATTCATAAATGAGCGCATTATGGACCTTATTAATCATCCTGATTGTTCTAGTAATTATTTTTATATATTACTATAATAAGTTTGTTGGATTGGGCAACAGAATAGATAATTCTTTGGCTCAAATAGATGTCCAACTTAAGAAAAGAGCTGATCTGGTTCCTAATTTAATAAACTCTGTAAAAGGCTATATGAAGCATGAAAAGAGCATAATTACAGAAGTCACAAATGCGAGAAAAGCGCTTCTGGCAGCAAAAGATATAGCCAAGAAAGTAAAAGCAGGAGATCAGTTGCAATCTGCACTTAAATCAATTTTTGCTTTGGCTGAAAATTATCCAAACTTAAAGGCAAATGAGAATTTTTTACAATTACAGCAAGAATTAAGCGCAATAGAAGATAAGGTTGCTTACTCAAGGCAGTTTTACAATGACAATATCCTTGATTTTGATAACAGCATAAAAATGTTTCCGGGAAAAATATTTGCATCAATATTTAGTATAAGACAGAGACCTTATCTTAAGATTGCAGAATCGGAAAGATCTGTTCCTAAAGTAAATTTTGAATAAGATGGCTGAAAGGATAAATTTTTATGATCAGATCAAGAGAAATAAGATAAAATCGGTTTTGCTCATCTTCAGCATATTTATTGTATTTATGGTTCTTGGTTATGTTATAAGTTATGGATTTGGCCCAGATTACTTTTTTTTAATTATGATTATTGCCATAGTTATGTCCATTCTTTACGTCTTGATTGGTTATTATAAATCAGACAAAATAGCTCTTAATTCTGTTGGAGCAAAACCTGCGTCAAATACTGCGCACAGACAATTTTATAATTCAGTTGAGGGTCTCTGCCTTGCTTCTGGAATGCCAATGCCAAAATTATATGTAATGGAAAATGAGCAGATAAACGCTTTTGCAACAGGACGTGATCCAAAAAGAGGAGTTATCTGTGTAACAACAGGGGCTTTGAAAAAATTAAATAAGCAAGAATTAGAGGGAGTGCTTGCGCATGAATTAAGCCACATAGCAAATTATGACATAAGGTTCATGACGCTGGTTGCTGTAATGGTTGGGATGATTGCAATATTTTCCCAATTATTTTTAAGGAGCCTGCGGTTTGGCGGCGGAAACGACAAGGAAAACAGAGGAAATGCAATTCTAATGCTGGTGGGAGTAGTTCTGGCAATTGTTGCGCCGCTTATTGTAAAACTTGTTCAGCTTGCAATAAGCAGAAAAAGAGAATATGCAGCTGATGCATCCGCAGTTAAATTCACAAGGTATACAAAAGGATTGATCGGCGCATTTAATAAAATAAAAAATGAACAGCCGTCAGAGCAAACAAAAAAGAATGTAAATAAGGCTATTGCTCCTTTATTTATTTCAGACCCATTTAAAAGAAAGATTAGCGGGTTATTTTCAACGCATCCAGATATAAATGATCGCATAAGAATTCTTGAGAGAATGTAATAATGCTGCTTTATCTCGCTGAATTGATTTAATCTATTTCTAATGCCCGCAGTATCTTATCCAGTTTTCGATTTATTCTATCCAGCTCTTCAGAAGATGATCCTGATTTTGACTCTGAACGATTACTGTATCTGTCCCTGGATGCAAAGTTCCTGGATTCATTGCCTGACTCAGAAGGGCCTGTTTGTGTGAAGCAGCTTCTGCAATAGACTGGTCTGTTGCCTGTTGGCTTGAATGGAATCTCGCAGCTTTTGCCGCATTTGGCGCAGATTGCACTGGTCATTTCAAGTTCAGAATTTCTTCTTGGCCTGCTAAAATCCTCTCTATCAGACCTTCTTTCTGGCCTGCCTGAGCTATTTGATCTGCCGAAGTCTCTTTTGCCAAAACTTTTTGTTTTATTGAATTTTCCCATGTTTCGCTCGCTTTAGCTGCTTTTTATAAAATTAAGAATTAATGTCTGTTTATAAATGTGAGCCAAAAAGAAGTATATGAATTACTGCAACAATGAAGGATTTAATTGCATACCTTAATAAAACAGGTGTTTATTCCTTAATAAAGAAACTAAAATGTCATTTAAAAATTTAAACCTGATAGAGCCGCTTGAAAGGGCAGTTGCCAAACAGGGGTATGTTGAGCCAACACCAATACAGTCAAAAGCAATTCCTGATCTCTTGAAAGGGAGAGACTTAATAGGCATAGCCCAAACAGGAACAGGCAAAACAGCTGCATTTGTATTGCCAATCCTTCAGAGAATGACTGAGAAACATCCTCGAATTGTTCGCACGCTCATACTTGCACCAACCAGAGAACTTGCAGCGCAAATTGGTGAAAGTTTTTCTGCATATGGCAAGTTTCTTAATTTTAAGCACGCTGTTATTTTTGGGGGCGTTGGCCAAGGACCGCAGGTTAATGCGCTGTCCAAAGGCGTTGACATTATTGTTGCAACACCAGGCAGATTGCTTGATTTGATGAATCAGGGCATAATAAGCTTAAAAGATATTGAATTTTTTGTTTTAGACGAAGCTGATAAAATGCTTGATATGGGATTTATCCAGGATATTAGAAAAATAATATCAAAATTGCCCCAAAGGCGCCAATCGCTTTTTTTCTCAGCAACAATGTCCAACCAGATAAGTGATCTTGCTGGAAAACTTCTTAAAAATCCGGTTCATGTTGAGGCTGCAGCGCAAGCAACCCCTGTTGAAAGTGTAAAACAATGCGTATTTTTTGTAGATTCCGGCGCCAAGGAAAAACTATTACTGGACCTTCTTAGACAAAAAAATCTTACCCGGGTTTTGGTGTTTACCCGCACAAAACACCGTGCAAATAAGGTTGCAGTATACCTGAGCCACAATGGTGTCTCTGTGGATGCAATTCACGGGAATAAATCGCAGAATGCGAGAACGCAGGCGCTGCGTGATTTCAAATCAGGAAGAATAAAAGTTTTGGTTGCCACAGACATTGCTGCACGCGGGATTGATATAGACTGCATTTCTCATGTCATAAATTTTGAGCTTCCCAATGAGCCTGAAAGTTATATCCACAGGATTGGAAGGACTGCGCGGGCGGGGGCAGAAGGCACGGCATATTCTTTTTGTGCGGCAGATGAAAGAAATTTTCTTCATGCCATTGAAAAGCTGATTAGGCAAAAGATTGAGGTTATGCCGCATGCGTATCATTCAGAATATGCAAAAAATGCTGTCGGCGAAGCTGCTAAACCTGCACAAAAACAACAGTTTTACAGAGGTTTTAAATCTAAATTTAGGCGCAAACCTCATTCAAGAAGGTGATGCTGCTTCCAAAGATAGGAGTGATAATCTTAATATTTGCTGGCGTGGTGCTGCTTTATATTTCTGAGTTGATTAAATGAGAATATTTTCAAGAACAGGTTTTATGAGTAATCCACTTAAAATAATTTAACAAATTCAGTTTTAAGCTGCTTCAAAGAAGTCAGGGATTTTATTTTTACAATGCCCTTTCTGGATAAAACATTTTTAATAAAATTATAGTATTCATCTTGGTCTTTTGTCCTGATTTTCAAGACCAGCTCCCAATCTCCGGTACATATATCAATACTTTCTATTTCAGGGTATTTTGACAAGTCCATCGCTATCTTTTCAGGATTTACATATTCCTCAGAAGACAAATTTATCAGGGCATAAGAGCAAAATCCTTCATCAATCTTTTTGTAATCAAATACTGCCTTGTATGTTTTAATAACTTTTTCCTCCTCTAATTTTTTGATATTATAATGAATGGTTGTTGACGGCTCCTTCAAATTTTTGGCAATTTTTAAAATCTGAGGAGTGCAATAGTTCTCCTTTAATAATTTCACTAACTTTGGCCTTATATCCTTCATATTATTGAATAATATTCAATTATTTATAAATATTTCGGTTAAAAGTTGAATAAAATTCAATAACAAATATATAGGTTAGGCGCTTCTTTAATCTCAAGAATTGATGGAGGTAATGAAAATGGACCTAGAAAAATCATGCGAGAAAGGAGCTATAAACATGAATGAATTTTTTGAGTTTATAGCCGGAAGAAGAGTATACAGAACTCACCTTCTTGACAGGGGGGATTATGTCGTGATTCCTCACTCTGCCAGGGAAGACGTGCTTGTGCTCGAAAAGATTGCAGAACTAGATTCTCCTGAAAAAGGAGATTTTGCCACAGTCGACGGAACAACCGGCCCGATAAATGGAAATATTTTCATAAGAATTGACAAAAAAGGATTTCCTAAATACTTGCTTATCGAAGGAGATGAGATAAATGAGAGGCATTGTTCAGTTTACAATTTGGTAAACAAACACTTAGAGAAAATGCGCCTGAAAGCAGAACTACCAATAATTGATTTAGGAGGCCTATGTTAGAATATATTCAAGAAGTTTAACTATTTTATTTAGCCTGTCTTATCATTTCAATAACTGTTGCTATCGGTATCCCCTTCAGTATGTTATTGGGATCTCCTTCCAAATAATTAATGAAAGTTGAGCTGATGTGGCCTAGTGCGTCATATCCAAAAGCATATGTATTATATTTTGGATCTTCTTTAAGATATTGCCTTATCTCTTTTTCAGATATTTCCCTGAATCTTACACCAGATACAACAACTCTTTGGCTAATTTTTCCTGTTTTAGTGTTAATCATAGTTATCCCTGTAAAAAGCTCCTGCATTCCCCCGGAAGAATATTTCTTTAATCTTTCAAATGCTTCCTTGTAAGACTGGGGCTTTTCAAGCACTTTCCCTTCAAAATGAACAACTGTGTCCATTCCAATAACCAAAGAATCTAGGCAGTCTTTTGCTACAGCTTCTGCTTTTAACCTTGACAGGTATTTTACCAAGTCCGCAGGCCCCTTTGGCCTTCCATTGCTATACTCTTCAACATCGCTGGCTTTGGATTTAAAATGTATCCCCGTAAGCCTCATTGCTTCGATTCTGTATTGAGATGTTGTTGCCAGTACAATCTTCATTTTTTTCACCTCGTTAACTATTAACTTAACAAGATAGCCCCGGGCGGACTCGAACCGCCGTCTCCAGGTCCAGAGCCTGACATGATTGCCGCTACACTACGGGGCTGTTTGAATAAGAATCATATGTGCTTATTTTTAAATATGTCGCTAGAATACGCGCGGTTACGCGCATATTATTATGACACTTGTAATATAGTTTCTTTCCGCCCTAACGCTTTCTTTTCTAAAGAAAGGGTTTGTGATGCTACACTACGGGGCTGTATATTTAGTATGCTTAAAATACTAATATTTAAATATAACCATATATAGCAGGGTTTTAGAGGTGTTCTGGGAGGGGTTAAAATGATAAACTATTATGCGATATATGGAAACATAGACGAATTAAGCAACAGGGCTGTGCTCGCGGCAAAGATATTTGAGATTCCGAAAGAGTACATAACAATAAGTCATGGAATAATGAGCACGCATGGAAAAATAATATCTAAAGATCAAAAACCTAATCCGCCATTTCTTAGGCTTGATACGCAAGAGGCGCTTAGTGACAAGCTGCTTTTAAAGACAAATGGGAGTAGCCATGTATTTGTTGATGAAAATGATGAAAGCGAATTTTTGGCAAACTGCACTAATCTTGGAATCTATGCAAATAAGAAAAAAGATATTTTTGTTAATGAACCAATAATAAAAGACGGCTCGCCACTATATTATTTTGCTGGGCTTGTAAAAACAGGATTTGAATCGATGCTGAGGACAGTATGCAGAAGATAGCGCAAGGCGCAGAGGCAGTAATCCATTCAGACGGAATAACTGTAGTCAAGCACAGGTTTGAAAAGAGCTACAGGCATCCTGAAATAGATGCAGAGCTGAGGAAGTGCAGGACAAGGCGCGAGGCAAAGGTAATTGAAAAGCTTTCTGAGATTGGGTTTCCAGGACCGAAGCTGATAAACATGGATGACAAAAATATGAAGATAGCAATGAGCCATGTGAAAGGAGATTTGGTTAAGGAAGTTCTGCACACCAACCCCAAGAAACTAAGCAGGGAAATAGGAAGAAAGGTTGCAAAACTGCATGCGAACAACATAATCCACGGCGATTTGACAACCTCAAACATGATTCTTGGAAACGAGGTCCATTTCATAGATTTCGGGCTGAGCTTTTTCTCTGAAAAAGAAGAGGACAAGGCAGTTGACCTTCATCTGCTGAAGCAGGCATTGGAATCAAAGCACTACAAGATTTTTGAAGAGTGTTTTGATGAGGCAATTGAAGGATACAAAGAATCATACCCAGATGCGCAAAGAATTTTAAAGAGGCTGGAAATTGTCGAAAGCAGAGGAAGGAACAAGAAGAAATAATAACCTTTAAAAACTCCATTATATCTATGTGCATTAAAGAGGTGATATGATGGCAAAAAAAGTATTATCTAAAATAAAGAAAGGTGCTGAGGCACTTTGGGGCAGGCACAAGGAAGAAGTTCTTGGTCTTCTTGCAAGCTTTGCAGAGTCTGAATTACAAGACCTTGCTTTCAAGCTAAAGGATCTGCCAAGAATAAAAAAGGCAATAAGAAGAAAAATCTGTGCAATGAAACTCTGCCTGGTTGGCGGAATTGCGCTTGTGCTTGGACTTGCTGCACTGCTTAATTCGCTATGGCAGCCGTTTGCAGGCTTCTGGCTGATTGTTGGCGGAATTGTCTTGATGATAATTGCTAAAATAATCAAAGCAGTCTAATTTTTGTTTTTTTATTTTTTTGACAATATAATTTTTGAGAGGTCCAAGCCAGAAATTGACCATATTTTATTTTTTAATGCCTCTCTTGGTGTATAGACTCCTTTTTCTGCGCCAATGCAACTCATGTTCCATTCGCCAGTGCCGCTGCTTTCTAACTAAAAATCAGAATTTACAAAATAGCTGATATCAGGCACTGAGCTTCTATCCACTCTTATGCGTGTGGAACCAGAAATCATAAGCCCTTTGTGCTTAATAATAAAAAAACAATTAGGCCCGGAAAAACTATTACTCGCGCTGCTGCTTTCGTGATGTGTTCTCAAATATTCTTACAGATTGCCATGGGTCTTGTAAGAATATGGTTTGAAATCATCAAAATTAGCCATATGAAAAAGTAGCCCGAGCATCTTAATAAATTTATCTGCAGGAAAAAGCAACAAGATTTATAAAGAGCCAAAACCAAGTATATGCCATGCAGCCGGTAAAAGGAGCGATGGACTGGTATCCTGATGACAAGCAGGTCCAGCAGATGATTTTCAACAGATTAAAGGCTGTTGCAGAGAGCTACGGCTACAGGGAAATAGAAACACCTGCATTCGAGACACTGGAATTGCTTGAAACAAAGCAGGGAGAGGAGATAAGAAGCCAGATTTTTGTCCTTGAGAAAAAAGGCAACGAACAGCTTGGGCTGAGGCCTGACCTGACTGTTCCTGCAACAAGGCTGTTTGTGCAGAAGCAGAGGGAACTGGCAAAGCCAGTCAAATGGTATTATGCTGACAAGCTCTGGAGATATGAGGCTCCGCAGAAAGGAAGATTAAGGGAGTTCTACCAGTTCGGCGTTGAGCTGTTTGGCACAGACAAGCCAGAGGCAGATGCTGAAATAGTTAATCTTATGATTGATGCATTAAAATCAGTCGGGCTGACTGAGAAGGATTTTGTTATAAAAATCAACAACAGGAAATTACTGCAGGGACTGCTTGACTTCATCCCCGCAGACAAATTAGAAGCTGTTTTCAGGGCAATTGACAAGAGCGACAAGCTTTCGATTGAGGAGCTTGAAAAGGAATTCACAATGATGGACATCAATTTCAGGAAGATAAATGAAATCATAATGATTGAAAAATTGGAAGAGTTTGAGAAGCTGAGGATGAACAAGCTTGCAAAAGAAGGGCTTGAGGAATTGAAGGCTGTTTTCAGCCTTGTCCCAAAAGAATTCGTGAAGCTCGACCTTTCAACAGCAAGAGGATTGTCATATTACACAGGAAATGTTTTTGAGGCGTTTGACAAGGAGGGAAAGTTCAGGTCAATTGCAGGCGGAGGAAGGTATGACAATCTTGTTGAGCAGTACGGCGGGGAGAAAACACCTGCAACAGGATTTGCAATTGGCTATTCAACGCTTAGCCTGCTTCTGCAGGAGAAAAAAAGAATGCCGAAGCCTGATAAGGGAGTTGATTTCTTCATCGCAGTAATCAATGACCAGGTGAGGGAAAAGGCATTTAAAATCTGCAGCGAACTGAGAAAAAGATATTCTGTTGAAATTGATTTGATGAGAAGGCCGCTTTCAAAACAGCTGGATTACGCAAACACGATAAAGGCAAAGAAGGTTATTTTCGCCGGGCCTGACGAGCTGAAGAAGGGGAATGTGAAGGTAAAGAACATGGAGTCAGGCAAGGAAGAGATTGTTAAGATAGATAAAATCTAGATTTGTTTTTTGTAATTCTCTTCGCCGCATTTTGTTGGGTATTCTTTGTTAAGGCAGGCAAGGCATAATTGTCCTTTCGGAAGAATCAGCGAATTGACAAGCCCTTCAATTGTCTGGTACTTCAAGGTTGTCGCACCTATGTCCTGCGCCAGATAGAATTCAACATCGTCTAGTGACTTGTATTTGGCAGCTGCGAGCTCTTTTGCTGTTGGAAAATCTATTCCGTAAAAGCAGGGCGCCATTATTGGAGGGCACGTTAATCTCATATGAACCTCTTTAACTCCTCCCTCATTTTTTAAATACTCCACTATCTCCCTGCTTGTGTCCCCCCTGACCAGGCTGTCATCAACCAGTATCACTTTTTTGTTATGCAGAATATCTTTCACAAGCCTGAACTTATCTTTTATTTTTTTTCTTTTCTTTTCTATGAAAATTCTTCCCACATAGTCATTCTTAATTATTGCCCCTTCTTTATATGGCAGTTCAAGTTCATTTGCATATGCTTCAGCAGATGTCTTTGAGGTCTGGGGAACTGGTACAACAATGAATTCTTTGTCTTCCTTGAAGTTTTTTTTCAGGGGCTCATTTTTTGCAAGCTCTGCGCCAAGACTCGTTCTCATTTCATATATTGAGCCTTCATCGAAAACCGAAGACACGTCGGAGAAATAAACCCTTTCGAACATGCATTCTGCAGTTTTCTCCGCTTTTGCGTACCTTTCAACTGAAAATTTGCCGTCCTGGAACATAACTACCTGCCCTGGGTCTACAAAGTTTATTTCTTTTATTCCAATCTTTGTCAGCGCAACGCTTTCGGATGCTGCGGCGAAAAGCTCGTCATTTTCCCCATAGCACAACGGCTTGAATCCCAGGGGATCTCTTATGACTGCCAAATCGCCGTTGCCATTCAGAAAAACTATGTTGTACGCGCCGTCAAATTCTGGGTAAACGCGCTTTAATACGTGCAGAAAATTTGGCTTGCGTTTTCTTGGAGCCTCGTCAGGCTTTTTCTCAAGCTTATCCTCTTCCTCTGCAATCATTATCGCGAACAAATGCTGAAGAATCTCCGTATCAGTATTTGTCTTGAAAGTATAGCTTCTTCTTTCCCCTTCCAGCTGCTTCCTTAATTCACTGTAATTTGCAAGATTTCCATTGAATGCCAGCGCAAATTCCTTCCATAATTTCCCATGAGCACGGTAAAATGGCTGCGCTTCTTCCAGAATTGTAGAGTAATCTTCTCCAACATTCACTGTTGCGTATCTATTATGGCCTATGCCCACTGTGCTCGCATATTTCTTAAACAATTCTAATGATTTTTCTTCGTTTGTCCTCTGGAAAACTTCATTAACAAGTCCCACGCCTGTGTGAGGGAATTTGAAAAGCCCTGAACCATTTGGGTTAAGCGTTGTAAAGCCTGCGCTGAGCTGTCCCCTGTTCTGCAGCGCGAGAAGCATCCTGTAAATAGGCTCAACAACTCCTCCAGGAGAATATTCAGCAAGCGGCTTTTTCAGCCTGGCTGCAACAATTCCGCAACTCTCTTTTGTCTCGTCCATAAATACCCTAAAATTTCAAAATAAAAATTGATTAATAAGTATATCTGTGGTATAAAATATAAATTGGTTTACATATTGTTTATAAACTTTTCAATCCGCTCCAATGCCGTGTTTATTTCGTCTATTGATGCTGCATAGGAGCACCTTATAAAGCCCTCCCCGCTTCTTCCGAACGCGTTGCCTGGCACTGTCGCAACCTTCTCCTTTTTAAGAAGCTCCTCACAAAACATCTCAGATGAAAGCCCTGTTGATTTTATTGATGGGAACGCATAGAAAGCGCCTTTTGGCATGAAGCAGTTCAGTCCGATTTTGTTTAATCCCTTTACAATCAGCTTTCGCCTCTGGTCATATTCCTCCTTCATCTTCAGCATTTCCTCTTTCCCCTTTCTCAGCGCTTCAATTGCAGCCATCTGCCCCATTGTCGGCGCGCAGAGCATTGAGTACTGGTGGATTTTTGTCATCAGGCTTATTGTTTCCTCTGGACCGGCTGCATAGCCAATCCTGAAGCCAGTCATTGCAAATGCCTTTGAAAAGCCATGCAGGAAAATCATCCTTTTCCTCATCTCCTCAGAGCTTGCAAATGAAGTGTGGCTGCCATCGTAAGTCAGCTCAGAGTAAATCTCGTCTGAAATAAGCCAGATTTTGTTCTGGAGAATTGTGTTTGCAATTTCGTTCATGCGCTTTTTTGACAATGTTGCGCCGGTAGGATTATTCGGGTAATTCAATACAATTGCCTTTGTTTTCCTTGTTATTGCCTCTTCAATATCCTCTGCCCTCAGCTCAAACTCATCCTCCTCTTTTGTGCCAATTACAACTGGCTTTGCATTGCACAAATAGCTCAATGGCTTGTAGCTGACATAGCATGGCTCTGGGATTATCACTTCATCATTTGGATTGAGCAAAGCTCTCAACGCCAGGTCAAATGCCTCGCTGACCCCGACAGTCACAAGAATATTGTTCGGGTCGTAAGGAGCATTGAAAGTTTCTGCTGCATATTTTGCGATTTCTTCTCTTAATTCCTTCATTCCCTTGTTTGATGTGTAAGAAGTGTGCCCTTTCTCCAAAGCGTATATTGAGCCTTCCCTTATGTGCCAGGGAGTCACGAAATCAGGCTCGCCAACGCCGAGCGAAACAACATCCTTCATTTCACTGACCATGTCGAAGAATTTCCTTATGCCTGACGGCGGAATTGCCTTAACTTTCTCATTCATGGTGTTATCTGCAGCCTTCTTGTCCTGTCCTGCTCAAAGAATTCTATCCCATCTTCCTTGTATTTCTTGAGAAGGAAATGCGTTGTCGTGCTCTGCACCCTTTCAATTGTTGCGAGCTTCTGCGAGACAAATGCAGAGACTTCCTGGAGGTTTCTTCCCTCGACAATCGCAAGCAGGTCGTATGTGCCTGACAATAAGAATAAACTCTTGACCTCTGGGAATTTCGCGATTCTTTCTGAAACAGAGTCAAAGCCGGTGCCGCGCTCAGGTATGACTTTTATTTCAATCAGCGCAGTTACATTGCCGTTTTCCACCTTCTGCGGATTGACCATTGCCTTGTACTTGACAATTACATTGTCATCTTCAAAGCCCTTGATTGCCCTCCTAACTTCGCTTTCATCCATGTCAAGCATTGCAGCTATCTGCGCAGCTGAAATCCTTGAGTCCCTTGTCATGAAGTCCAGAATCTTTTGTCTCTTGTCCATGGAGATTGCTAAAGTGAGTTAATATTTAAGCTTTATTGAGGCGTATTCGTCACAAACTTGGTACGAAAAGCTTCTGGAAAACTATATAAAACTGCTCATCATTTGAAAAAATTTGAGGTGAAAAATGACAAAAGGTTTGACTTACAAGGACTCAGGAGTTAATGTTGATTTGGGGGATGTTTGCAGCAAGATAATGGCGCAGGCGTGCCAGCAAACTTACGCAAACAGGAAAGGCAGAATCGGAGAGATTGAAGTTCTGGAAAAGGAAGGACTGCATAGGATTATCACAATAAATTTTGGTTCTTATAGATTAATGCTGAATTCAGATGGCATTGGCACAAAGGTTGAATTTGCCGAAAGAACAGGGAACCACAAAACAATGGCTTATGACCTTTTCGCAATGCTGGCTGACGATTCTATGAGATTTGGAGCAGAGCCTATTGCGCTGTCAAATATCTTAGATGTTAAAAAGCTTGATGAAGGCATAATTAAGCAGCTTGCTGAAGGAATGGTTGGCTCTGCAAAAGAAACAGGTGTTGCTGTTGTTTCAGGGGAAATAGCTGAGCTTGGCAAGAGAGTTGGCGGATATACAGAAAATGCATACAACTGGTGCGGAACAGTTCTTTCTATTCTTGGAAAAGGAAAAGAGATTACTGGAAAAAATATAAAACCCGGAGATTATTTGATTGCCTTGCCAGAGTATGGTTTTAGGTCAAACGGCATTTCATTGGTAAGGAAGATATTGACTAACAAATTTGGAGATGAATGGCACAAAGAGCCAGTTGTGGCTTCTCTGGCGCTAACTCCATCAAGAATTTATACAAAAAAAATTCTTAAACTGCATGGAGGGTTTGGCGAAAAGTCATATGTTGAATTGAAGGGCGTTGCAAACATAACTGGCGGAGGAATTCCAGGAAAGCTTGGAAGGGTCTTAGGCGCTAAAAAGCTGGGTGCAGAACTGAATGATTTGTTGTACCCTCCTGAAATAATGAAGCAAATGCAGGAATGGGGCAATGTTTCTGATGAAGAAGCATACAAGACATGGAATATGGGAAACGGCATGATAGTTGTTGTTTCAGAAAAAGAGTGCCAAAAAACCCTTGACAAACTAGGTAAGATAGGAGATTATTCGCAAATAGTTGGTAACGTGACAAAAAAGCCAGGCATAAGGATAAATAGCAGGGGTCATTTCAAAGAAGGGCAGACACTGGAGTTCAAATAAAATGCACAGAATTGAAGTCATCATAAAGGAAGAATTCAATGATGCTAGAGGGAAAAGCATAGAAAGAGATGTCAAAGAAGATTTGGGGATAGATGTTAGAGGGGTCAGGGTTGTTGATGTTTACTCGACAAACGCAGGGTTCTCTGGAGAGGAACTGCAAAGGATTGCGCAGGGGCCTCTGACAGACAAAATAGTGCAAGAATGCTTGGTTGATGACGCGTTCTCTGCAGACGGAATAATACTTGAAATCGGCTACAAGCCAGGCGTGACTGACAACGTCGGCGCAACTGCAAGGGAAGCTGTTGAGGATTTGCTTGGGAGAAAGCTTTCGAAAGAAGAAAAGTTTTTCACTTCAAAAAAATTATTGATTTCCGGAGCACTGGAAAGAAAAAACATTGAAAAGATTGCAAATTACTTGAGTAATTCATTAATAGAAAGATGGAGGGTGGGTGAAGCGCTTGACCTTCCTGTTGCAAGGCTTACAGGCGGAAACGTAAATGAAATCAGCCTGGATGTGCCTGATGAAGAATTGACAAGAATAAGCAACGAAAGGCTTCTCGCATTGAATCTTCAGGAAATGAAAGCTATAAAAGCGTATTTCTCAAGGCCTGAAGTTGCTGATGAAAGAAAGAAAATCAGGCTTGCAAACCCGACAGATGCTGAACTTGAGTCAATTGCGCAGACATGGAGTGAGCACTGCAAGCACAAGATTTTTAATGCAAAAATAGATTATGAAGGAAAGACAATTGACAGCCTGCTGAAAACAAGGATATTCGCTGCAACAAACGAAATAAGGAAAAAGCTTGGCGAAAAAGACTTCTGTGTGTCTGTGTTCACTGACAACGCAGGCGTTATCAAATTTGACGAAGACAACTATATTGTTTTCAAGGTTGAAACTCATAATTCACCTTCAGCTGCAGAGCCTTACGGAGGGTCGATAACGGGTATCGTTGGCGTCAACAGGGACCCGATGGGAACAGGGCTTGGCGCAAAGCTTATAGCAAACACAAATGTCCTATGCTTCGGACCGCCTGAAACGCCTGAAGAAAATGTGCCAAAAGGAGTGCTTCACCCAAAAAGAATTTTTAAGGGAGTTAGGAAAGGCATTGAGCATGGCGGAAACAAAAGCGGAATACCAACAATAAACGGAACAGTTGTTTTTGACGACTGCTATACTGCAAGGCCGCTTGTTTACTGCGGAACGCTTGGCATAATGCCAAAAGAAATAAATGGTAAGCCTTCTGAAGAAAAGAGGATAAATCCCGGCGATTACAGAATTCCTGGCGATTATGGCGATTACATTGTAATGGTCGGCGGAAGAATCGGCAAGGATGGGATTCACGGCGCAACACAGTCATCAATAAGCCACACAGACAATGTTAGTTCGCAGCACGTCCAGATAGGCGCGCCGATTGTCCAGAAAAAAATGCAGGACATGCTTCTGGTTGCCCGCGATTTGGGGCTTTACACCGCAATAACAGACAACGGCGCAGGAGGATTGAGCTCTTCTGTCGGAGAAATTGCGCAGCTTTCCAACGGATTTAGCATGAATCTTATGCATGCACCTCTGAAATATGAAGGGCTTGACCCTTGGGAGATTTTGGTCAGCGAGGCGCAGGAGAGAATGACAGTTGCAGTTCCTAAAGACAAGATTGATGCATTCATGAAACTTTCTGAAAGGCACGGCGTTGAATCAACTGTCTTGGGGAGGTTTAATGACTCTGGAAAATTCCATGTGGCATACGGCGAAAGGACAGTCACATATATTGACATGGACTTTTTGCACGACGGAGTTCCGCAGATGGAGTTGGAGGCAGAGTGGACAAGGCCCATTTTCAAGGAGCCGGAACTTCCTGCTGCTGATGACTATACCGGAACACTGATGAAGATTCTGGCTGACTTAAATATCTGCAGCAAGGAATGGGTTGTAAGGCAGTATGACCACGAAGTCCAGGGGAACACAATAATAAAACCTTTGACTGGGGGGTGCAACGACGGGCCGAGTGATGCAGCTGTCATAAAGCCTGTTCCAATGTCAAAGAAAGGGCTGGCAGTGAGCAACGGAATAAATCCAAGATACATGCAGATTGACGCCTACCGTGGAACAGCCTGTTCAATTGATGAGGCAATCAGGCAGATAATTTCAGTAGGGGGCTCTCTTGATAAGATTGCACTGCTTGACAATTTCTGCTGGCCAAGCCCGATTCAGGATGAGAAAAAGAATCCTGATGGAAAATTCAAGCTTGCGCAGCTTGTAAGGGCAGCAGAAGCCTGCCATAACTATTCTCTATCGTTCATGACTCCGTTCATCTCAGGAAAAGACAGCATGTCATCTGACAAGACAGTTGAAGGGAAAAAATATTCTATTATACCGACAATCCTGATTTCAGCGATTGGAATTATGGATGACTACAGAAAAGCAATCACAATGGACGTTAAGCGCCCAGACGACTTGGTTTATGTTGTAGGAAAAACAAAAAAGGAGCTTGGCGGCTCTGTTTATTTCAAAATAAACAATGCGGTGGGCAACTCTGTTCCAAAGGTTGATGCTATGAAGGCGAAAGCGATTTATGATGCACTGCCAAGGGCAGTTGAAAAAGAGCTTGTTGCATCGTGCCACGACTGCAGTGATGGCGGACTTGCTGTTGCGCTTGCAGAAAGCGCTTTTGCAGGCGGACATGGAATGAGTATCGACTTAAGCAGGGTTCCAACAAATACTGCACGCGATGATTACATATTGTTCTCGGAATCCCAAAGCAGATTTGTGGTGACTATTAATCCTAAGAACAAGGAAGAATTTGAAAAGCTAATGCAGGGAACTGATTTCGCATGCATTGGCGAAGTCACATATTTAGATGATTTTGTCATAAGAGGTCTGAATGGCAATAATGTAATTGAATCAGATATTTGCAAACTAAAGGAAGCTTGGCAAAGCACTTTAAAATGGTAAAAGCACTTGTATTGACAGGGTATGGAATAAACTGCGATTACGAGACAAAGCTGGCGTTTGAGCTGGCAGGCGCAGAGGCAAAAAGGGTCCACATAAATGACATAATTGCCGGCGAAGAAAAGATTTCAGACTACAATATAATCGCGTTTCCAGGTGGATTCTCATACGGGGATGATTTAGGCTCTGGGAGGGTTTTGGCCAATAAAATCAAAAATGCAAGGGTCAATGGCGAGGGGCTGGAAAAACATATAAGAAAATTCATAGATGACGGCAATCTTATCATAGGAATCTGCAACGGCTTCCAAGCGCTGGTGAAGCTTGGGCTTCTGCCTGCAATTGGCAATAAATATTTTGAACAGCAGGCAAGCTTGATATTTAATGATTCAGGAAAGTTTGAGGACAGGTGGGTGGATTTGAAAGTTTATGAAAACTGTATTTGGACAAAGGAGATAGAGTATATTTCTTTGCCTGTCAGGCATGGCGAGGGGAAGTTTGTCGCTTCTGAAGATATAATTAAAAAACTTTTTGACAAGAATCTTGTGGCCTGCCAGTATGCTGGTTTATTAAACGAACCAACAATGGAATATCCTAATAACCCCAATGGCTCTTACGAGGCAATTGCAGCCATTTGCGACGAAACAGGAAGGATTTTCGGGCTGATGCCTCATCCAGAAGCATTTTTATTCAGAGAAAATCATCCGCAATGGGCGTTTGATAAAGACTCACGCAACAGGGAAGGAGAGAAACGTACTGAAGAAGGTGACGGCCTGCAGATATTCAGGAATGCTGTTGATTGTTTCAAATGAGGTAAAAAAATGAGTGACTTGGATGCGCTTGTGAACATGAATTATCCGGGCAGAGTCATCATTATTGGAAAAAATTCTTCTGGAATGCAGTATGCTGCCTACGCAATAACAGGAAGGTCTGCTTCAAGCCAGGCAAGAAAAATGGAGATGGCGCAGTGCATGAAAGTCCAGGTGAAGCCGACGAACGAAGATGAGCTGAAAAAAGGCAATCCTGACCTGCTGATTTATTCTGCAATCATACTGAATGAAGATTCAATAATTGTCAGCAATGGTAAACAGACAGACATGATAAGCGTGGAGCCTTATGGAAGACGGAATCCGCCGTATATTCTTGAAAGCGCTCTTGAACCCTGGACATTTGAGCCTGACGAGCCGCATTTCACTCCGAGGATATCTGCATATGTTAAAACCGGATTTGAGCAGAGTGCGATGAGCGTGATAAAAAGGGACAGGAACGGCAACAGGATGAGGTGCTTTTATGAAGTTGAAACTCCGCCTGGCACAGGAAGGATGATTGCAACCTATGATGGGGCAAACCAAAATCCGCTTCCCGCATTTGAAGGCGAGCCGATTGGTGTAAGCCTGCAGTTTGCAACTGCAAAAGAAATTTCCGAATTTGTCTATGATGCCCTCAACAAGGATTTCAGGGTTTCTGTTGCAACAGTCCTGTCAAACGGAGAGCATCACATAATAAATAGAAACAAATAGTTTTTGTAAAATCAAAAAAATTGCTGCCGTTTCAACGACAGCAAGAACAACACGACGATTTTTTCTTTGTTGTTTTTTTCTTCTTAGCCATGATTAATCACCTTATTTCTTCTTCTTTGCTGCTTTCTTCTTTGCCATTAAATAGTCACCTCGTAGATTTTTTCAAATAGATTGTAAGAATTCGTCTGCTGGAATTTGTAAACCATCACAAATTACAGATAAAGGAAAAGGAGTTTATAAATTTTTTCTTTTTAAGGCTTGTTATTTGTCAGTCCGCTGTCAATCACTGTTCTTGCAATGTTTTTTATCGACGCTGACATGTCCTTGAATTTTTCTGTGAGAACAACAAGGTTGTCTATTTCATGCAGGTCCATTTTTCTATTCTTCTCAAGATGGTCGAGCAGCTCGTTGCATCTCTGTATCCTGCAGACATTTTTCAGTTCAACATCAAAAGCAATATTCCTGTCTTTCGAGTAGTAAGCCTTCATTATGTCAAGATAAGTTGCACGAAGCTCTGAAAGAATGCAGTCAATATGCTTATGCGGCCTGTTCTCGAGTTTCACTTCATTCAGCCTTTTTGCCATTCTTTTCAGCTGGTCGCCTATCTTTTCAAGCCTTAATGCAATCTCCCAGTCAAAAACAAGCTCAATTGAGTTGGTTTCAAGCATCCTTCTTATGTTTGGGTTTTCCAATGCAGCAGTCATGACTCTCCTTAAAAGATAATAAAGCCTGTTGATGTCACTATCTCTTTGATAAAAACTTTTAAGCAATTTATCCATTTTTTCGTGTATGCCTGCAACCAAATCATCAAACATTGACCTGATTATGATGTCTATTCTTCTTATTAAAGTTTTAATTGATACTTCCTTTATGTTTATCAGATCCTTGACAACTATTTTTGTCTGCGTCTGCTCCATTATCTCAAGCCCGGCAAGATTTCTTAGAATTGTTTTTATCTGCAATGCATCCTCCTCTTTCACATTCCTTATCTCGATTAGGTCATAATTATTAAGATAACTGGCAACAATCTCTGCCTTTATCCTATCGATTGACTTGTTTGCAACATCTATTTGCATTTCTTTTGGCTGATTTTTCTGCTCGCTGCTTGGAGAAATAATAAGGCCGTCAGGCTTTTCATTCAGATATATGTGGGAGCCCTTTTCAAGCTTGTTCTTCTTAACCCAGG
>CAIMOB010000044.1 GCA_903842985.1 uncultured archaeon
CCTTTCATCCAGGCCTATTACAAACACATAGGATTTGACGAAAATGGTACGCCAAAACCTGAGACAGTTGAAAGGCTGGGTATAGCAAGTAAATAATAATATATGCAAAGATAACGAGATTTGTCTAAAAATGAAGCAGTAATAAACAAAGGAGGAATGACATGTTCAGAACAAAAGGTTTCTGGTATTTCTTGATGTCGTTTGCGATTGCTGGATGGGTATTTTCCGTTGTGAGCCTCTCCGCAATAAGAAAGAATACCACCGTGAAAAAGATCGGATTGGGTATTTTGAGCTCCTGGACTATTTTGCATACACTCGAACTCATTATCTCTCTTGGGATTGGGAAGGCGCATGGGCTTTCGCGTACCCGGACAATTATAAAAACCATTTTCTTGGGTTTAACATGGTGGATCCCTCTCGAACTCGGCGTGTTTAAGAAATAGAATAAGATTTATCCTAGGGAAACACTAGGGAACGAAGAAACTTATATAGTATACACCTTTCGTTAGCATTTGTTATTCAGGTCTGGTGCCAAGAAAATCTTGGCTATTTCAACAAAGTGAAATCCACACCACGGTTTTTGCCACGCTCTTCGAACCAATCATTTTCAGTCAGCGGCGGAACAATAATTTCCGACTCAGGTTTACGGACAAGTCTTATTGCTGAGACCGGGCAGGTTGATACGCACAGCCCACAGCCAATGCAGCGTTCCTTGATAACCCTGTAAACATCACCTGGCTCGATGGCCCTCACCTGGCAGCGCTCTTCGGCGCAGATGCCGCAGCCGGTGCAGGCGTTTACGTCAATATCTGCATAGTATTGCGAGTTGACCACATTAGAGGCAGGAATGCCATATTTTTCAATCGACCTTAAAACCCCGCAGCAGCATGAGCAGCAGTTGCAGATGTAAACCTGTCCGAATTGTGTGTTGCCTGTCAGATGGACAAGAGCTTCTTCTTCAGATTTTTTCAATATGGAATATGCCTCTTCTCGTGTGATTACACGGCCCTGCTTATCGTCTTCAAAAATATCAGGGACAGGGGCAATAGCCATGCATACCCTGACAGTCCTGTTGCAGGGCTTGCCGAGAAGTTCATTTTTCTTCTTGCAGATGCAGTCCATGATCCTGAATGACTGGCCATGTTCAATTATAAAAGAAACTTTTTCCCAGGGCAGGGCCGTCTGAACCGGTGAAACCTCTTCTTCCACTGGAAGCACCTGCATCAGCTGAGGCTTTAAGGAGAAGAAATTCTTTGAATATCCCTCGTACTCTTCTGCAAGCTCGGCCATTTCTTTATCAAGTCTGTGAAGCTGAAATTCAAATATTCCAAAAACCCAGGGCATCATTTTGTACCAGCGTGTGTCGCCAAACTTAACTGAAAAGACCTGTCCGTCTTCTCTCATGGTTTCAAGAAGTGCACTTGTCTGGACAGGGTCGCGTCCTGTACGCGCAGCAATTTCTTCAGATGTCTCCATGGTAAGCCTTAGCTCGCAAAACATTTCCGCCTGTTCGGGTTTGAATATCTTTTTAAGCAATCTTATCTCAACCCCGTTTTCAGTTTCAGGAAAACCATTGGGAAGCGTATCAAGTATACGGGCAAGTTTTTTATATACTTCGTTTCTCATTAATCCCTCTTCCATGAAATCTCGATGCCATCAGTTTTCCCGATAGCCGATCTCAGCAGATTTACAAGTTCTGGACTTGCCTTGCTGTCTTCAATCAGATCAACTGTGTCAGGATTTATAAAGTAATCAGTATCGGTGTCGGATTCTTCAACAAGAATATTTTCAAGCAGTTTAAGGTCTTCTTCTTTTATTGTTCCGATAAAGGAGTTGTTATCCTTATTATAAATTTTGATCATTTTCGCCTCCTGATAAATGGGATAGAAAACATATCGGGATTTGTTAATACAGGCTTAAATAAAAATTGTTTA
>CAIMOB010000045.1 GCA_903842985.1 uncultured archaeon
ACGCAAGAGATGAAACCACTCCATGAACTGGGTGCAGACGAAGTAATCCCTTCTGAGTTCGAAACTTCAGTTGAAATTTTCACAAGAGTCCTTGCAAAATATTTAGTCCCAAGGGACCAGATAGAAAAGTTTGTTGCTGAAGTGAGAGCAGATGATTACGAGGTGTTCCGCAGCCTCTCAAAGAAATCAGCTGGCCTGGGTGACTTGCGGCTAGCCAATGTGGAAGTGTGCTCTTTGCAGCTGGATGAATCCTCTGAACTTGTGGGAAAAAAATTAGCTCAGGCAGATATCCGGAATAAATACGAGATAACAATACTTGCAATCAGACGAAAAACAGAAGTCATTTCTAATCCGAGAAGCGACACCAAGCTTGCAGCAGGAGATGTTATCATTGTTCTGGGAGCGCCGGATAAGCTTGCTATCTTCACAACTGCATTGCAGGGAACACGCCAGACTACCCAATCAGCTGCAAAAACTGTTGTTGCGAGCGAAAAGCCTATATAATATAGCTGCTTACCATAGCTGTAATGCTCCCCGAGATAGAGCTCAACAAAGGCACTTTACCAAAGCACATCGCATTTGCTTCTGCTGGCGCAGAACACTATGCTGATACGCGAGGTCTACTGCTGAGCCAAGCGCTTGAAAAGAATGAGTCCTTGCTTCTGGAATTAATCAATCTCCAAGCAAAACTCCAATTACCAATAACAACAATTCTCATTTCGCCGCTCACTACTGACAGCGTGGAGCGAATTACTGCATATGCAGAACATGCTCATAGTGTACTTGAAACTCTCGACGAAAGCCAGATTCTCAAAAAATTCGGCATCAAGGTTAATATTTTTGGAAAATGGTACAACCTTCCCAGCAAAACAATTGACTTAATCAAAAAGATACTGCAGGAAACCAGCGGCCATGAAGAGCTCTTTTTGAATCTCTGCATTAATTACGACGGCCAGGCAGAGTTGGTTGATGCAATTCGCATCATCGGAAGAAAAGTTGCTGCTGGAAAACTGTACCCTGATGCAATTGACAAGGGAAATGTCAAGGAAGAGATTTATACATCGTATTTTCTGCCACCGGATATTGTAATTGCCAGTGGAACTGAAAAACAGCTAGGCGGCTTTTTATTGTGGGATTCCGCAAAAGCTCCATTCTATTTTATTGGCAAGGATTTTCCTGACTGTGATATTTCTGACATCATAGAGGCCTTGAAATGGCTGGAAGAGCAGAAAAAACACGAACATTTAAAAAGAAACGCATCCAGCCATCACCTATGAGAAAATCAGGATTTGACAAAAACCTCGACAAATGTCTTTTTTCTGAGGTCAAAGAGTGGGACACTACACGAATTACAGTCGGAGTCTTCCAGTACAATGAAGGCGAAAAGAAACTGCAGATTTCGCGGGAGAATCGAACTATGGTGGAAGGCGAATGGACTTTTGCAAAGCTTGGCCGCCTCTTTAAAGACGAAGCAGAAGCAGTTCTCCCCATGCTCGAAAAAGCTCTCAAGCATTTGTAAATTCTTGGAAACATTTTTATAATACACTTGCGCTCCAGAGTAGTATGAGTG
>CAIMOB010000046.1 GCA_903842985.1 uncultured archaeon
CCATCATATGTTCCTGCGATATGGTACCATTGTCCTGTTGATAATGCTGTTGCTCCGCACCCTCCTCCCCAGTCTCCATAGCCAGTAACCCAAAAGCATGCGTTATCTCCTCCTCCGTCCATTTCAAGCGCATACCCATAGCTCGAACTTCCTGTCTTTTTGACGAGAGCAGAAGAAGCGCTGAAACTGCTGAATTTTACCCACGCTTCCACAGTTATTGTCGAAGCAGGCTGTAACGAAGCACTATTTGCTGTATCTATGTAATCTCCGTAGCCGCCGGCGAAACTATAGGCGCAGTTCCCTGTCCCAAAAACACAGTCGGTCGTCGGCGTCGTCGCCCCGTGGACTGTTCCGTCATTGTGGTTTGAGGTCTCATCATTTGCATTGCCGTTAAATTTCCAGTAGCCGACCATATCCCCTGTCAGCGGATTTTCAGAGTAAGTGCGGTAAGTAGTTGTGTTAAGGTTTCCAGTGTATGCAATAAATCCAGTCATCCCTCCGCTGAAGAAATTGTAAATGTCGTTCAGAACATCCCAAACCTTTGCCCCAAATTCAGAGACACCAGCTGAGATTTCGTCAGAAACATTTGCAGCAATGCCTATCTGTACAAGCAATAAAGCCACAACTATCAAAATCAGGGTTTTTCTCATCAAAACACCTTTTAATTTAAAGAAATTAGTATATCTGCCATATATAAATGTTTGTGTTTTAAAAATAAAGAAAAATAAAAAATCAGCTCCATGTCCTTTCATACGAGCCGAGTATCCTGACTGTTATGCTGCCTTTCTCAAGCGCTTTAATTTTCTCTATGCATTTCTTGAACGCAGCAGAATCCATACTGCCTGCAATTTCAAGGTAAAACATCTGCGGCTCGCCGTTGCTCCTCAAGTTAACTTCATCTATTGCAGGCCTCGAATGTATCTTCTCGATGTTCAATTCAATTCTGCCCAATAAGTCATGCAAAAGCCTTGGCCTGTCGATGCGGGGAGTTATTGCAACCATTGTCAGCGGATTTTCCGGGACTTCGCTGCAGTAGTCCCTGGCAACAACATAAAAGTCAGTGAAGTTTTTTCTTCCGTGCTTCTTGTTTCCCACATCTTCTGCCAAAACAGCAATGTTTCCGAACGCCTCCTTCTTCGCTACCGCAAGCCCGCCGCCATTTACACATTCTTCTATTGCTTTTGAAGTGCTCGCAACAGGAACCTGCCGTGCATCTGGATAGTTTTGGAACAAATAATTTGAACACTGCGCCAGCGCCTTCGGATGCGAGTAGACCCTGCTGAAATCAGCGTTTCCGTTTTTCATCCCGATTGCAAACTTGACGTAAACTCTTTCTGCGCCGACAATCTTCAGATTGTTTTCATAAATCAAGTCGAGGCACTCCTGCACAAGCCCTTCAAGATAGTTGTAGCATGCCATCACCCCACGCTCTGCCTCTTCTTCAGCCACACTCCTTGCGACAGCTTCAATTGATTTTTCATCAATAAGCTCAGCTCCACTGAATTTTTTTGCAGCCATCTTCGCTGCATCCTCTGTGAACGTTCCTTTCGGTCCCAAATATGCGATTTTCATTTTGTTTACCTCCGTAAATTTGTCAAGAACCAATGTGGTTCTTGAGCATGCTCAGAAACCGCAGGGTGCGGTTTCTGACATGTTGAATCAGAACAGGCCCCTGTTTTCGCCGACGGCAGAGCGGTTTTTCAAACCAGCCGCGTTGAGAAAAAGCTTATGAGGGGCTGAAGCTAGCAAAAGAATTCAAAACCAAAAAATCTTGATTCAGCCATATTATCTCATATGTTTTGCTTATTTATAAATTTTTTGCAGAATTCATCCGAAAAGATTCTTCATAATTTTCTTCTCATCAAACTTCTCTAAATCATCATAGTTCTGCCCGACGCCGAGATAATAAATCGGCTTTCTCGTGACATAAGAAATAGAAATGATTGCTCCGCCCTTTTCATCCACATCAGCCTTTGCAAGCACAATGCCGTCAATGCCTGTCTTTTCTGTGTAAATCTCTGCCTGCTCAACCATGTCATTGCCGGTCAGCGAGTCACCGACAAACACCTTTATGTCCGGCTTCGTAACCCTCATTATCTTTGCAAGCTCGTCCATCAAATTAGCATTAGAATGGCTTCTTCCGGCAGTGTCAATCAGCACAACATCAATCTTATGCGCCTTTGCATGCTCGATAGCGTCGAACGCAACAGCTGCGGCATCTGCGCCGTAGTCCTGCTTTATGACTTTTATTCCCAGCTTGTCGCCGTGCTTCTGCAGCTGGTCTATTGCAGCTGCCCTGAATGTATCAGCAGCGGCCAGGACACATGAAAAATTATTTTTCTTCAGCAGACTAGCAAGCTTCGCAATTGTTGTTGTTTTTCCGGAGCCGTTGATGCCAAAGAAACAGATGACACAGGGTCTTTTTTCCTTTAGGACATCCTTTATTTTTTTAAGGAAATCAGCCTTCTCATGAAGCAGGCCTTCGATGCTTTCTTTCAATGAACTTTCAATTGTCTCCTCAATCTGCCCTCTTTTCAATTTTTGATTAACAAGCTTATCGCCCATATCTTTTTTTATTTTTTCTATGACAGAAAGCGCGACATTGTTCTCAAGCATAGCCATCTCGAGCTCGTTGAAAATCGCCTCAAACTTATCTTCAGAAAGCGTTTTTGTGGTGAAAACCTCGCCGAACTTTTCAAAGAAACCCTTTTTCTCTTTTTCCTCTTCCTTGACTTCTTCTTTCTCCTCTTCGGCTTTTTCTTCTTCTTTTACAAATTTGTCCTTAAGCTTTGCAAAGAATCCCTTTTTTTCAGGTTTTTCTTCTTCTGCCTTTTTTTCTTCCTTAATTTTCTTCTCTTTCTTCGATTTTTCTGCTTTTACTTCTTTTGCCTTGGGCTTCTCAGCTTTTACCTTCTTTGTTTCTGGCTTTTTTGCATTTTTCTTCGGCTCCAAAGAAAAAGTAGAACTTTTTCTGGGCCCAGTTGAACGTCGTTCAGCTTGGGTTTCCTCTACTTCTTCCTCAACTTTCTTTGAGAATACAGAAACCGCCTTTTTTAATTTGTCTTTCAGAAATTTAAACATGTTACCTTAACTCTTCTTCAATCTCCATTGCGCGCCTTTCAAGCATCTGCAGGTTTTTGAAAACCTCTTCCCTGAACCTTGCAAGCTCCAGCTTTTGTGACTTAAGCATTTCGGCTGCATCATCGATTGTTTTTTCGACGGCAGTTCCTGCACCGACATTCACAATGCACTTTTTGTTGTCCTTTAATTCTCCCCTGAGGAAAATTCCCGGAGCCACAGGGAACATGACGCTTTCGTCAACGCCTGTTTTTCCGACGCTTTTGATTCCTTCAATTGAAATTTCAAGTTCGGCAATCTGCGACTCGATTGCAATTGCCTGCTGCTGAAGCTGCTTCATCTGCTGCCCGATAAGCTGCATCTCAAAGTACTTTTCCTGCATTTCCTTTTCTTTCTCAGGCATTTTTCTCCTCTTTCGCTCCCTGAAGCTTAACTTCTATGTTTCCAAAGTCAATTTCCTGTTCCAAGTCCACCTTTCCCTGGTTTGTCAGGTGAAGCAGTGGTACGAATGTGTAAACCTTGTCTTCTTTTGTTCCGCCGTTTCCGATAAGGTCTGTGAAATAAATCTTGTCTTTTGTGCCGAACATTTTCTTGATCTGCTGATAAAGTTCATAAATAACTTTTGTTATGTCAACCCTCTTTTCAGGTACAAGCATCTGAGGCACTTCAACCTCCCTTAAAACCCTCCTTCTTCTGACTTCCAGCGCCTTTGTCAGCGCATCAATCAGGTCGTAGACAGAAACCTTTCTCTTTCTCGGCTGGGGCGTTTTTGGAATAAGTGTTATCTTGTCCATTGGCAGGTCTTTCAAAGGCATCTGGTCGTAATAACTATCCTCATCAAGCGCAGCCGGCGGGTTTATCATATTGTTCAGGTTTGCTATATCAAAATCCAAAAATCTTGTTGATTTTATGTGCAGAAGGATAGCTGCAGCAAGCAGAACCTTTCCCGAAAGCCTGAAATCGAACTCATGAAGTTTTTTTACGACTTCTATGTATTTTTGTGCAAGCAGCGAGACATCGATGTCCCATGCATCTATCTGCTCTGTCTTCACAAGCTCGTGGATTATGGACTGCCAGCTAATCTCATCTTCCTTCAGAAGCATGCTCAGTATATCCTCATTTACTGCCATATTCTTTTTTTAATATATATTATTTATAAATTTAACCCTTAAAAAGCGATAAATTTAAATATATCTGTATTCTCAGTTTGTTTTAACTCATATTCAAAAAAAAATAAAAAGGAGGTTGTTCTGATGGCAAAAAAGAAAAAGAAAGCAGCAGAAGCTAAGGAAGCAAAGCCCGCAAAGAAAGAAGAGAAGGGCAGATATATCACAGGAATTGTGATAGCGATAATAATTATTGTCGTGCTTATACTGCTCTTAAGGTCGTGCATGATGAAACCTGAAGCAGCACCTGTCAAACCAACAGGACCGCAGGCGCCAGTTACACCAGCAGCACCAGGGCCATCCGCAGCTTCGGAAAAACCCGAAGAAATAAAGATGTGCTCAATTGACAATGCAATTGGCTATGTTCCTGGAACATGCGCAATCGGCGCAGACAAGGTCTCATTGACTTTGAAGGGGCAGGGAGTTGCAGGAATTCAGGGTGTCTGGTTTTACATGACAGATAGTGACGGAAAAGTCAATTATTGGAAAGACACGACAAGCGGAGCACAGGATGCGAATGTTGTATTCAGCGTTCCTGCAAAGAATATTGCAGAAATGCTTGCGCTTCCAATGAAAGACGGCAAAGCTTGCTTTAACCAGAGAATATATGTAGTTAAGGCGTCAAGCTGCTTAAGATAAATTTTTTTTATTTTTTTATTAAATTTTTTTAATTCTGGATTATTTCATCAAAACCTTTTTAAACAAGCATTGTTGTTTTTCCTTTAGCGGGCCCGTAGTCTAGCGGTTATGACGTCGCCCTTACAAGCGCATGCTCAGAAAGGCGAAGGTCCCCGGTTCGAATCCGGGCGGGCCCATTTAATTCTTATAGATGATTTGCATTACAGAAATCCTCTTCTTTCATATCTTCAGGGAAAATCAGATATTCATAAAGCAAATCTTTAGCATCTTCTTCAACTTCCTGGACACTGTCCTTTGTTCTTAAATCCTTTGTAAAAAGTATCCCCTGCAAACCATCATAGGCGCTAATAACGCTTGCAACCATCATCCCAATTTTACTTTCAGCAGTATACGGGTCATTGGTCACATCATTTGCCAAGGAAACCATCCACTGTCCATATTCTTTTTCCATATATTTTTGACTGGCTTCGATATATTGTCTATTGCCTGCTTCGCCATTGTAGGCAATATTCAATAGTATCTCTTCTAAATCCTCAGATACTTCTTGCAGCTTTTCTAATTCTGCGCCCCCAAAAACAGCTAAAACATTTGCCATTGTAAAAGAGAATGAACACTAACTTAAAAATTTATTTCTTCACAACAACAAAATCACATTCGCTGTAAGAATACATTCTGCCCAGAATGAGTGTGAAACTGCCGAAGTCTTTCATTTCCTTTTTATTCATCCAGAATGTCTGGTTGTTAAGTGTCAGCTGGCATTTATCATATTGGATGTCCAGCAGCGTGAAATCCAATGATAAATCATCTCTTTCGTATTTTTCCTCTTTGTCGCCCTTCTTCAGCACAACTAAATTCGGATACCAGTCTCCGTACTTGTCATACAAGCCCCAGAACCGTAATCTGAATGAAGGGGTATAATTTGCAGTCATGTTTCCAATCATACAGACAACTTCCTTGTCGTTGATAGCTATTTCCTGCTTGTCGCTGATATTCATATCACTGACTAAATAGTTTGGTGGGATTATGCTAATGAGCCTCATTTTGTTTTGTCCAGGGCTGAATTTTTCGTAGACCCTGTCAAGGAATGTGTAGCTTCCTTCGTGCCTCAGCACCTTGCATCTTTCCCCAGCACCGCTGTTTTTTATCCATAAATAATAGTTAAACGGTTTGCCTGATTCGGTCAGAACATCAATCAGCACGCTTCCGTTTTCATCGCCGTAATAAACATAGTTATTCATCCCAGGCGTTTCATTGAGTATTTCGTTTTGCTCTTCACTATCGCAAATAGAATTCTTATTATTATCAAAACAGCTTTTTTGAGTGCAGCCTACCAGCAACAGCAAAACCGCAGCCAAAAACACCAGTTTTTTCATTGCGCCATAAATGGCATCTTCCAGCTTTTAAACTTTATGGTTTTGTATATTTGTATATTATAGAAATATTTATATATCATGATTAAGCGTTTGTTTATTATCTGCGCCGGTAGTCTAGCCTGGCTAGGACACGAGGTTGCCAATCTTGTAACCCGGGTTCAAATCCCGGCCGGCGCATAGATTATTTTCTTATTCGCTTATCCGCGAAAGTTTTATAAACAAATATTAAAGTTTTAAATTCATTGGGCCCGTAGCTCAGCCTGGTTGGAGCGCTGGTCTTATATGGCCGCCATTGGAGCTTAAGAGAGCCAGTGGTCCGGAGTTCAAATCTCCGCGGGCCCATAGCACGCGGTCTGATAATCCCAGACGAGTTCACGAGTCGGGATTATCTTTATCGCGCGCCAATATTTATTTTACAGCGAATAGGAGAATCGAATAAATGATTTCAATAAAAGTCAGCAAATTAACAAAGAGGTTCAAAAGATTTACCGCAGTTAACAATATTTCATTTAGTGTTAACGAAGGCGAGATTTTCGCTTTTCTCGGGCCAAACGGCGCAGGCAAGACAACAACAATAAAGATGCTCACTACTCTTTTGGATCCTTCCAGCGGCACTTTGTCTCTTAACGGCGCAGATCCTGTAAAAGAAAAAAACACAGTTAGGAAAAGCTTCGGCATAGTTTTCCAGGACCCAAGCTCTGACGACGAGCTCACAGCATACGAGAACCTGGAGTTTCACGGCATTCTTTACAAGGTGCCGAAAAAATTGCTTAAGCACAGGATAGAGGAGCTGCTGAAATTTGTCGAGCTCTGGGACAGGAGAGACAGCATGGTAAAGACATTTTCTGGCGGAATGAAGCGAAGGCTTGAAATTGCGCGCGGATTTCTTCATCATCCAAAAATACTTTTCCTCGACGAACCGACAATCGGGCTTGACCCTCAGACAAGAAGCCACATTTGGGAATATGTGAAGAAATTGAACAAGGAGGAAAAGATAACTGTGTTCTTCACGACGCACTACATGGAGGAGGCTGAACGCGTTGCAGATAAAATAGCAATTATTGATCACGGGAAAATAATAGACATTGGAACTGCAAAAAAGCTGAAGAAGGACACGAAAACAAGGAACCTGGAAGACGCTTTTATCAAGCTTACAGGACACGCGATAAGGGATGAGGAATCAACGCCAGCTGAAAATATGAGGATGAGGATCAGGGCGAGGAATAGGTAAAATGGGCGCAATCTACATAATGTGGCTGAGGCAGCTGAAAAGATACTTTCGTTCAAAATCAAGATTGATCGGCGCATTTGGGCAGCCGCTGCTGTTTTTGCTTGCGCTTGGGTTCGGTTTTGGCCCTGTTTTCAAGCAGGCGGGGCAGGGGGATTATATCTCATTTTTGGTGCCAGGCATTGTAGCAATGACTGTGCTGTTCACTTCATTGTCATCAGGGATTGAAATAATCTGGGACAGGCAATTCGGATTTTTGAAGGAAACACTGGTTGCACCTGTTCCCCGCCTGAAGATTATGATTGGCAGGACACTCGGCGGGGCAACTCTTGCAATTTTTCAGGCAATCATTGTGCTGCTCCTGTCATTGTTTGTGGGGTTCAAAGTGCCAGATGTCCACTCGTTTTTAATTGCATTGATGTTTATGATTTTCATTGCTCTCATATTCACTGCATTGGGCACAGCGATTGCGTCAAGAATGCAGGATTTTCACGGCTTCCAATTGATAATGAATTTCCTGGTGATGCCACTGTTCTTCCTGTCAGGCGCTATTTTTCCGCTTCAGGGCCTGCCGAAAATATTGGATATTATAGTTAGACTCAACCCGCTCTCATATGGAGTTGACGGCGTCAGGGGAGCATTGTCAGGAGTTTTCCACTACGGACTGGCTCTTGACCTTCTGGTGCTGGCGTCTGTCGCAGCTGTTCTGCTTGCCATCGGAAGCTACCTTTTCTCGAAGGTTCAGATTTAGACAAACAAAACAAAACCTTTTTAAATGTGTGATTTAGCCCTTGATATCATTGCCCCGGTGGTGTAGTCCGGAAAACTTTTTAGAAAAGATTGGAAGTACTTTTTTAGGATGTTTGGACAATCAATCATCTCGGATTTTCGATCCGATGACCCGGGTTCAAATCCCGGCCGGGGCATTTAAGTTATATTGGGTTTGAGCATAGCGAAAACCCATACCTTTGATCAAACACAAAAAATGCTTTAAGGCATTTTTTGTGCCCAGAAAATCTCTGATTTTCTTGGGCTTTAGTAAAGTTTGCACGGCTTCAATACTGGCCGGGGCATAATTTTATAAACAACCTCAAAATCTGTGATGAATATGAAACGAAGCTCAAGACGCTGGAAAAAGAAAGGGCAGATGCGCTGGAAATGGCAGAAAAAAAGAATCAAGCGCGAGAAGCGAAAGAGACAGAGAGTTAAAGCTTAATTCTTGACTACTATTTAGTGGTTAAAAATAGAAAGATTTATATACTGCAATATATAGAATTAGTTCTAAGGTGGTTATATATGAATAAATTATTGATTATAGCTTTTATTGCAGTTTTCCTTGCTGGAGCGCTGTCTACAAGCTTAATTGCCACCATAAACGATTCCAATGCGCTGAAAACATTCCCTTTCTTTGGCACAGCACAGGATGTTTTATCACCTGCTGATCACATCAAGGAAGACCAGATACATGTCTACCAGAACAAGGTTGTTTTGGATGTTGCGGACGCTTCATGGGCTTCATTCACAGACACAAAGTCAATGGACCCGTTGCTTGACTCTGATTCAAACGGGATAGAGATAAAGCCAGCCTCTTCTTCAGAGATAAAAACAGGCGACATAATTTCTTACGCATCTCCTTATGTTAATGGGCTTGTTATTCACAGGGTAATTGAAACAGGCATTGACGACAATGGCTGGTATGCAGTTGTCAAGGGTGACAACAATCCATCAGCTGACCCAGGCAAAGTAAGATTCGGCCAGGTCAACGGCGTGCTTATTGGCGTGATTTACTAAAATTTATAAAGAAATATTAAATAATTCTGTTCATGGACATCGAACCATGGAAAAAAGCAGGAAAAATAGCAGCTGAAGTGCTGGAGTTCGGCAGAAAGCTAGTCAAGAAAGACGCTTCAATTCTCGAAGTTGCTGATAAGATAGAG
Source organism: uncultured archaeon (assembly GCA_903842985.1). Lineage (GTDB taxonomy): Archaea > Nanobdellota > Nanobdellia > Woesearchaeales > CAIVOO01 > CAIMOB01. The sequence goes on from CAIMOB010000046.1 coordinate 9,422, forward strand.
GCAGAAATAATCAGGAAAGGCGCAAGGCCAGCATTCCCAGTCAACATTTCCCTTAATGAAGTTGCTGCACACCAGACTCCTGAAATAGGAGATGAAAGAAAATTCAAGGATGAATTAGTAAAGCTTGATGTAGGTGTTGGCTATGAAGGTGCAATAGGCGACACAGCCTGCACAATTGATTTGTCAGGCAAATATTCCAATTTGATTAAGGCGTCTGAAGAAGCGCTTGCAAATGCAATAAAACTTTCAACCCCAGGCACAACTCTTGGAGAGATTGGAAAAGCAATAGAAGAAACAATCAAAAGCCACGGGTTCGAGCCGATAAGGAATCTTTCAGGCCATGGGCTTGAGATAAATAATTTTCACGCAGAGCCGTCTATTCCAAATTACGACAGCAAGGACGATACAAAACTCGAAGACGGGCAGATAATTGCAATTGAGCCGTTTGCAACAGACGGCGCAGGGCTGATTGTCGAGGGACACAACGCAGAAATATTCCAATTGATTCAGCTGAAGCCATTGAGGGACATGACAGCAAGGCAGATGCTTGGGCAGATGATGGAGTATGAAGGCCTGCCTTTTGCTTCCAGATGGTTCAAGTTCCCGAAGTTCAGGGTGAATCTTGTTTTGAAGGAGATGGACAAGAACAAAATGCTGATTCTTTACCCGCAATTGATTGAGAAAAACAAGGGTATGGTGAGCCAGGCAGAGCATTCTGTTGTTGTCGGCGAGAAGCCGCTTGTGCTGACCAGAGTATAGAAAAGTTTAAAAACTTCCTGACATAAATAAATAAGATGATAGATTTTAGCGAGTGGAAATATGAATTTAACTGGGAAGCGTTCAAAGAGGATGCTGTAGAAAATATTTCTTTGATGAAACATGTAATCTATGGGAATGGCGGGGACTACACTGCAGAGAACATGAATAAATTATTCAAGGCAGCTTACTCACTCAGTCAGATTTCAGGGAGACATAAGCTTAAAATTATGTACGACCTAAGCAGCGGCCTGGAAAACGTGTTCGGCGCCCTGAGAATGGGCGAAATTGAGGTAACGGCTGAATTTACAAGCGCAGTAAAGGAAAGCATTGGTTTGCTTGAGGAAATGGTAAATGAATACAGTTCGCAGGCAAATCAGGCAGGCAAGGTGGGCGCGAGCCTAAAAGGAATTTACGAAAATAGGAAAAACAGGCCGCCAAGCAAAAATGAAATTATGGAAAAATTACACCTGGATGATAACTTCTTCAAATCACTTACAGAATATGAAGAGCACAGGCTGGCAGAAAACATCAAATCAGGCAGACTAATCATGGAAATTAATGTTACATATCCAATTGATACTTTTGACGAGCAATTGACCAGGCTTAATACTGGTTTGAAACAGCACGGAGAGCTAATCACTACACTCCCTTCTACTAAAGCATGCAAAGAAGATGAAATTTCATTTAAATTACTTGTTGCTGCTTTTGAAGACAAAGGAACGGACATCATACATGTTGTTGGAGATGCCTCTGCAACAGTGTATGCCATTCAATGATTCTTATAATGTCAATATGAAAAAGAAATACATATTCATAATCTGGGCAGTAGCTCTTGCATTGAGTTTTTTCCTTGACAAATATTTTCTTGCAATCCAGAATTTCAGGAACCCTGTGCTTGACAGCGTGATGACAGCATTCAGCTTCATCGGCTCGTGGATAATAATTCCAATTCTGATTGTTGCAATTTTTCTCTGGAAAAAGCAGAAGCCCTTGGCTCCTGTGATGCTTATTGGACTTGGAATTTCAGAGCTTCTGATGCAGACAATGCAATTAACAATTCCAAGGATGAGGCCGACAACAATAATAACAAAATACAGCTTTCCGAGCGGGCATGCTTCATCTGTTTTTTCAGCAGTGCCTGTCATAAACAGGAATTTCAAAGTCTTCAGGTACTGCTGGCTTGCGCTGGCTGTGCTGATTTCATTCTCCAGGGTTTATCTTGGCGTGCATTATCTGAGCGATGTGGTTGCAGGCAGCCTTCTTGGGTATGGAATAACTTTATTTTTTATGTATTTGGAAGACAAAACCTCTTTTTTCAAGAAGCTAACGAGAAGGTTTTAAGCGATTTATTATATATAAATTAAGCGAAACATTTTTATATGTCATCACTATTCGTTAGTGTAATGATTATAGTGAACGTTATCCCCAAAAAGATAGAGTTGGTCGACTTCAATATCAAAGATAATTCTGCAGAATTCAACATTTATTTTAATGACGGTCTTGACAGGAAAGTCTCGCTTTCAAGGGTCCTGAACGACTCTGAAGCGCTTTCAGAGCAGATGGTGACTGAGATGCGCTCGCTTGCCAAGAAAAACAACATGGGGCTGACAGGCGACTGGGACGAGATTCTTGTGATAAGGATGGACAAGGAAGACGAATCAACCAGAAAATTAATGGGTTTCTTCGATCGCGTCAGGGAGAGAATGAAGGACATAAAGCAGACAAGGTCAGCAACAGGATTTCTCGACAAGGTTCATAGGTCAAAGATGCTGGTTGTGGATTTATAGCAAACTTTTTCTTTAGAAAATCAAAAGTTTGATCAAAAAGAAACTATTTGTGCCCTAGCGGAGAAAAATTAGAAAAGTTAAGAACTTAAAACTTTCTAATGTTCGATTATGTCGTCGATATCCTTTACCAATTCTTCTGCGCTCTGCTCAATAAGAACGCTTCCTGGCGTGTCGCAGTAGGGGCACTTTGATGGAGGGTCCCTGTTTTCAGGATTCCTCGGACTAAACCGGAAAGTGCATTTTTGGCAAACGAATCTTACCATGAGACTAGTAAATACTCATAAGTATATAAATTTTTTTATTACAAAAAGCCATCAGATTACTAGTTGTCCAATAAAGCTTTTTGTAATGAATGCCACAGGCTTTGGCCTGTGGCTTTTTGTTAGATATTTACAATATTGTAATATTTACCTACTTTAAAGAGGTAAATTATAAATACAAGTGTGTACTTCTTTGCAATATGGTAGCAGGAGACAAAGTACCAAAAGGAATAGATCCTGAATTTGATTATGAGCAACATTATATGGATAGCCAGCCTTCACCAGATGCAGCTAAACCCGCGGCAGAAGAAATCCCTTCGGTAGCGATAATTGATCCTTCTGGACAAGGCAAAGAAAATTACGTCGGGCCTGTGGGAGCCAAGGAATATATTGGTCCGGTGCCGCAGATAGCAAAGATGAAAATTCTTGAATCGCTCGGGGCAATTGGAGGGGCAATCAAGATAATTGGAAGCAACTTGTATCTCTCGCTTGAAAATCGCATCATAAGCCAAAAAGCAATGAAAAATATAATGAGGATTGAAGAGGGGGTTGAAGGAAAAATGATTGAAGAAAAAGAATTAAAACCTGAATTTGAACCGCCAAAGACACTTGAGGAGGCAAACATACTTGCTATGCGCTATTATTTGCGCGGAATCGGGATGAAAGACGCGCTTGAGCAGTTTCTGCAATACATAAAATTCAATGAGTATCTTAATCCTGTTGCAGTTGTGCCGAGGGATAAATTCATAGAAATTGTCAATGGTGACAACGCCAACCTTTACAATATCCTTAAAAACACAGACATCACCGACAAAATAAGCGAAAATGTTGTAATAGACAATTCGAGGCTGAAAACAGGCGGTTCCGAATTCAGCAACAGATACATCGAAGAAAATCTTAAGTATTATACTGGCGATTTTGAATCTGCAGAAAATAAGTCTTTTTCAATACCAAATTACACTGCGCTTTCAATTCTTGTTCCCGACGCCTTAAGGGTAAAGTTTGTAAAATTTGCACAGGTAAACGAATCAAGCAGGGAGTTGCCGTTGGTGTCAATTGTGGAGAACAGGTTATTCAGGGATGACCATATGAAAAAAGAAAACCTTGTGCCGACAGATGCCGAGTTAAGCGAATTTGTTTATGCAAGCGGCGAAAAAGTGATAACAGATTTGCTTGACTTTTTGCACGGATTGGACGAAGAATTTTCCCAGATTTCAGTATCGCTTCGCCACGAACCTGCGTTGGTCAATAAGCGCCTTAAGGAAGCAGTCTACAGGAATATTCTTCAGAAAAACAACCCTGGGCTGTGCTACGCAGGAGACAATTCGCAGGATCGCCGTATTTGGAAGGGTTTAATGTAATTATTCTCCCCTGTAGAATTTCGCAGCTTCTTCTGGCGTGACAGAATTTATGCAGGCATCTGTCCCGAGCTCGTAGCCAGCCCAGATTGCCTGGCGCGGGCAGATTTCTATGTGGAAATGATAGGCAGGGTCGTTGTGGTAATGCAGGAAAAAGTTGTAAGGCACATTCATTTCCTTCAATTTGACCAAGACTTTTTTCAGTATCTCAGCCATGTGCCAAAGCATGTTGTTGTCCATTCTTGTGATTGAGTTGATGTGGTGCTTTGGGAATATCCAGATTTCATAATGAAACCTTGAAGCGTAAGGCGTGAATGCGACAAACAATTCATTTTCAAAGCACCTGCGGTAAGACCCTTTCTCAATGTTGATAATGTCGCAGTAGGGGCAGGACTGGAATTTCTTTATTGCGTCAAGCTCTTCGCGGACAGTCGAAGGGACAAAATTGTTTGCAATAATCTGCGTGTGAGAATGGACAATGGAAGTTCCTGCCTCCCCGCCATGGTTCTTGAAGACATTCACATGCTTGATTCCATTAATTTTTGAAAGCTCAGTTATCCTGTCGGAATAAACTTGCAGGACTTCCTTTAATTCGTCAACACTCAGGTCAGCTGTATGCTTCGAATGGTCAGGAGTCTCGACGATAATCTCATGCTTCCCAAATGCGTCTGAAAAAGTGAAAAACCTGTTGTCAGTCCTTATTTCAGAAACACCCTGAGGAACAACAGTTGCAAACTTATTTTGAAAAACCCTTATTTTCCAATTGCCTTTTTCGTCGGAAACCCTTGCAATCTCAGGCGGGGTCATCGATTCGTCGCCAGGGCAGAAAAAACAGGCAACCGGCTCTTCTTTTACCTCTATCTCTTTAATTTCGTGCGGCCTTTTCCCTCTTGCCTCTGAGACAATAACATACCTGTCCAGAATGTAATCCTTTCTCAGCTCCATTTTTTGTCAACAGCTGCGTTGTGCGCCTGGATGTAATTGCTGAACAAATGCTTCCAGTCAGCCAGGCCAGCCAGCCTTCTTGCCTCTATTTTATTGTCAATCCTCTCCTCCTTTGAAAGCTTTGAATAGAAATAAAGCACATTGAACAGCTCATCAACAGACTCTTCATCTGTTTTATTTTGCCTCCTGCATACGAAAATTCCTTGCTCCTTTGCAATATCGCAGCTTGTTTCGTTGCAGACATCCTTCGGCCTCTGCTGGTTAATGAACCTGCCGAAGCCGGCTAAATCAGTTGTGACAGATGCAACCCCGAGCGCGCCTGCCTCAAGGGGAGTGTAGCCCCATGGCTCGTAAATTGACGGGAAAACTCCCATGTGCCCGCCGATTATTGCATCATAATAGCTCAGGTCAAGCAAGCCGTCTGCGCCAGACATGTATGTCGGGTAAAACACAACCTTCACCCTGTCATCCTCAAGGTTGTCAAGACCTGTTGCCCTGAACAGGTTCAGGATTGGGTCGCGCCCCTCGTCAAACAAGTCATGCGTGCACATAAAAGGCTTTCCGCCCTTTGCGAACCTTAGCACCTTTCTTTTTGTTTCCGAGAGAAAATCCTCCGGAAATATAGTCTCCTTTGCCAGTCTTTTTTGGGAAAGCAGGTTTATCAGTATGTAATTTCTTATCTTTTCCTTGTACTCATCAACAGACTCCTTTACATCATTGTAATATTCCCTGTTCTCGACAAGCTCAGGCTTTATGTTCTTGACTCCGGCAGGTATGAAAAAGAACGCGACAAATGTCCTTTTGCTGTTCTCTTCCTTTAGCTTATTGTTTAATTTCGCCAGCGCTTTCAAAAACACATCAGTGCCCTTGTTGTGGAATTCGTATCTCGCGAATGTGAACAGTATGTACGTCTCGTCCAAATCAAATGCGTAATATGGGAAGAAATAATATAGGATAAATTCCTTGAACCTGAACTTCATTTCCGAATGCTTTATCGAGACATCCTCAAAGCTCGGGAACTCCTCCATGTCAAGGCCGTTCGGAAGCAGGACATCTGGCTTTTTCTTCAGAATATGTTCTGCCTCTATTCCGGTTATTTCTGAAACAGTTGTGAATATCTCTGCCTGCCAGGCTCCCTGTTTTTCCAGCTGGTATTTTGTCCAGATTCCGTAATTGTACGCTTCCTTGTCCGGGTCTATTTTGTCAAGAATGCTGTAGAGATCCCTCGAAGACGCAATAGATCTGCCGAGCATTGTCGCGTGCGTCGTGAAAACAGTCGCTACAGGGGCATCAACCATCTTTAAATGAAGCAGGCCCGCTGAGCTCAGCCACTCATGGAACTGCGCAACAATCTTTCTGCCAGGATAAATCGCTGCAAGCTTTTCAATCAAAACGCCTGTGGCGTGGCTCCAGGTAATTGGCTCGTTAACATCCTGCGGGCAGTTTAACGAGTCAATCTTGAACTTGTCCCACAGCTTTTTCTTTATCTCATTTGTTTTTGAATAATACCCCTGAAAATCAATAAGTATTGCCTTTGGATTTCCCTTCACGAGCCAGTTGCCGTAGTGGCATATTATGCCAAGCGCCTTGCATTCATCAAAAACTCTTTTCAATTCTTCAGACGGCACAACTTCCTCAAACTCGCCAATTACTTTCTGGTGGAAATAAGGCCCGATGCAGAAATAATTTTCATAGTGCTTTGTCGCCTGCATTGCCTTTGACATGAGCACAGTGTAAATCCCGCCAACCTTGTTGCAAACCTCAAAAGAAACTTCGAGAAGTACATCTGCCTTTTTCACAACTGCCTCTTTTTCATTCATATAAACTTTGTTTCTTGTTTTGATTTTAAAAAATTTTCATACTATTCTAAAGTGAATACTAAAATTCAAAAAATAGTTATATATTTATATTAAAATAGTACTAACTTATAGCTTAATTTTAGTTTATGAATATATGTTATAACTATTTAAGTATTAACTACACAATTAAAACGACTA
>CAIMOB010000047.1 GCA_903842985.1 uncultured archaeon
CGCCAAAAACAGTTGAGAAGCCTACACCAATAACAGAGGTTTCGTTTGAAAAACATATTGTTTATGCCTCAAGCCACATTTATTCTGTCGCGCCTGCTGACTTCAACAAGGACGGATTCATTGATATCGCTGCAGTTGATTTCACAAGAAATAACTATCTTCTGATAAATGACGGCAAAGGAAGCTTCACGCCGACACAGCAGTTCGGCACAGGAAACTCAAAGGTGATAAGGGCAGCTGACTTCAACAACGACGGCTGGCCAGACCTTGTTGTCGGAAAGTACGGACCTGAGTCAGAGGTCTACATAAACAACAAGGACGGCACATACAAAAAGGTAATACTAAAAGAAGGCCTTGTTGAGGACTTGGTTGTCGCTGACTTCAACAGCGACGGCTGGATGGACATTGCCATGGGGGTTGAAGGCGGTCAGAACTATCTTTACATAAACAACAAGGACGAGACATTTGATGCGCAGTCCCAGTTTAGCAAGGACATGCATGTGCGCGCATTGGCTGCCTGCGACTTCAACGGTGATGGCAAGATGGACCTGGCGCTTGGCACCGACTTCCAGAGGAATTACATGTTCCTTAACAAAGGCGACGGCAGTTTTGACCAGCTAAGAGAATTCGGCGAGAACCACCATACGCTTTCAATGTCCTGCGCTGACTTTGACAAGGACGGCAAGATGGACCTTGCAGTCGGCAACAACAACCAGGCAAGCAACATTGACCGCAACTACATCTATTACAATCTTGGAAACAATGTATTCTCGGCAAGCGACCCAATCATAGGCGCGACAAGGTCATATGCAATTGATGCAGTTGACGTCAACAACGACGGCCTGATGGATGTTGCAGTCGGCAACTATGACAGGCTCAGCGCTGTTTACACAAACCTCGGAACAAACGGGTTTGGCGAGACTGTTTTCCCTGAAAAGAGCTATGTGATGGACATTGCAGCAGCTGACATGGACGGAGACGGCGACACTGACCTGGTATTTGCGCTTGACAAGGAAGGGGTTGCGATTTACGAGAACAAATTGAAATGACTGTCATTGAACTGACGCACGAGAACTTTGAATCAGAGACAAAGAAGAGCAAGCTGATAATAGTTGATTTCTATGCAAACTGGTGCGGTCCGTGCCAGATGCTGAAGCCCGTGTTCAAGAAGGTTTCAGAGGAGTTCAGCCAGATAAAATTTGCAAAGGTCAACATCGAAGAGGAGCAGGGGCTTGCAGAGGAATATGGAGTGAGGAGCATACCCTGCCTGGTCATCTTCAAGGACGGCAATGAAGTTGAAAGAATTGTCGGCTACCAGAACGAAGATGATTTGAGAGAGAAGCTGGATGAGTTGGGTTCTTGATTACCTGCATCCTGTAACTGTGCAGTATTTATTAACATCACATTCTTGGCCATAGCATGAGCATTTCTGTGTAATCTGATTTATCTTGTCAACAGCGCATTCCGGCAGAATAGTTGGCGCAGCCGTCGAAACACAAGTTGTTTCTGTGTCAGGAGTTCCGCCTGTGCAACCTGCTGGCAAACTAGTTTTAATCTTTCTTGTCATCTTTCCGTTTAAACAAGCAGACCAATCCTCATATGTAAAATCAGTACAAGTAGGAGTTGTCGGCGTATTAGATTTTTCAGAAGCGGGCGCTGCCGCTGCAGGAGCAGGTGCTGCAGCTGGTTGCGCTGCAGGAGCTGTTGGCGGCGCTGTTCCATAATACTCAACCTTCAATCCTGCCTGGTTTGAAACGAACTTCGTGTAATAAATTCTGTATTTTGTTTCGAAAATAGTAGACTGGTCAGCAAAAATAGTATCTTCTGGACCTTGTTCGACAGAAACAACTGCCCTGGCTGAATCTGCGTATATAACTTTTATATCAAACGTCTTGTCGTAAATCTTTACTGACGTGTTTTGGTTGGCTCCAAGCGACAAACTGCATCTTATATTATTTCCTGCATTGTCCTTGTCGCATCCTTTGGCTGCCTGCCCACCAGTTATTATGTTAATTGGTATGTCCTTTTTCTGCTCTACGCCGCCGTACACGACAAGTGGAGCATCAGGCGCGTTTGCGCACAAGTCACCGCCGCCAAATGTTGAGTTGTTTGGATACCTCATCTGGAGCTGTATATTCCATTTCTCGCTCGGCGCTCCCGAAATTGAGAATGTAATTGTGAATGCGATTGCCGCATTTGCACTTCTCTTCCAGTTGGTATCAGAAGGTAATGTGCCAAGCGATGAAAGCGCGCCAATCCTCGCAAGTTCCACGCCGTCAATCTGTATTGCCCAATTATTGGTTCCTGCTACTGGAATGAGTTTAGCAACGCCGCTGATTGATTTTACATTTTTCGTATCAAGCTCCCAGTCGCCTAAATTCCTTCCTGTGCACTCTGCTTCTGTTTTCTTTAAGCAAGCATCGGTTAAGTTGTAATAAATCACTGCCTGTTTCATTTCCTTAACAGCAGCTCTTGGCTCAATGAGTACGCTTGCGCCTGCCTGCGAAGGTGTAACATCCGGCTTATTCATTCCAACATCGCTTGTTTTTATTGAATCAACAAGAGCGAGCGGGTATGTAGCTGCGATGTTTTCGCCAGTTACTGGTATGAATTTCCATCCTTCGGCACCAGTTGATTTTACGACACCTTTGCTGTCAACAACCCTGCCGTAAAGGCACTTGTCCCCGCCGAGGTTCCAGACTGTGACTTCAGGCGCTATGTTCCCGCCAGGATAGAACTCCTGGTTGTTTACTATGCTTGCAGCTGTTATCTGGGCAGCACCCCTGCTGTACCACATACCGCTTGCAGCGCACCTGAATTCTCCTGTTGACTGGTCAAATGTGCAGTCTGCAACATCCTTCTGCGTCTTGTCAGTTATCGGCGAGTAGAACACTGCGCTGTTCCCCTGCCTGTTCTCAGCAGGGAAGCATTCTGCTGCCTGCTTGGGGTCCTTTGCATACAATGTAATCTTGACATGGTCATACCTGTACCTGCTTTCTGCATTCTTGTTTGCACTGCTTGTTATGAACTGGCCCTGCGCAACCTCTCCAGTGCTCTGTGCGAGCATTGTTGTCTTCTCGCTGGTTATATCAGTCCTGTCAAGGCAGTCGCATCCGTTTGGATTTTCCTTGTCTGTTGTTTTCCCGCATTCGATTCCTGTCAGCATCCCGCCCTGCCCGCCTGTCCCCAGCATTTCTTTTCTTGTTACGCACGAAAGCTGGACAGTGTAGCTCTGCAGGTCGCAGCCAGGCGCAATCATCCACGCCACATCATAGTTGTAGACGCTGTTGAATGTATCTGGATTGAATGTGAGATAATACCTGTCTGCAGGGAATGCTGCTGCAGATGTTGTGAGCGGAGTCCTGTAGCCCGCGTCGATTATGTCCTGCATGCTTATGCCCCAGTCTCCTGTCAGCGCGCCCATGCAAATCTTTTTTGCAACAGCCCCTTCTCCGCCCTGCAGGAAATTTTGAATCGCGGTATTCTCGTACTCAAACCCGCCAAGCTCTTCATACATTCCAGTGGCTCCGACCTTCAGCGCGCCTCTTATGAATGATGAATCAGGGTTATCATTTGTTTCGCCGAAGAATGGGCTGCAGTCGCTGATAAGCAGTGTGGCAAACCAGGATGCAATGCTGCAGAGATATTGTGTAAATACCTCCCTGCACACGCCCGCTGTTCCTGTTCCAGATGTTTTTATCTGCTGGAAGCAGTTCCTCATCGCAGTTGCAACGCTCTTGACAAATTTCATCCTGTTGTAGATTCCTGTAACATACAGGCACTGGAACGAATCAATGAGATTCCTCGGATTCATTGTTATCCTTTTGTCTGAATTGAATATGTAATGCTCAATCGGGCTCTGCCCGAAGCATGCAGGCCAGTCCCTTCCTGAATAATACTTTAGGGGATTATAAATGTAATATCCTGACTTGTCATCACGGTAATTCCACGCATTATCTCCTGCATCAATTCCCGCGCCTTTGTACTTACCGGTCTTGCTAATGCATTCGCAGAAATTATTTGGATTGCTTGTTACATATGTGCCAGGACTAGATGGATAAATGTATGCGTAAGAATCTCCCTGTGGAAATTGTTGGTCTATTTTTGCGCCAGATAAAACTATATCTGCAGGAACTTCTCGCCAGGTCTCCCATCCTTTCTTACTGCAGAATGTCTTGCAGTCAGGTCCTTTTTCATTTCCCTGGTCAGCTGACAGGAATGCCCTCTGCGCATCGTCGAGAGTCACGTGAAGCGCCGGTCCAGGCACATCACCGCACATTTTAAGTATATACGTGCCTGCATAAGTACCAGATGTGTCTGCTTCGTTGCCGTCCCAATAATAGTGATTATTTTTGTATTCGTAGCATGCTGTCCTGCCTCCAATGCCGCATCTAGCGCATGCATCACCAGTCGCTTTCTTTAGGACAACGCCTGTGCTTTCAACCTTTGTGCACAGGAGAGCGTCATCCCTTAATTGAGTAAGCCTTGATACATCTTCAGTCTCTGTGAATCCAGCAGGCGCAGTGTGACCGAGGAACCTATCGCATGCTGTCCTGTAAAGCCAGTAGGTTTTTCCTTCATACCCCCACCAGGTGTTGCATGAAGGGCATTTATTTTCTAATTCCGTGTTGCTTAAATAATTCTGTTTATCCAATGCAGGGCATTTATCCGCCTCTTTCTTAAGTTTAGAACCGTAATAATCCCAGAAGCATACAACCCTTCTGATGATTGCTGTGAAAATCTTTACGCCGAATGCGCCGAGGCAGCTCCAGCCTGTTATCTGGACTATTTTGTTGAATGTCGGCTCTATTTTGTCGATGAATTCAATTGTCTTGTTAAGCCCGCTTATCGATGCGTCAAGAAGCTCTTCAGGAAGTATCTTTCTCGGGTCAATCTTTGTCATGTCAAGCTGGTACGAGAGAGGCAGGCATTTTATCTGGTATTTCTGCACTCTTGTCTGGTTGTATTCGCTTTGCTCTGTGTAGCTGACTGTAATCTTCAATGGAAACTCAAGGTCCTTGCCGAGTGATTTCCACCATTTGGCTGAGAATGTCTCAGGCGTCATGTTTGCGTCAGTCAGCCTTAAATTATCATACCTTACATACCAGGCAGTATTTGTTGGGTTGGGCTTCTGTATCATTGTTCCGCCCCTTCGGAGTATCTTGCAGGAGACATTGTATTTCTTGTCCTTGGCTATATCTGCTGAATTGCACAGATTATCAATTGTCAGCTGAGTGACCTTTGCATCTTTTCCAAGCCCCTGGTAGCTCATGTTCAGGACAAAAGAAATTATTTCGGTGCCTGACTCAAGCCTGTCTGTACTTAAGAGGTCAGGGCTCTGGTACTGTACAATGTTCAGGATGTTCCAGTCCCCGCCGTAGTAGCATGTAATTATCTTGTAGCTGAGTGCCTGCTCACCTTTCAAGCCAGCCCTGTCAATTGCAACCAGCTTCAGCTGCGCTGTCCTTGTCTCTTCCGGCTTTCTTCCAAGACTTGTCGCCAACTCTTCAGCAGTTGCCGCAGGCGAGCCAATTAAATTACGTATCCTGAAATATTCATTGAGGTCAACGCCCTTTATCTCAAAATTCCCTGTCTCGTCAGATGTTGTTGTTTTCGCAGAGCTGCTCGAATCGCCGTAGTAGAGCATAACTTTTGTAAGCGGTTTTGTCTTTCCGCTTACTGTTATTTCCTCTTTTCCTTCATAGTAAGTTGAGCCGGTCTGCGGTTCAACGTCTGTGAATGTCGGGGGAGTTGTGTCAAGATAGGTGACAGCAGGCATGTAGTCTGTGTTGTTCGCCTTGTCAGACACAACAAATTCAAGGTCATTCAGCCCTTCTGTAAGCGGAACAGATGCAGTGAATGCGCCTGACACAGTGCTTGAAGCGATTACCGAATTATTCCTGTAAACATTAAGCGTAGCCTCCTCGCTGACAGTTCCGCTGACCAGCGCAGGATTCTTGTCATAGAATTCTTTTACAGTCATGTTGAGCACAGGCTTGACATAGTCGACGCTGACACTAAACTCCTTTTCATTCTTGTTGCCTGCGTGGTCTGTCACCTCAAGCTTTATCTTGTTGGCTATATTATTCTCAAGCTTGACATCAGGGAATATGAAATACCCATCTTCTGCAACATCATCCTTGCCCCATAATGCCGAGTTTATGTAAACCATTACTTGGGAATCAGGCTCCACATTGCCGTAGACGTCAATCCTCTGCTTGTTCCACCATGCAGGCAGGCTGGCGTTGATAAACGGCGGAACAGTGTCAGCTGCCAGGGTCGTGAACGAATAGTATTTTCCTGAATTGTTGTCAATCACAATACTGTCTGCTGTCTTTGCCTTTATCAGCGCGTAATATGCTGTTGCATTCTTCAAATCAGTGAATGGGATTGTGTAGTTCTGGGCAAGCTCTGTTGTTATTTTAGGCGGGTTGCTCAGGCGCGAGGAATTGGTGCCCCACCATACTTCTGCAAGGCTCGGCTCATCTGTGGTGAATTTTAATTTTGCAGACCTTTCTGTCACAGCGGTGACTGTTACGCCGGAAATCTCCAGCGCCTGCGCCAGCGGAAGGACTATTATGAGCATGCACATGATTATCGCTATTTTGTCTTTCATGGCATCACCACATTGAGCTTCGGCGCAGGAACATTCATTGAAAGGTTCTCGAGCTGAGTGTAATATTCTGCTATCTCGTCGTCTGTTGCGGTTCTCAGGAATTCCACGACGCTGAACTCAACTGAATCAGCATACTTAAGTTCTGTCCACGGCACAGTCCAATTGCCCTTGTATCCCCCAACCAATTTATCCTGGTCTGTCATGAATATGCTCACTTCATAGGTTGCATCCTTGTCAGCCAGAAGCTGGAAAGGATCAAGCTTCACTTCAGGGTCATTAGGATAAACTGCCATTGTTGTGAAGTCAGAATTCATGTCCTTGACCTGCACAAACACAGACTGCTTTGTTATGCTCCTCGGTGTCGGCGACGGAGGAACATACTTGACAACAGTTACGTTCTCTAATTTCTTTACCGGCGTCAGCTTAAGTATCTCGAATTTTTCAGGGACATTTGTTGACATGAACTTCTCTGCGTCCAGGAATCCCTCTGCCTTGCCCCTCAGGATTCCGTTGATGCAGTAGGGGAACTGCGCATAGATTCCTGCAATCGCTCCCCCGCTCTTCCATTCAGATGCTCCCATGTCGCAGCTGAACATCAGGCAGGTGAATGTCAGGTTGACATCGGTGATGTCATCTCCTGTCGCTTCATTTATTGTCTGCACAGTCAGGTAATTTTCCTTTCTCTCGTCGCAGAACTGCTTTGAGAGCGGCGCGTCAGGAAGCATGAACGCTGTTGCTGATGTCACCTTCCTGCTTGCCATGTTGTGGTCTATTGAAACCCTGAATGGGAATGTGAATGTGAATGCACTGTGCCCCTTGGCAGCATCATCACTTATGGTGGCAATTACAGGATAGTTGATGTCATAGGTGAAGTGCCAAAGATGCAGGCAGACCCAGTCAAGCATCTTCTGCCCTTTTAATGGGTTTGATTTCATGAATATCCCGTTGCTTGGCCTGACATGCATTTCAAAACCCCATTTGTCGTCGTATGTCAGGCTCGCCTTCATGTCATACTTCTTTTCTGTCACAGCCCAGATGTAGTGGTTTTTCTGGTAAGTGTAAATGTCATCTATTGGGATGTAATCTGTCTTGTCAATCTTTATCCTTGGGATGTTGTTCCTGACCAGCGTCTTTATCCTTTCAGTCACATTCGCAACAGGCCATATCTTCGGCACACAGCTGAGCTCCACATCTGTGGTCGGGACAGCAACAGCAGGAGGCCACTGGGGCGACATAAACATAAGGTCAAGGGTTTTTTCCTCGATGAAGGCGTCAGAGTTCTCCTTATTCATTATTTGGACTGCAAGGTCGTATGCCATTTTAAGCCTCATAGGCACTTCTGCGATAAAATCATTAAGCTTGTAATTTGCCAGCCCTGACTTGCTTTTTATGTCAAGAGGCTGTGTGACCTTTACAATCACGTTGCTTTCAGCAGCAGTTGTCTGGACAGTGATGTTGCCCTGCTTTACATCAAACTGGTGCTGGAAATCAGTAAAATTATTGAGGCATGCAGGCATGCCTTTTTCAACATAGTCAGAAATCTGGACCTGGATAAATTCAATCGGAGGCACATTGACTATGCCGTCATAATACCAGTAGGGCATTTTTATGCTGTCAATCGGCGAGATTGCAAGATAGCTTCTTGGATTGTACTTTAAATTTGCAGGCAGTTCAACATACCCTCCTGTTATTCCGACTGTCTCAATTGCTTCTGTTGCAAGCTTGTCTGCGCAGGATGTAACAAAATGGTAGACTGGCTCAACTTCAGGCGAGATTGTAACAGGCTGTGCAGCAATTCTCGCCCTTGCAATGAGCAGTACAGCTGTTCCAAGAAGTAGTATTACCCCTATAATTATGAAGGTTGTTATCTGCGCCCTTTTATGGTGCAGGTATGATAATTTCGATGAAGTCGGAATTATCTTTATCTGCGCTCTTTTTCCCATCTAAATCATATTCAAATAATATTGCAGACTTTTTAAAGGTTGCGGGTTTTTGTATATAAACTGCGTAAAATAAAAAGATTTATATAGTTGTTATAATCATTATATAAGTATGAGCACGACAATACAGCTGAAAGACAATACACTTGACAGGCTGAAATACTTTAAGGAATACTCAAAAGAAAGCTACGATGAAATTGTCAATAAGCTGATGAACATGCTTGAGGAAGGGGAACTTACTGAAATGGCTGCTAAAAAAATAATGCGCGGAATGGAAGATGTCAAGGAAGGCAGGGTAATAAGCCTGGAAGACTACGCTAAAAAAAGGGGAATCGCGCTTAAATGAAATTCTCTGTTGACATTTCAGCAACAGCAGAAAAAGACCTGGATTCTTTTGACAGGAAAACCTGCAGCATTATGCTCAAAAAACTTCTAAAGGTTGCTGAAAATCCACAGCATTTTCTTGAAAGGCTGTCCGGCTACACCTTATATAAATTAAGATGCGGCGATTACAGGGCAGTTATAAGAGTTGACACATCTAATAATATTCTGCAGGTTGTTATGGTTGACCACAGGGAGAATATCTACAAAAGGTTGCAGAAATTAATAGGAAAATAACTATTTCTGCTCAACCAAGCCTTTCAAATAAAAGCGCATCCAGCCCAATAAAAGAATGAGAAGGGCGATGCTTGCAATGGTTAAAAGCGTGCTGTTGAAGCTGAATATCTTGCATATTAATGTCGCAACAAGCGCCACAACTGCCATGAACACGTGAGGCACATAAAAGCTTGCCCTTATCTGCCCGAACATTGACGCTATCGAGTTTCCTATCAAGTGTGTTTTTGAAAAGTTGCTGTAAATAAGGTTTAATAAATTTATTACAAATAATATGATCGGCACGAAAAGAGCGACTGAAAAGATAAAGCCAATTATGTTTACGGCGATAAGGTTTACTGTCACCTTGAACAGCAGCCAGTAAAATCCATACCTTATGAGTAATGCAATGACTGTGATTATTGCAAATATTATGATGAACAGCGGCAGAAGGAACAGGTTCATCAGGAATGATTTTTTGTAGTAGCTGTAGCTGTGTTTTTTCCTGTTTATAGTTTTCCAGATGTATGCCTGGCTTGCTGACCAGGCGAGGATTACCAGGAATAAATATATTATTCCTACAGCCACAAACATGACTGCAAATGACTTGAGCTGTCCAATGTATGACACCATTTCAGGCGTGGGCTGTGAAAGGTCAAGACTTGCAAGAGAGGAAAGAACATTTGCTTTCGACCTTAAAATAAGGTCAAGCAGGTCTGTGAATATTAAAGTGGATATGATGAATAGGGCGTCTGCAGAAATCACTTTTAAGTATTTGCTGTCAAGACTCATAAAGCTGTTCAGGAAGATTTTTAGTTTTTGTTTAAGCCATTTCATTTTTAATGAACCTCTTTGCGCTGCATTTTAATTACCAGTCTGTCGCAACCCCTGTCTCGTAAGACCCTCCTGTCGTCGTAGTTGTTGTTGGCGCTGTCCCGCTAATCTGCTCTGGCTCAACTGCTACAGCAGGAGGCTGTGACAGCTCCCTGCCAGTATTCATTATCTGCGCGCACATTCTCGGGGTGTACTTTCTTTGCTGATACATTCCATATGACTCAAGTCCTGCCGGAGGCGAAATCCATTCAATGCAGACACAGTCGTAAGGAGTTGATGATAGCTTAGTTATCATTCTTGAGCTCCTGTGATTGTAAATCCTGTTTGTTGAGTTAAGGAGCACTTCCTGAATTGTTTTTACTGTCATTCCATCCCTGCAGTCCCCTGCAGCCACCTTGTTGACAAGATTCAGTTCAAAATGCACGTAATCATCTCCAGGCTTGTTGTTCTTCACGAAAACATCAATCCTGTATAAGTTTTCTGAAACAGTTTTGCCCGATGCATTATAATGCGTAATTGTTGTCTTATCTGCATTTATTGTTGCAATCGAATCATAGCCATTTCCAGAGCCGAGGTCGTATGCGTATGCTGCATTTGCCGCAGCCTTGGAATCAGTGTACCAATTTCTTGTGGAGCATATCCTGCTCACCCAGCACTGCCTTCCGCCGAAGACGCCGTAAGCCTCCTCGCAGAAGCTTCTTGAAACTCTTTCATAGGCTGCCTGAATCGCTTTGTCTCCGCCCAGCCACCAGCCGCCCATGACGTCAGCAAATCCCTTGAACCTGTCGACGTATTCTGAAGCTTGCATGATAATTGCAGAACCCTGGCTTATGTCAAACCAGAGCATGTTTGACTTTGCACCGTGAAGGTCAGTCATTTGTGTTTTATACACGAGATTGCCCGCGCTATCCTTCAATAGCTCACCTGTTTTTGGATCTCTCTCTGCGTTTGTTTCCCCGCCAGTTCCTATGTATTCAACCTTTACAGTTCCATCTGGATTAATACTGTCCACTTTTGCATAACTGCCGTCTTTCATAGTAACAATATCGCCTACATTAGCGTAGTCTCCTGATGCAGCAAGGGCTTTAGCGTATGTTTGATCGTCCATTTTAGTATTAATATAGTTTTGATAGTCTTCTTGCGTTTCTAAGGTAGCAATAACCTCTGGCGGAACTCCTGCAGCTTTCAATATATTTACTTGATCTGTGAAAATTGCAGTACCTTTATCAACATCATTTCTCACACCTAATGCAAACTCTTGGTTGACAATATCTAACTGCTGCTTTGATATATCCATTTTGTCTTTTTGTGCATTGAAATAATCCTCTACTTTGCCACCATACTCCTTAATTATTTTCTCGGCCAACGCTCTCTCGTCTTCGTTTCCTTTGAGTTTCATGTTTTCAAGAAATTGCGCATCTGAAACTTCACCTTTCTGTTTTGCTGCAAATTTGGCATAATCCCTCGAAACACCCAATGCAGTTTCATATTCTTCTTGATTGTTCTTGACTTCTTGCTCCAGGTTTTTAAGCTTGAGTTCTGCGGTTTCTGCAGGACCTATTTGTGTTTCACCTACTATAGGTGCAGCTTCTTCTGTAGCAGCAGGCATAGTTGCGGTTTCAGTTGGACCTGCCGCTGTCGACACTTCTGATGATGGTGCTGACGTAGTTGTTATTGGTTGCAGATTTGCTAGGTTAACACCCGGAGCAACTGCAACTTCTTCTGGTGCAACACCTTTTACAGGTACAGCGACTTCTTCAGCAGGAGCAGGCTGAGAAACTGTTGCAGTTTCGACTGGCGCAGCAGGTGCTGCTGCGACTTCTGTTTTTGCTATATATTGTGTAAATCCTCCATCAGGCGTAAGGGTCCACTTTAGTTTTGTTTTTTGATCAAGAAGCGTATATGTATACTTGCTTCCTTCAATAACTGAATACCCTTCAATTGTATAATCTTGATCATTAAGAGTTATTTCCTTTTCTCCTCCTTTTGTCATTAAAGTTATGTCAGGCAATGTTTCAATTTGATTCGCTGTCAATTGCTGGGGCGGCTCTGCAGCAGGTGCAGGTAGCGCTTGTTCAACTGGTTGTGGTACTGCAGCTAAAGCAGCAGTCCCTTTGGGCGCAGTAGGTTTTACTGTTTTATCAGAAAATAAGCTTGTCGAGAGAGGTTTTGCTACATTTGCGACATCGTATAAAGCGCTTCCCTCCCCAGCTATAAAATCCCCACTTTTGTCTATTACGCCTCTAAATCGTCCTTGGTTATCAATAACATTTCCATAATTATCATAGTAATATGTAGCGCTTCCTATTATTACAGGAGTTTTACCTGTTATTGGATATGTATATTTGGTAGATAGCGTCTCGCCAGTATTTGTTCCCGCAGAATCGCCTTTTGATGTTGTTGATGATAACGCTTTTACTTGCGCCAAATCTTCTGCATTAGTTTGAGTTACTCCCCCTCCGTTTTCTGTACGGACCATTGCAGTAGGAGTACTACCCAATGCAGCATCAAGACCGCCTTTTGCGTACGACATCTTTGATTCTAAAACTGAACAAGTTCCAGTAACACAACCACTGATATACTTTTCAGCACCTTGTGATATTTGCGGTCCGCATGTTGAAGTAATGCAAATCCAACGTCCATTTTTTGCTTGCCATTGTCCATTAAATCCATTCCCAGAACACGTAGATGTTTTAGTTGATTCAAGATATGTACAACTTACTGCCGCTAAAGCTACATTTATATTTAGGGCAAGAACTATCAATAACGCGAAAATTGCCAATGCTGCATTTTTCATTTTCATTTTTTATTCCAGCGTGAATTTTTTTATTGCAATTGTCTGGCTTCCAGATACCTCATCTATGATTTCTAAGTTAAGCTGGTATTCGCCTGTTAAATCGTTTGCTGTTGTATCAAAATAATTTTTTAAATAAACATTTTCAGCATTTTTTTCTACAAACCCGTCTTTTCTAATACCCTGTGCACTTAGATTGTATGCTATATTGTCGTCGGGACCTGTCGTCAATATATTCTTTATGAATGAAATCTCCAAGTTACCTTCAACTTTTAATTTGGATAATCCGTTAACGACAGCATAGATCCAGATTTTACTTCCTTTTTTGAATTTTCCATTAACATTCTCATCGCAGACATAATTATCATCAATATTATTGCACAGCTTAATTTCAGTTATTTTAAGTTCGCCTGGAATTATATTTTCTTCTGGCGCAGCTGGAGTTGTCACAGGCGTCGTCGGAGTTACCGGAGCTTCCTGCGTCATCGCCGGCTTTATTATCAAAAACCAGCTGACAGACAGCCCAACAATTATCAGAATAATAATTATGCCGATGAAGACAAACTTCCCCTTTCCGCTGTTAACTTCCTGCGTGCTGTTCATGTTGAATTAGTCAAATCCTCAGTGCCTTCCCCTCTCTGCGGAAATCCCTTCTTTATTCCCCTGCATGAATCATACATTGAATTGCTGTACATGTCAGTTATTGATGTTATGCCTTTTATGTCTTTTATCAGTTCGCCAATCATTAAATAGAGCTCATAACCGGCGCAGAGGTGCGATGTGATTTTTCCAACGAGACTAGAGATATAGCAGGGTAAAACGCAGGTCAGGCCGAGAGTAAGCCCTATTAAGTTAAGCTTTTGTGCAAATACTGACTTTGCTGCACTGCTGATTGAATCCATAAGATTTACAAAAGGAATAAGCGCAAATGCCTCGCCAACCCAGAACTGGCAGATTTCCTGCCCTTTTGCTGCCTTGCAGACCTGCATCGGAGTTCCGTCAGGAACAGTCTGCAGGCATTTGTAATATTCGCAGGAAATTGACCTTCCCTTTTCCCAGTTCTCGATTATTCCAGGAATACAGAGCGTTAAAACACTCCATATGAGCGTGTTTTGGACAGCAGCATTGGAAGTTGCCTTTTCCCAGTCCGCAGACTCCGCAGCCCCTGTTTTCTGGGACAGCGACTTGAAGTTGAGCGACCAAACCTGGGTCATTTTTGTAATGACTTTGTTGTATCCAGGGATAAATCCTGCAAGTGTTCTTCTGCAGGAGACAAAGTCGCAGGCATAACTTACCATTTGGTAAATTCCTTTTACGCCTTTTGTAACTGTATTTCCGCCGGTGCAAGTAGACACGCTTGTTATTTCCATATTTGCTTTAATAACCTGACCTACAACAGGCCAGCCTGCAGCTGCATCACCCACAGTTTCAGAAATCTCGCTAAGGACCCAGAGCAAATTCGCGACAACATTTAATATATTTATAACCATGTTGAGGGTATTGCACATTGCCTTTACAAACCCGAAAACCATTTTTATTGTGCCCAGCGCCTGCCCCCAGCCAAATATCTGCCACTCTGTCCTCTTCATCTCGTCTTCAAGTGCCTTGTCTGGCTCGCCAAGATTGGCGTTAAACAAATCTATCTGCAGGGTCAGGTTTAACTTCTGAGGCGGAGGAAGCGTCCCTCTCAATTTTGATGTTATCTGCAGGACGCATTTCAGCTGCATGCTTTCATCAGGCAGCGGCTGCGATGTCAGGTGGAAAAGAAGCGTGACAGGATAAACATTGCCGGGCGTAATTGATCTGTCAGAGCCGGGCGCAAGATTGTATCCATACTCATAGTTGTTCATTATCTCCGGCTCGTCCTCAACTATGTTGTTCTTATACTTGCCAAAGACACAGTTCGTCGCTCTCACTCCAAGAATCCTTGCGCCGTCGTCGCCTGTGTACATTGTTTCAAGCGGGACTGAGAAATAAACAGGATAGCCGGGGTCAGGCATGACCTGTGCAGTTGCCCTGCTTACAGGTGCAACTGAATTGATTATTCGCCCTCCAGGTATTGTCCAGATGTTGTAGCTTTCATTGCCTGTCTCAAGAATCTCAACTGTTTCCTTGTGTGACAAAGTGTTGCCGACAAAGTCAGTGAAGTTCAGCGTCATGAAAGTGGTCATTGGCCCGTTCAGTATCGGTCCGACCTGCCATTCGCAAACAGCAACCCCTCTTTTGTCGTCGTAGCTGCAGCTTCCTTCTTCAGCTGTTCCCCCTCCGGTAACTCTTGAGAAATCAGCAACAGCTGTGACAGGAGTGAAATCAGAAACATTTGCAACAACGTAAATCAAATCGCCTGACTTATGATGTTTAACAGGCCCAAGGTCGGTTATAGACATTACAGATACGCCTTCGACCTTCGGCGCATCCTTGTCAAGCACAAATGCTCCCTGCGTATCTCCTGTGGCAGCGTTTCCAGCGTCGTCCTGCGAAGGCGCAATCACAGAGACAGGAAGCGCAACCCCTGTTGCTGTCGCTATTGTGTAGCTGCTTCTCAGCATCAAAGCAATTAATGCATACGCTCCAATGCCCAGGACATTTGATATGCCTCCACTAATGACTGCTTTAGCAGCAGCCTCTTCCTCAGGCGTCAGCGAGGAGGGTGCAATTGATTTTAATTCATTTTGTATTGCATCAATATTTCCTTTCCCAACCTGGAACCATCCTTCGCAGAGCCCCTGGTCGCATTTTGCAACCCTCATCTGCTTGCCCTGATAATCAGAATTGAAAGCACCCAAATCCAGGAATATGTTGTTGAAGTCAAGCCCCGAGCCAACTTCATTGACTTTTACGTAAAGCTTGTTCCAGCCAGGACCGACATAGCAGACATTTGTGCATTCTGTTCCTGCGCACCTTTCCCTGCATTTGTCTGTGGTAATTGAAGTGATTTCAGGCTTTGCTGTGTCCAGGTTAAGTGTAACAGGAACTGTCTTTTCCATTACATTTCCGGCGCTGTCACTTGCTTTGAAAACCAGGTTCTTGGCTCCGCCTGAAAATACATTCATCTTGACTTTCCAGGTGAAAATTTTCATGTCTGGATTGCTTAAAGGAGGAGCAGCGTAAGGCATATCCTTCAACTGATCCTTGTACTGCTGGATGTCAACAAGCTCAGAAAGGTCCGCCCTCACAGTTGAAAGGGAAAGATTCCCTGTGTCATTGATAAACGCCTGCACATATGCATCTTCAGCCTGCGTTGAGATATAATCTATTTCAGTTCCTTCTGGCGTATAGTTGAGTTTTGGGTCTGTTGTTGATTTGCAAACAGGATTGCCTCCTACATTTGAAAAGTCATAAAATTCCTTGCACATGTTCGGCGACCTAAGGATTTTTACATCCTGGACAGTCGGTGCATCGTTGTCAATGAACATATTCTGGCAGATATAACCTGCATGCTCCAAGTTATCATACGCTATTATACATATTTTCTTGTTGCCTGTGCCTGGGACATGGAATGTCTGCACTCCGTTAGGGATATAATTACAGTTGTATGGAGTCTGGTTTACCTGCTTTGTTGCAATTACACCATCATCTGCAATGAACTCAATCCTTTTTATGCCAGGGCAGCTTCTGCCCGGAGTTTCGGAAATGCTTGAAGAATCAACAGGATCATGAGTAACCTGGTACGAAACAGTTATGTTGCCTTTTGACTGCGAAAATCCTGCAGCTGAAACAGTAACTCTTGGATTTATGCCATCAATGTAAACATAGCCTGTGAAATTCTCATCTCCGGCAGTAACAGTATATTCATTTGCGCCAGGCCTCATGCTGTCGCTATCAACAAAATATTTGCAGTCAGTTCCGCCTGTGACGCCTGCAGCGCAGCTTGTGAATGTGTTCTCATTGTTCAGCTTCACATCAGATGCATTCAGGCCAGTCTTTGAGCTGTGCGCAAGTATGTTCACGCTGTCATATGTTTTCAAAAATCCGTCTACCTTGTCCTCGCCTGTTGTAGTCACGCTTAGGCTTGCAAGAACATTCGAGGAAATTATTGGGATGGTGATGACTAGGAAAATCATTAGCAATGCTGTTGACCAAAGATATGCTTTCATTTGAACTCCGGCTCAAGGTAGCCCCGGTACCAGGTAGAGTAGTTTTCCAATTTTCCTGAAATTTCAAGGTCCTTGTGCTTCAATGCAGGCTTTGTTGTCCCGTCTTCGTTTATCACAAACCCGTCAGGCATGGACAATACATAAAATGTAAGTTTCCCTTTTCTTAAATCTTCCTTTGTCACCCTGAAGTATGTGCTCTCTGACTCGAACACAAGCCCGCCTCTTGAGAACTGATTAAACTCTAACATTTTCATTGTGGTGCATGTCTCGCTGCCAAACCCAATATAATTATACCAGTTTGCCTTGTAGCAGAATGCTCTTTTGTCTTCAGGAACAACTACCTTGTGGTTGAGTATTAGGTTAGCATTTACCTTATATCTGCCGGGTGCAAGGTCCATTTTTTGGGAAGTATTCCAGTTAAATATATTTGTTGACGTGAAATCGTCTTCGCCTGCCTGCGGGATTCTCTCAAGTATAATAGTTGCTTGTTCGTTAGGGTCAAGGTTCACAGCATTAGAGTTGAACTGGAACCATCTGACCATGCTTTCAAAACCTGGCCCGCTTCCTTCACGGTAAACACCATAAGCAGCACCCATCACAATACCAGGAACTCCCAAAATAGCACCAACACCTAGACCGCTTCTTATCGACTCGCCAAGGACACCTGTCCAGTCACTTTTTTTCTTCACATGCAGCTCAACTTCCTTCTTTTTTACATTCACAGTGATTGGAACAATCTTGTCAATTGAAGCAGTAACAAACTGCACATCCCCTGGTGCAGTGCTTATCTGCACACCTTTCATAATATAGCCGTATTCGCTGAACTGCACGATTCCGCCTATGCACTGGGGCAAACTTGCAATCAGCTTGCCTTTTTGAGTTACACCTATCTGGCAGGTTACGTCTCCGCACCTATAGCTGACAGAGACGTTACTAAGCATATCATCTGTGGCAGAGTCCTTTGCAATTAATGTGAAATTCTTGGTGACTTTCTGCTCTTCGTTGCAGAGCAGGGAAGCGCCGTATTCGATTGGAGGCAGGGAAAAAGAGTCTGCCTGAAGCGGATGGTTGTCCCTTATGTTTGCTTCAACAGCAAAAATGAAATCATAGCCCCTGTTGTTAAATGCTGTCTTGTCTTTAATCTCTGCAACAATAGGGTATGAAATATCATACGCAGCCTCATACCTGTGCATTCCGATGAAAGGCAGGAACTTTGATATTGACATTGATTCCGACTTCACTTTTTTCGCGTCGTTTATGTTCATGTAGATAGGCCAGTTAAGGTAGGAGAACGTAATCCTTAGGTTTGGAAAACTCTTGTCAGTCGGAATAATAAAATCATCAACATTAAGGCGCTGCCTGACAGGGTCGCCGACCATTACCCTATTATAGTTCTGCGCGCCGCCAAACTGGAATCTTGGGATTAACGACAGCAGAAGCTGCTGGAAATTCTGCTTCACTGTTGACACCAGCCAGCCAGAAACAGAAGGCTGAATCGTTGTTTCAATATCATAAATAGGAGGAAGCGCAAATTGGTCAAGTCCTGAGTATAATGCAACGAGCTCTAGCGTTGTCATCTCAAAGAAACGCAGTTCATCTTCTTGAGAAACAATCTCGCTGGCAAGCGAATGAACATTTTTTAGGTTTACCGAAAGCGGGGCAATATACCTTGTCATCCTCTGCTTGACCCCGTTCTTTGTAACGTCAATGACATAATTGACTTCAACATAAACAGTTGTCTCGCCGATTGTTGTCTTTGTGCTTACATCGCTAACTTCAGCAACGTCAAAGCTTTCCTGCTTGAAATTCTGGAATCCCCCAAGGCAGGTTTTTAAATTTTCATTTACATACCTGCTTATCTGCGATTCAAATGAGATTGGGTCGGAGCCTGTCAATGGAGGTATGTTTTTGGTGATCACGCAGTCGCCTGAACATGTGTTCGGACTGCTGAGATAATACCAGTAGGGCAGCTTCAGCCCGGGAACAAAATACACTGCATTTGTTTCTGTCGGATTTGTCATGCTTGCCTTAAACTGAGAAACATCAATGAATCCGCCCTGGCTTCCGAGCTTTCTTATTGCTTTTTCCCCAATCTGCTCGACGCAGGAAGTGATAAAGTCCTGCACTGGCTTTATCTCTAAAGGAACCTCTTCAACAGCTGTCTTCACTCCAACCGGCATCCCTTGCACCTTGTCTTTAAGATATATGACCAATGCACTTGAAAATAGCAGTATAACTCCGATTATTATGAATACTGTAATTTGGCCTCTTTTTCCCATTCTCATTGTGCCCTTAAACAAGTCATCCTATAAAAATCTGATGATATTTCTGAGCATAAATTAGGCATGTCCAGCTTCATTGAAGCGATAATCAGGCACATGTCTTTTTCAGCGCCTTCCTTTCCGCGGCAGATGTCTAATTGCTGGTCGCCTGTCTTGCCGTTAAGCTCGCTGACCAGATTGTCAGCGTAATACTTGTTCTGCGAATAAAAATCATAGCCGATGAATATGCCGATTAAAAGCACCAGCGCGATAAACAGTATCATGCACACGACAAATGCCTTGTCGACGAACATCGGCTTCCTCAGCAGGAATGTCTTTTCGAAAAAGTATTTTTTTTCAGACGCCACATACCATGCGCCAAGAAGATTGATGAAAAGCACAGTTGCAGATGACAAAAGAACCATGTTCCTTGTCGCGGCAAACTCTGTCCTGAGCGTGACAAGGGAGATGAGCGAATCAAGCACAGCAATTGCGAACCAGGCAAGAGAAAGATAGTATGCAAATTTTTTCCTTAAATAAATGCCGCCGATGACAAGTCCGAGAACAATTATTGAGATAATTGTGCACAGCATCGCAGGAACTCCCTGTATAATCTGCCCTGCAAAGAATGCAATCGGCGCCTTCAGCCCGATAAAAAAATAAACAAGATTGAAAAAGAAAAGCACAGAAAGATAGGCAATCAGCACCTTCATCCCAAGCGGAATAACCCTTCTTGGCTTGTGAATCTCGTAGACTTTCAGCTTTTTTTGGTAGTTGTGCGAGATATGGCTGACTATATGTTTCTTA
>CAIMOB010000048.1 GCA_903842985.1 uncultured archaeon
ATTTTTCTTGCCTCCTTGGTTTGTTTTATTTTTATTCACTCAACTATTAGTTATATTTTCAACATATTCATACCAGCTGAAACCTCTGAAATTAGGGTCCCTTAGCTTCTTCTCAAGATTGTCAATACTATTTATCATAACCTCGGCTGATAAAGACTCATTGTCCATAACCCATTTCTCAAGATCGGCGAGTTTTTCTATCAGGGTAGTGACCAAATTATACTTACTGTACAAGCAATCAATTTCGTTCTTCTGAATTTTATATGACCTACCTGTCTTGACAACAGTCATGTATATGATATCCAATTTCAGAATGGCTTCTCTATTTATTGTCTCAAGCCTTTCTTTGTACATTTTCAAGCTCTGAACATCCATCTGGTAACATTTCTCAGGGATTAACTCATGATCGACAACATCCTGGATATTATCCCCTTTGATTTTTACGGCAATCGCTTTGTCCATTTCGATTTTTTGAAGATTTATCCCCCTCTTGCAAAATTCGTATCTTTCGATTTTTTCTTGTAAATCAACTAGTGTGCCGTACAATTTTGCTCTTTCACGTCCTTTCTGTATTATTGTGTCACGAAACTCGTTTTGATCCTTGAGCAATTGCTCTTTCTCAGATCTTACCCTGTTTAGCTGCCTTTCATACAAAGTTTCCAATCTTGTTTCCCGTAAAACATGCCATGTTTCAATTAGGGGCCTGACAAGCAGGGGATATTGCATAGCATACTCTCTAATCTTTAGTTTGTGATACATTTTTACCCGCTCCTTTCTCTCTTTTCGAGTTAAGGGAGTAAATTCTATTGGTTTATCGAGAAAGTCTGCATTATCTGCCTCTTTCTGCGCATTAGGGATAGGTTCACAGATGTCGTCTAAATGTCTGGTAACAGCCTTAATAATCTCTGAATACCTCCGTTGCCTTTCTTTTTGTTCATTTCCGGTTTCCTGTGTGTCATCTGTCATCTTTCATCCTTCCTTGGTTTGTATTGTTCTTTGCTTTGATATCAATCGATAAGCTTTATTTGCCTCGAATATTGATGAGTATCGTATCCTCTCGTGTGGACCTTCCTCAGCTGCTCCTCAAGGCTTGGCCTCTTGCCAAGGTTCGCCCTGAGCATTCCCATGATGCTTAATCTCTCGTAGTCCATTTTTTCCAATCCGTCGTGATCAACCAGCTTTATGCCGAGCTTTTTCCCCATCTTCCTGGAGGATTCGGTGTACGTTCCTGTCGTTATCATCAGGTAATGGTTGTGCTCCACTATCTTTCCCCGGACATAAAACTCGACCACTTCCTCAAGACCGACCTCGCCGCCGGGGTAATGCTTGCATTCCACTATGGTCTTTCCCGCAAGGTCCCAATATTCTACATCGATCTGGGCGACTATTTTGTTGCCGCCCCTTCCCCGCTTGAGCGGGTTTCGGAAGAGGACCTTCTGCTCGTAGAGCACATTCCTCCTGACTCTTAGCTTGCCCTGGTCACTGAAAAGCTGAGCCGCATATATCTCAAGCACAGAGCCTTGGAGGGTGGTGTTCATAGCCCTTCAATCACCCTGTCAATTGTCTCCTTGCTGGCGTCGTATTTGATGAAATCTTCCCAGTCTATATTGCTGATGTCTGGCAGATTCTCTGAGTAGTAGGATACGGGCTGGGACTGCTGCTCCAGCTCATTCCTGTACTGGTTCGTCGCACTGCATCTGCCGAGGGTATAAGCCAAAAGGAATACTGCCCCATAATTGAAGAGCTTCCTGAGCAGCCCCATCTTATTTACCTCCCTGGAAGAGCTTGGTTATGTCTGTGTAGAGATCCATACCAATCCTCTTAGCCATTGTTCCCAAGGCTGGGCCATAGTTGTCTGTTGGTGTGACAGTTAGCTCATCCTGAAGTTGGTCAAGCTGCTGTATCGGGCCTGCGATGTCAAACACGTTTGTCTGGCAGACACCAAGGGTCTTGGGCACTCCTGCGCCCTGTACCAGGGCATCCATCAATGGGGCTGCGTTGTCCGGGCTGAGCTGGACCACTTCATTGCTCA
>CAIMOB010000049.1 GCA_903842985.1 uncultured archaeon
AAAATCGCGAAACATTTATAAATAATATTGTCTTATAACCCCTTATAATGTGTTTTAAACGGGTTCTTACGAAAAGCAAGCGGGGGTAGAAACATGACCATAAACCTTGGCGGAAACATAAATCTTGTGGGGTTCAAGGAGCTTGACAGGCCTACCTTGTTCATTGTGCGGAAGATGGTTGGCAATTACGTGCGGAAGCTGACAGACAGGGGAGCGAACCTGACAGAGGTGAGCGTCTCATTGAAGTCAGTGCACGCAACAGAGAACAGCCAGCTGTTTGAGCTGAAAGCGAAGGCAATTGACAACGGAGCAATCCACGTAGCAGAGCACACAGACAGGAATCTCTTCGTTGCACTGGACAAAGTGATGGAGAAGATAGAGAAGAATATTTGAGTTATTGTTTTCCGCACCTGATATCTCGTGCAAGTTTTTCAATTCCATCAAATGCAGTTTCATACGCATTCGGTCCTGAGAAAAATTGTCCTTTATACGGTCCTTTGTCAATAAAATATCTGATCGCCGGATTAATCAGCGCAGAGATGTTTTCGCACAGCCTGAAATCGCTTCTGATACCGATAATGTGGCCGTGCCTTGGAGCGAAATAGCCGACTTCTGCGCACAAGCCATCGTCTGAAGCATGGCTTCCGTCAAACAAAGCAATCATGAATTTGGAGCGCGGCATCAATGTCTCATAATTTACAATGCCAATTAAGTCATTGAATCTTGACCAGAATAATTTAAATTCTTTTGCACTCATTTCATCATTTAATTTTGAAAAATCAAGATATTCGTCACAGGCAGCAAACGGGCACAGCGGAAGAACTCCCCGTCTTTTTAATTCCGGATAAAATGTTTTTTCAAGATAATTTTTTCCAAGCGTGTTGAATCCCAATTGGCTGCCAATGTATGCAGGGACTAAAATCCTGAATTCAGTTTCAACAAGGCCTTCTTTGTTGAATTTATTCTCTCTAATTACCGAAGGCAGTTTCTTTAATTTTTGAGACATATTGTTTGTTTAATGGCACCCTTATTTAAGTTTTTATAGAATACACTACAATAAAATTTAAATTGAAATGCTTTATTTTCAATATTCTAAACAAATCCACACCCAAACACCTCAAACCCAATTATAATGCGTTTATAGACGCTATTAAGCCATTTTAAAAACACAAGATTTATAAACAAAACCAGCTTCCTAAACAGTATATTTTCTCGGCGAAAATGGCAGAAGAAAAACAGAAATATGGAGCAGAAGAGATTCAGGTACTTGGAGGCATTGAAGCTGTCAGGAAAAGGCCTGGGATGTACATAGGCACAACTGGATTGCCTGGCCTGCATCACCTGGTCTACGAAGTGGTTGACAACTCAATAGACGAGGCATTGGCAGGCTTCTGCAACAAAATAGGAGTAATAATCCATAAGGATAATTCAATCACAGTTATAGACAACGGGAGAGGCATTCCAGTTGACGTTCATCCTGAGCTTAAGGTGCCTGCATTGGAAATAGTAATGACAACGCTCCACGCAGGCGGAAAGTTTGAGTCAAAAGTCTACAAGGTTTCAGGCGGGCTTCACGGCGTTGGTGTTTCTGTTGTAAATGCATTGTCAGAAAAATTAGATGTCTGGGTAAAAAGAGATGGAAAGCTCTACCGCCAGACATTCAGGAAAGGGAAAAAGGCGTCTGAGCTGGAAATCGTAGGCACATCAGACGGAACAGGGACAAAAATAACATTCATGGCTGACAAGGAAATATTTGAGCTGATTGAATTCCATTTTGAGACGCTTGCAGCAAGATTGAGGGAATTGGCTTTCCTTAACAAAGGAGTCAAAATAATTTTAAAAGATGAGAGAACAGACAAGTCAGTTGTATTCGAGTACGAAGGCGGGATAGTCTCCTTTGTTGATTACATGAACCAGATGTTGCCGCGTCTGAAGTGGCTTGCTGCAGAAACCTACGGTTGTGAAGGTGCCTGCGTTGGGATCTCCTCTTTTCCCTTTGAGCCGGACCCCGCCAGCTGTAAAAGCAG
>CAIMOB010000050.1 GCA_903842985.1 uncultured archaeon
CAAGCGGTAAGAAAAATGTAGTGCTGACTTTCAGCGCTGTTCAAGCGAAATAAAAATATTTTTTATTTTTTTATTTTTTTTAGAAAAGTATATAAATTCTTGCCAAACACATAATGATAATGAAGAGGTTAACTGCGCTTTTAATATTCCTGCTGGTTCTTCCAATAGCTTATTCAATTGGCGTTTCCCCTGCAGAGACCAAACTAAACTTCAAGCCGAACCTTGAGACACAGTTAACATACAACCTTAGGAGCAATATGGCCAATGCAATGGACGTTGAACTTCGGCTTAGTGGTGATTTGGCAGAATACGCAACCCTGAGTTCAGATACGATTTTCATAAAACCTGGAGAATCTGGCCAGGCGACTGTCAGCCTGAAGCTTCCTGAAAAGATAGAAAAGCCAGGCGAACATACAATAATGTTCATTGCAACAGAATCAACAGGAACAGGCGGGCCTGAGGGCGCAAGGGGCGAGGTATTGTCTCCAATCACTATTTTTGTCCAATATCCGGGAAAATACGCTGAAGCGTCTTTGAATGCAAAAGATGCAAAACTTGGGAAGGATGCTGAGTTTATAGTAACTGTAAGAAATTTGGGAACATTAAAAATCAATGGCGCAAAGGCAGTCATTGACATTTACAGCGGAAATGAAAAGGTTGGTTCAGTAACAACAGACGAGAAGCCAGTGGATTTGTTTGGCAGTGCAACCCTGAATGCAAAATGGAACACAAAAGGACAGAAGCAGGGAAATTACAGGGCAGTTGCAACAGTCCAGTACGACGAGAAAACAACAACTGCTGAACACAGGTTTATGATAGGAATTTTAAATGTAAAAATAATAAACTACACAAAGGAGGTTTACGAAAAACAGGTTAATGAATTCAAAGTAGGAGTTCAAAGCGAATGGAACGACCCTGTTGAAAATCTTTTTGCTGATGTTAAGGTGCTGGATAATAGCAAGGAATTAATGACTTTTTCAGCTTCTGAAAAGAGATTGAACCCATGGGAAATCAAAAACCTAGCTGGCTATTTCAACACCGCAAACATTCAGGCAGGCAGCTATGACATAAGCATTGCGCTAACATTTAATGAGATAGGAAGTGATGAGAAACATTATTCATACAAAAATGGGACAATAGATGTGCTGACGGGAGGGGAAGTTGCAATGACTGCAAAAGGGGGAGGAATGGGAAGGTATTTGACAACAACAAACATTCTGATATTAATATTGATTCTGCTTGTAATTATCAACCTTATCTGGTTCTGGAAGAGAAAGAAAAATGAAGAAGAGACATAAATTTAGCATTTCAAATGCATTGGTTTTGCTGTTGATTGTTATACTCATAGTACTAGTAATTACGTCGATATTTTATTCCAGAAGCAAAATTTTGCATTATCAGGAGTATAACCTGCTCCTTAAAGTCACTAATGATACATCAGGCTTTGGCATAGGGATAATTCCAGGCATGATTTATTTTGGAAAAATGTCTGCAGGCAACAGCGGAATGCAGCAGGTGGTATTAATGCACAATTACCAGGAGCCTGTTCTTGTGCAGATGGTTGTGTCAGGCAGTTTAAAAAACTGGGTTGTGGTTTCAGATAATAACTTTGTTCTTGAAAGAAATGTGAAAAAAACAGTGAATGTGACAGCAACTGTGCCAGAAGGCGCATCGCTTGGCAATCATACCGGCAAACTCAAGATTTATCTTAAAAGAATCTAAAGATTTTTAAATAAAAACCAGTTATGGTCAGCTATGAAAAGAAGTATGAAGTATTTACTGTGCGCAATTCTTGTTCTTATGTTGATTTTATCAATTTATCTTTTAGGCTCACCTGCAGAAAAAATATCCAATCCTTTAACTGGAGCAGCGGTGGTTGGATTTGAAATTGCTCCTTTCTGCTTCACCCCGCTTGATCATGGCTGGAATCTCGTATCTTTCTGCGCAAATCTTACAAACAAATCAATTAAAACTGCGCTTTCGCAGATAAGCGGCTCATATAGATATATCCTGGAATGGAATGCTTCATCCCAGAACTTCATGATTTACAGCCCGCTTTCCTCTTCAAATCCCTTTACAAAATTCAATGAAAATCTAAGCTATTTTATTTATTTTGAAGGAAGCAACAAAACAAACCTTTACTGCCAGGGCACTAATTTCGGCAATTTGAATCTGAGCCTTTTGTTCGGCTGGAACGCACCAACTTATCCTTACATGTTTACTGTAAACATAACAAAATATCTTTCAACCCTTGGCGGTAAATACAGGTATGTAATGAAGTGGAATGCTTCATCCCAGAAATTCATGATTTACAGCCCGCTTTCAGCTTTAAAGCCGTTTGAAACAATACTGTCTGGCGAGGGCCAGTTTATAAATATCGAGGATGCCGGAGGCGCCCACCTCTTTTACAACCGCACATATTTACAATAATTTTTTAAATAAGTGAATAATAATGAAGAATATGAACAGGTTTTTACTTGCGGTATTGGTTTTATTAGCTGTTCCTCTTGCTTATGCGGGAGATGTATATACGGGGACATGCGACGGCTACATCCATTACATGAACGGCAACGCCTTTTCCGGAGCAACTGTCACAGTTACCGTAAACGGGTGCTCTGGCGACGGCTGTGTTGGGCATTACATTTCTGAATCAACTGGCTATTATGTTATTGCCAACCTCAAACTTAACTCAGGAGGGACTGTTTCAGTTTACGCAAACAAATCAACTGCTACAGGCGTGAATACAGGAATTGCAAACCCGTCCGGGGCAGCAAGGGTCAATGTAACTGTGTGCAATCCGCCTACAAGTCCTTCGCTTACACCTCAGGCTGACCAGCACATAAATTCTGTCAGTTTGTCCTGGACATCTGGCACAGACCCATGGGGCTATACTCAGCATGACGAATTCCGATTGGATTTAGGAACTATAAACACAACTGCGAATAGTCCGCAATCAAAATCCGGACTTAGCTATAATATCCTACATACCTGGAGAGTCTGGACATGCAATGATCAATGCTGTTCTGCTCCGGGCTCAAGCACCTTTACAATAACAAATGCAGCGCCTCCGGCACCTAACTTGACAGCCCAGGCAGACACACACAACACATCTGTCTCGCTCAATTGGATATCTTATCCAGACTCTGAAAGTGACACACCAGTTCACAACGAATTCCAGTTTGATTCAGAGGCAATAATCAATCCAGCAACATCGCCGCAAGCAATATCCGGACTTGTTTTAGGAACAGATCATACCTGGCGTGTCAGAACTTGCGATTCACTCGGTGAAGCCGCAGGCGGATGCTCTGCCTGGGTATCAGACAGCTTTTCAATAACAAATGAAGCGCCAACAGCACCTATTTTGGTACATCAGCCTTCAACAACATTAACTAATGTAAGTCTAAACTGGACATCTGGCACAGACCCTGAAGGCGACCCAGTCCACGACGAATTCCAGTTCAGTCATTTCTATGATTTCTCAACCCTGCTTTACAGCAACACAAGTGCAACTTCTCCAACAATAATGACTAATCTTTCAAATGACAGCATCTATTACTGGCGTGTCAAAACCTGTGACCCAGAGAGATGCTCTCCATGGGCAACGGACTCGTTTATTGTTAGTCTATGCCCAGTATGCACTATCACATGCAGTCTTCTGGGGAATGTATCAATTAATATAACCTCAGAGGTTTCACTATCTGTCAAATACAACGTTAACTTTGGAGATGGACGAGTTGTAGGAGATAACTTAAGTGCCACACTTGAAAGCAACAACACAAACGCTATTGGCGGTACTTGGTCCTGGCCTGAACAATACATCAAAATTAAAAATGACGGAACAGTGAACGAAATGGTTAATGTTTCAGCAAGCGCATCAGCTGCCGCATGGATAGGCGGAACAGCTCCGGACTTTGAGATGATTGGCTGGGTAACAGAAGCAAACGCTTGCAATGACTCAGCCTATTTGAACACATACAAGGAAATAAATACAGCTAATGCATCTGTTGCATTGTGCAAGAACCTAAAATCTGGAACAGGCAAAAATGAGTTTAATGCATCAGTTAAATTGGTTGTTCCATCTGATGCATTGGCAGGCAGTAGAAACGTTGTATTGACATTTACTGCAAAGAAAGTCTGAGATGTTTTTTAGAGAATTATACGCTTAAATAGGTTTATTGGCCATCATGCCGGCAAACTCAATGTTTATCTTAAAAAAAGATAAAGCTTTTTAAATAAAAAACAGTTCTATTATGTTATGAAAAGGGGTATGAAGTATTTGTTCTGCGCAATCCTTGTTTGTATGCTGGTTTTATCGATTTATCTTTTCAACCTCCCTGCAGAAAAAACCGGCGAAAAAACACCCAGCCCCATGACTGGCAGGGCAGTGGTTAGACTTGAAATCCTTCCTGTCTGCTTCATCCCGCTTGAGCAGGGCTGGAATCTCGTATCTTTCTGCGCAAATCTTACAAACAAGTCTGTTGAAGGTGCGCTTTCGCAGATAAATAAATCTTACAGATATGTCATGGAATGGAATGCTTCAGCCCAGGAATTCATACTTTACAGCCCGCTGGCGCCAATAAATCCTTTTGACAAGTTCAACGAAAATATGAGTTATTTCATTTATTTCGAAGACAACAAAACAAACCTTTACTGTCATGGCAACAATTTTGGTGATTTGAACCTGAGCCTATTGTCCGGCTGGAACACGCCAACATATCCTTATGAGTTTACAGCAAACATAACAAAATATCTTTCAACCCTTGGCGATAAATATAGGTATCTGATGAAGTGGAATGTTTCAAGCCAGGAATTCATGCTTTACAGCCCGCTGGCGCCAATAAATCCTTTTGAAACAATGCTGTCAAGCGAGGGCCAGTTTATTAACATTAATGATATTGGAGGCGCTCACATCTTTTACAACCGCACGGATTTGCAATAATTTTTTAAATAGGCGAATAATAATGAAGAATATGAAGAGGTTTTTACTTGTTGCATTGGTTTTATTAGCTATTCCTGTTGTCTATGCGCCAATATTGTTGGGGACGTGCGATGGTTATATTCATTATATGGATGGCAGCGTTGTTTCCGGAGCAAGTGTCACAGTCACAGTAAGCGGGTGCTCTGGCGACGGCTGTGTCAAAACAGTAACCTCTTTCTCAAACGGATACTATGATGTTCCAAACCTCAACCTTAATCCAGGGGGGAGTGTTTCAGTCAGCGCAACCAAATCAACTGCTGCAGGCTCGAACACAGGCATTGCAGATTCGTTT
The DNA here is from genome assembly GCA_903842985.1 of uncultured archaeon. GTDB lineage: Archaea > Nanobdellota > Nanobdellia > Woesearchaeales > CAIVOO01 > CAIMOB01. Next base: position 5,271 of record CAIMOB010000050.1, read on the forward strand.
CAGGCAGCAAGGGTCAATGTGACTTTGTGCGCGCCACCTTCGGTGCCAACACTTACGCCACATGCCGACCAACACTCAAACAGTGTATCTCTTTCCTGGACATTTGGCGCAGACAGCTATCCTACGCATGATGAGTTTCAGCTGGATGGAATCACAAACGCAACTGCGCAAAGCCCGCAATCAAGATCCGGACTTAGCTACGGTCCACCAACTTATACTGGGGCAACTCATGCCTGGCAAGTTCGCACTTGTAATGCAATGTGCTGCTCTGGATGGCAATCAAGCAGTTTCATGATAACAAATGCAGCACCAACAGCGCCAACACCAATACACCAGGCAAACACACACAATACATTTGTCTCGCTAGCCTGGACATCAATATCTGGCACAGACTCTGAAGGCGACACAGTTCAAGATGAATTCCAGTTTGATTCAGACTCAATAATCAACCCGGCAACATCACCACAGTCAAAATCAGGACTTAGCTACGGCCCGACTCATACAGGGTCAGCCCATATTTGGCAAGTTCGCACCTGCGACTCAATCGGCGCATGCTCTGCATGGATACCAGACAGCTTTTCAGTAACAAATGCAGCACCTCCAGCACCTAGCTTGACAGACCAGGCAAACACACATAATTCTTCTGTCTCGCTCAAATGGATAAATTACACAGACCCTGACGGTGATTCAACTTATAATATATTCAAATTTGATGGTGCGGTTGTAAGCTATGCAACGTCTCCAATAGCAGAGACAGGTCTTATTTTTGGAACAACACATACCTGGAGCGTTCAAACCTGTGACTCAATCGGCGCATGTTCAGCTGAGATATCAAAAAACTTTTCAATAACAAATGGAGCGCCAACAACGCCTCATTTGGAGGACCAGCATTCTACCCTAAACACAACAGTGAAGCTTAATTGGACATCTGGCACAGACCCTGAACATGATCCTGTCCATGACCAACTCCAACTCAGCCTTTACTGCGATTTTTCGAGCTTGGTTTATGATAACGCAAGTGCAATACCTCCAACAACAATTAAAAACCTTTCAAAAGACAGCATATATTACTGGCGTGTCAAAAGCTGCGACCAGACAAGTTGTTCTGCATGGGTCACTGACTCATTTTTTATATTTTCTTCATGCCCTTCCTGCCCAACCTGTCCTTCCGGCGGAGGAGGAGGAGGCGGGGGCGGCGGTGGAGGAGGAGGCGGAGGATTTGAGGTTCCTTCCTGCAAACCTTTCTGGGCTTGCAATGACTGGGGTCCTTGCACAAACGGAGTTGCAAGGAGAGTGTGTGTTGATGCAATGAGCCGTTTCACAATTCCAGATTTAATAATTCCATGCAGAGTGGCAGTCAATCTTCGAGAAAATGCCAATCTTGGAAACCTTGATGAGCATGATTTGTTCGACATGCCATTGTCATTTGACAAAAAATGGATTTTCATATTTGATGGGGTAGAACATTCATTGACGATACTGGGCATTTCAGGCAATTCTGCAGAGCTTTTAATAGATTCTGAGCCGATAACTGTTACTGTAAAACTTCACGAATCAAAAACAGTTGATATAACTGGAGATAATTTAGATGATATCATGATTACATTAGAGAAAGTATCAAATAATTCAATAGAAATCTCACTTGTTGCTTTGAAGCCAGAAACAAAATTTAAAATACTGGAAAAGCCGATAAGAATAGCGTCAAGGGAGCTTGGAAGGCTCTGGCTCCTAAGCGTTGTGATATACCTAATAGCGATACTGGAATTGATTTCTTTTATCTATTTGTATAAAAGACACAAGAAATTCCGTTAGTTCATAATTCCAAATAAAGTCAAAAGCAACCTATCTGCAGCCTTTACCAAATTTATACCCTCGCCGCTCAATTCTACGCAGTTTTCATGAACAGAAATGTTCAGGCTTCCGTAAGGGTTTAGAACTATTGCAGGCACACCTGAATCACAGTCTATAATTGGCCGATTTGCACAGGCATCTGTTATGTTTTTTGTGCAGGCAGCGATTGGAGTTGTGTCAAGGGTCTGCGCGAGATTTATGCTAAGCTCAGATGCTGCAAGCGCGACATAATTAAGCCCCTGTGCTGTTGGGTCGAATGTTAAATAAACCTGTTTGAACTTGCTTAATCTTTTTACTTCCTTGTCTATGGATATATCTTGAAGCTGCAATGGCCCGAAGTGAAGCGGAACATTGTATATTATATCTCCTCCTGTCTTCTGCATTTCAACATACCAAAGCCCTGTTACGTTTGTGAAAACAAATCCGCCGTATGAATAAGACTGAACTTTTGGAGTTTGATTGTAAAAGTACCTCAGCGCAATTATCCCCCCAAAAATAACAATCAGGAATATAAAAAAGTAAATCAGGAATTTTGAACTGTAATCTGTCTCTTTTTCAATATGCTTTTCTTCATTATGCGCTTTTTCCTCGTGCTTTATTTTTCTTATTTTTTTCTTCTTACTCATTTTCAATTACTCCAAAAACACCATAAAGCAGCCTGTCCTTAAGCTTTAGCGGGTCCCCATCAAGTATTAGGCAGTTGCCTTCCTCTTTTATTACATTTTTTGTGCTGGGCTCCAGAACAACAACAGGCACAAACTGCGTTGCATTCTCGCAGGTTATTATTTGAATCCCATATTTGTTGTTTTTGGTCATTCCGTTTGCAACGTAAACATTAATCAGCATAAGTTTCTGGTTCAAGTCGAACTGCGCAAAACCAACCGCATCATTTGTCTGGTTTGGGTCATAGGTTACGTAAACCATCCTTGAATTCAGGATTTTATTTTTTGCGTTTTCACTTAGGTTTATTGATTCAACCTCTGAAGGGAAGTAATCAAAGGCAGCGTCTTTTCCATTTATTTTAGTTACCCATTTCAGATTTTTCTTGTAGAAATCGTGATTTTTGTATGTCATTGACTCCTGGTCCCTTTCCCCAAAAATAAATCCAAGAACGCTCGTAACCATTATTGCTGCAATAAACACGGCAACGTATATTGCCCCCCTGCTGCGTTTTTCCTTTCTCATAAGCTGATTTTAACATTGGTTATTTAAAAAGCTTTTGGAGTGGAAACATTTATATTCAATATTAAATTTTATTTAAAAATGGCCAAAAAAGGAGCAATAATTGAGCTTAGGGATGTCTGGAAAACATATCAAATGGGTGCAACAACTGTGCAGGCTCTTAGGGGAATCAGCCTCCAGATATTTGAAGATGAGTTTGTTGCTGTCCAGGGCCCGAGCGGAAGCGGAAAGTCAACTTCTGTAAACATGATTGGCTGCCTCGACCTTCCTACAAAAGGGTCTATTTTCCTGGATGGAAAAGATATTTCAAAGCTTTCTGAATCAGAGCTCGCGCAGATAAGGGGCAGGAGAATAGGGTTTGTTTTCCAGCAGTTCAATCTCATTCCAACACTTTCTGCAATAGAGAATGTAATGCTGCCAATGACATTCCAGGGTGTTCCTTTTGAAAAAAGAAGGGAAAGAGCAGAGAATCTTTTGAAGCTTGTTGACATGGATGACAGGGCAAATCACAGGCCTTCTGAGTTGAGCGGAGGCGAACAGCAGAGAATAGCAATAGCAAGGGCACTGGTAAATGACCCAGAAGTTGTACTGGCAGATGAGCCAACAGGAAACCTTGACAGCAAGACAGGCGCCATGATAATGGATTTCCTGAAAAAGCTGAACAAGGAGGGAAAGACAATAGTAATGGTCACGCATGACAATAACCTTGCAAGGAAGGCAGAAAGAGTAATCTTTTTAAAGGACGGAGAAATAGTTAAACACTTAAGTTAGGGTGATATGATGAGAAAACTGCTTTTAATGCTTCTTTTGATGGTGCCGGTAGCTGCTGCAATCGAGACTTCGACCATCACCCCGACAGTTGATTTTTCACCTGCCTATTTCCAGGTTGTGGCTACAAAATATGAGCCTTATCCTGCAGAGCCAGGCTCCTACGTTGATTTATGGCTTAAAGTAAGGAATATAGGCGATACAAAAGCGCCTGATTTCACGCTTACGCTAAAGCCAAAATTCCCTTTCTCGCTTGACCCTAATGAAAACGCAGACAGAAGCCTTGGGGAGATTCTGGCAGGCGAATCAGTTACTGTTCATTACAAGGTAAAGGTTGACGAAAATGCCGTTGAAGGCGATACTGAACTTGATTTTGAATACACAACAGGGACAAGCGTAACAATGGACGGCGCTGTGACAATAAAAATACAGACAATTGACGCAGTTCTTTCTGTTGATTCTGTTGGAACCATGCCTGAAAGCGTTGTGCCTGGCGAGGCATTTGACATAAACGTAAAATTGAGAAATAATGCAGATTCGTTTTTGAAATATGTGACAGTCGGCCTGCCGCTCATAAGCCCAGCAACCCATGCAGAGCTTCCATTCACGCCAGTCGGCGGAGGGATTGTCAAGACGCTTTACCAGGTTGGGCCTGGAGAGGATGCAAAATTTACATTCAAGCTGGTTGCGAATCCTGACGCAGAATCAAAGCCATATAAAATTCCAGTGATAATAAACTATTATGATGACCTCGGAAGGCTTTACAATCTCTCAAACATTGTAGGCATTATTGTGGGAGCTGAGCCTGACATTTCCATCAGTGTTGACAGCTCAACAATCTACGGCAAAGGTCAGACAGGCAACCTGATATTGAAAGTCGTGAATAGGGGGCTGACTGGCATAAAATTTATGAATGTAAAACTGAAAGACAGTGCAGATTACGATATTCTCTCGCCGAAAGAGGTTTACATAGGAAACATAGATTCTGATGACTATGAAACAGCTGAATTCAAGGTTTACGTAAAAGGCTTTGAAGATAGCACGCTGAAACTCCCATTAATACTGGAGTACATGGATGCAAACAATAATCCATACACAAAGGACCTTGAACTTGAGTTTAAGGTGTACAGCGCCGAAAAGCTTGGCGTGAGCAGCGGAAGCAGCCTGGGCACAATAATCTTTATCTTGATTGTCCTTGTCATCGCTTACTTTGTCTACAGAAGATGGGAGAAGAAAAAGCGTAAAGTAAAATGATAAGAGATTACCTCAGAATTTCTTTTTTCAATTTTAAAAATAGGAAACTAAGGGCTTTTCTTACTGTTGTCGGCATTTTGATTGGAATGACCGCAATAATTTCGCTTATTTCTCTTGGGCAGGGAATGAAGGACGCCATAAACAGCGAATTCGAGTCAGTCGGCATCGATAGGATAATAATCAGCGCAGGGGGCGCGTCATTCGGGCCGATGGGAAGTTCGCTTGCAGTCAAGCAGCTGACTGAAGATGATTTAGATGTAGTAAAAAAGTCAAAGGGTGTTGAAAAGGCAGAAGGCATCCTGTTCAAGACCGCAAAAATCGAATTTAATGGCAAGGTTGTTTATGCGCAGGTTGGAGGAACCCCGACAGACGCGGATTCAAGAAAAGAGATAGAGAATGTTGGGCTTTTCAAGGTAGAGGACGGGAGGCAGTTCAAGGAAAGCGACAAGTATGCAGCGATTCTTGGTTATTCAGTTGCGCATGACATGTTTAAAAAAGACTTGAAGACAGGCGAGAAAATTCTTATAAATGATGCTGAGTTCAAGATTGTAGGATTGCAAAGAAAAGTCGGCAGCATAATTCATGATAATCTTGTAAGGATTCCTTTATCAACTGCGAGGGAAATTTTTAACGAGAAAACCGAGGTTTCATCTATTTTCGCGAGGACAAATCCCGGATTTGTACCTTCTGATGTTGCGGAAAATATAAAATCTGATTTGAGAAAACACCGGAATGTGAAGGAAGGCGAGGAGGATTTTTCTGTCCAGACATCCCAGCAGCTGATAAGCAGCCTTAACACTATTCTGACTTTGGTTCAGGTTGTAATAACAGGGATAGCGGCAATCTCGCTTTTTGTCGGCGGTGTCGGCATAATGAACACAATGTACACTGCAGTGACAGAAAGGAGAAAGGACATCGGCATAATGAAGTCAATAGGCGCGAAAAACAGCCACATCCTGATTTTGTTTTTGATTGAATCTGGAATGATCGGCATTGTCGGAGGCGCGCTTGGGATCATTCTTGGTTTTGGCATAAGCTTTCTTGTCCAGCTCATTGCAGAGGCATACGGCATTGTTACATTAAAAGCTTCATTTTCGCTGTTTTTGATAGGAGGGGCGCTGATTTTTTCATTCCTTATGGGCACCATTTCAGGAGTCACGCCTGCTATCCAGGCATCAAAGCTGCAGCCGGTTGAGGCATTGAGGAAAAAATGATTGGAGACTACTTCAAACTTTCAATAAAGACATTCAGGGCAAGAAAATTGAGGTCCTGGCTTACGATGATCGGCATATTCATAGGAATAGCTGCAGTTGTCTCCCTTGTCTCGCTTGGGCAGGGTCTCCAGAAGGCAATCGGTGATTTGTTTAACCAGATGGGAACTGATAAAATCATGGTAACTGCGGGGTCAGCATTCATGGGCCTTAGTGTTGGCGGGATAGAGTTAAAAGAAGGGGATTTGAACGTCATCAAAAAAGTTTCGGGAGTGGACCTTGCAGGAGGTTATATTTACAAGTTCGCGCAGATGAAGTTTAAGGACCAGACAAAATACACCTATGTTATAGGATACCCTCTTGATGAGTCAAGAAGGTTGATAGCAGAAGTAGCATATTTTAAAATCAGTGAAGGAAGGGAGCTGAAACAAGGAGACAAGTACAAGGCAGATGTAGGCATATCCTTAAGTGAGGGAAAGCTTTTTTCAAAGAAAGTCAGTGTTGGGGATAACATAGAGATAGAAGGGCGTAATTTTAATGTTGTTGGAGGAATGGAGAGGATTGGAAACCCCCAGGATGACGCGCAGGTTTACATTCCAATGGAGACTGCGCGCGAGATACTGAATGTGCCTGAAAAGTATGATATGCTGATGGCAAAGGTTTCAGATGCAGGCGCTGTCCAGCAGGTTGCTGATCGAATTAAAAAGAGGCTAAGAGAATACAGAAATGTAAAGGAAGGCGAGGAGGACTTCAGTGTCGAGACAATTAATGACTTGAGGGACACTTACGGCACAGTCATGGCAATCATACAGGCAGTTGTGATTGGGATAGCGGCAATCTCGCTTTTTGTCGGCGGTGTCGGCATAATGAACACAATGTTCACATCTGTGCTTGAAAGGACTTCGCAGATAGGCGTGATGAAGGCTGTCGGAGCTGCGAATCACGACATTTTGATGATATTTTTGGTTGAGTCAGGCGTGCTCGGGCTTCTCGGAGGCGCAGTGGGGATAATTTTTGGAATGCTTATCAGCAAGTTTGTCTCTTATATCACAGTTCTCGCAGGCATAACATACATAGAATCCTATTTCCCCTGGTATTTGATTGTAGGCGCCTTGGCTTTCTCGTTTATTATAGGAATGATTTCAGGGGCTGTGCCAGCGTACAGGGCAATGAAGATGAAGCCCGTTGACGCGCTCAGGTATGAGTAAGCATGGACAAATAAGAATTCAGCTTTTTATTAACTTTTTCTTTCAAAATCTCATCCAACTCCAGCTTTTCAACTTCATCTTTCCAGTTGATTTTTGGCAGTTTTGTCAAACTGCCTTTGAATTTCCTTCCTGCCTCTTTTGCTGACTGTTCTATTGCTTTTGCTTCTTTGCTTCCAAATGCCTTAAGTGCAGGAAACTTTGAAATTGAATTGGCGCCTGCTTTCAGCAGCAATGGCACACGGTCAACTTTATTGAGCCAGATGCCTGCCAGAATTTCTATTTTTGGGAACGCGATTCTTGTTCTTGCAATCCACTCTGCCTGGTACTCGGCAGACGGCATTTCCCTGCTCTCGAATATGGTTCCTTTCTGCGGATTCAATGAGTAGAAGTAGATTTTGTCTATCTTGTGCTTTTCAATGAAATCTTTTAATAATTCGAAATCTTCAATTGTTTCACCAAGCCCGAGAATCATTGTCATTGCTTTCTTTAGGTTGTATTTTCCGGCAATGTCAAGCATATTTTCATAGGGCGCAGCTGGCTTTGAAGGGCAGACAAAATCATGCAGTTTTGGATTTATTGCTTCAATGCTCGCGACAACCCCTTTGGTGTACGGCAGATATTCTTTTATTTCTTTCTCGCCCAATGCGCCAACATTCAGCCAGAGCTTTCCGCAGACCTTTGAAACATTCTTTATTATCTCTTTGAAATTTGCCTGCGAATACGCGTCAATTCCTCCGGAGAAAGCGCCAATCTCCCAGCCAAGATTTTTGCAGATAATAGCTTCCGCAATCAGCGACTCTTTGCTTCTCACAGCGGTCTTGTCAGGCTGCGTTGACATGTAGCAGAACTTGCAGTTTCTTATTTTGCAGTACCACGAGAATAAGATAGCCCTTTCAAACCAGGTTTCTGCTGGGAAGTTCTGCAGGAATACTTTATTTGCTTGTTCTAACGCGTCCATTTTGTATGCATTTCATGTAAACATGCCATTCCCTTCTTTCATCGTAATATCTTCCTATCTGCATATAGCCGCTTTTCTTCAGGTCTGAAATCTCTTCCCTGTTTGTTGATTCGGCAGTGTTTATCATGTACCTGATTCCGTCTTTTTTGAAATAAGGCTTCAATGTCTCTTCTATGCTCTTTCTTATGCCTTCTTTTTTATGCTCCGGCACAACAAAGAATCTGCTGAAATCAGCATAGTGGTTTCCGTTGCCGTTTTTTCTGATGGAGTATGACATAATCCCTATTGGTTTTTGGTCTTTCTTTATCACAAATAAATTTAAGTCAGGGTTTGACAGCTCTTTTTCATAGCTTTTCAATTCAAACTCTTTCTCTGTGTCGCTTAATTCTCTTTTTACTTCAACTTCCTCCTGGTAGCCCAGCAAAAGCTCTTGAATCCCTTCTATTTTTTGTGTTTTTCTTATTGTTAACATTTTTACATTACTCGAAAGCCCCCGGTGAGAGTTGCACTCACGATCTGCTGATTACGAGTCAGCCGCTATAGCTACTAAGCCACGGGGGCGGATATCACTATAGCTTTTTGAGAATATCCTCTTTTTTTGGAAACTTCTTCTGGCATTCGAAGCAGACGGTGTGCTTCTTGCCTTTATCATCTTTCACATAAGTGCCAATCATCTTTTTCAAAAACGTCTCTTCAATCTTTTTCCTGCAAATCTCGCATTTCATATATATTTTTGGGGCAGAAGAATTTATAAATATATCTGAAAATAACCAGCATTATGAGAATAGCAATTATCAGGAAGGAGCGTTGCAAAGGCGGCTCTGACTGCCCGTATTACTGCATGGCTGCATGCCCTGTGAACAGGGTAGGAAAGGAGTGCATCAAGCCAGGCGCTGACAAGAAGATAATAATAGATGAATCGCTGTGCATCGGCTGCAGCATCTGCGTAAAGAAATGCCCCTATGAAGCAATTTCAATAATTAATCTTCCAGAGGAGCTGAAGCAGAAGCCGATACACCGCTACGGGATAAACGGATTCCAATTATACAATCTGCCTACGCCAATCTTTGGCAAGGTAGTCGGCATTGTCGGGACAAATGGAATCGGGAAATCAACTGCAATAAAGATTCTTGCAGGCACACTGAAGCCGAACTTTGGAGGAGATAAAGAAGCAAGCTACGATGAACTGATTGAATATTTCAAAGGCACAGAAGCGCAGTTGTTCTTTGAGAAAGTCAAGGCAGGCGAAATAAAAATTTCATACAAACCGCAGGCAGTTGACCTGATACCGAAGCACTACCATGGCAAGGTTTCTGTTTTACTCCATAAATCAGATGAAAAAAACCAGTTTGATAAAATAGTAAAAGAGTTTGATTTAAAGGAAATCCTTGACACCGATGTTGACAAGATAAGCGGAGGG
>CAIMOB010000051.1 GCA_903842985.1 uncultured archaeon
TGCTGTGCAGTTGTCAGCAGACCTATTTTTTTAGGGAGCTTTTTCAATGCTTTCTCTATTACAGGCATTATATCAACTTCAGCTTCTGCAGGAATAAACAGCCTTTTCATGATACTGCCTAAAAGAAGGAGGTTTTTTAAACCTTTTTATTAATTATTGCGTCAATCGCGTCTACAAGATTTTTTGCAGCATAATCAGCTTCAGACTTCTCGCCTTTCCCAGTCATTACACTTATTGTTTTGCAGCCGGCGTTCCTGCCCATATCAACATCTGCTTTTTTGTCACCAATCATGTAGCTTTTTGACAAATCAATATCGAAGTCTTTTGCGCCATCTAATATCAACTTTGGCTTAGGCTTTCTGCAATCGCATCCAGCATCTGGATGGTGCGGGCAGTAATAAATTCTGTCTATTCTACCGCCATGCTTTTCTATCTCTTCCAGCATGTGCTTTGTAAAAATCTCATAATCCCTTTGAGTATAAAACCCCCTGCCAATGCCTGACTGGCTTGTTATGATTATTATCTTGTAGTCTGTTTTCGCAAGCTTTGTCAGTGCTTCAAGCACACCAGGAATAAATTCAAGGTCCTCTATCTTGTGCACATACTCCTTGTCAACATTTATTGTGCCGTCCCTGTCCAAAAATACCCCTACATTCATGCAATATCAAAAAAACAAAAAGTATATAAAACTAACTGCCGAACATCTCACTTACTGTTTCATAGAGCCACTGGAAGCTGTCCCCTATTTTTCCAGTAATGTCAAGGCTGTTTCCGTTCTTGACAACGTCATTTTTCAGCACCGGATACCTGTTTCCAGTCATATGGTTTACAAGGTACGCAACAGATTCTCCCTTTTCATTTTTCTGCGTTTCAACCCACAAGTCATAAGGTTCATTGCTGAATCCCTCAGGCGCCTTGTATCCGCTGTTGAAATCCTTTTTTGTCCTGTACGAGAAGCCAATCAGCTCTTCAAGTATGTCAGCTCTCTTGTGCTCTACAATCTCCTTCTCAAGCTCTTTTTTGAGATAGTCAGGCCGTTTCTGGCTCATCCTTTGCTCTATCCCAATACAGCTTCTTGCGCCAATTAAAAGCCCAACTGCCACGCCTCCAGCAATAAGTCTTTTCTTTAATTTTGCATCCATTTTTCCTCCTAGCCGAGAACCAGTTGTTTGTATTAGGCAGCCAGAGTATATAAATGCGCGTTGTAGCGATCGCTACAACGCAGATAAATAAATTAAAAATTCTTATTTATTTGCATGGAAGAGAAACTTTTGTTGAAAATAGCGCTTGTCTGCAGCATTGCAGGGGTATTTCTGCTGTTTATTATTTCAGATGAAATCCCTCCGAACGAGAAAACAATAAGCAATCTTGAAAATAATGAGAACGTTGTTTTGAATGGGAAAATCACAAAAATTAATGACAAGGGAGATTTGCTGATTGCAGAGCTGTCACAGTACAATAAAATCAGCATAATAATATACAAAAAGGATTATCTTGACTTGAGAGTTAATGATAACATAGAAGTTATTGGCACGACAGAAGAATACAACGGCAAGCAGGAGATAATTGCAGATGAGGTGCGGTTGATATGATTGAGTTCCTTATCTTTGCCCTTATCGGCTGCTTCTTTGGAATAATCACAGGCGTGACACCAGGCATCCACATAAACCTTGTTGCAGTAATTTTGCTGGCTGTTTCGCATTATCTTTTCAAATACTTCAGCCCTGTTTCAGTCGCCTGTCTCATTGTTTCAATGTCAATAACACACACATTTCTTGATTTCATACCTTCGATTTTTCTTGGAGCGCCTGACGACGACACAGCACTCTCTGTCCTGCCTGGCCACAAGCTTCTGCTCAGGGGAATGGCTTACGAAGCAGTAAGACTGACTTTAATTGGCAGCCTTTTTAGTCTGATAATAACAATTGCATTAATCCCTCTTCTTTTGAAAATTATTCCCTGGATTTATCTGAATATTAAAAGTTACATTGGCTGGATTCTGCTTGCAGTTGTTCTTTACATGATTTTCAAGTCAGGAAATCCAAACAAAATATTCTGGTCAGCATTTGTCTTCCTTCTTTCAGGGATTTTTGGGCTGATTACATTCAATCTGGGGCTGAAGGACCCGCTTTTTCCGATGTTTTCAGGGATGTTCGGAATTTCAATGCTTTTTATGAGCATTTTTGAGAAAGTCGTGATTCCGACGCAAAGAGTTACTGAAATGATAAAGCTGAAAAAGAAAAATATTGCAAAGGCGCTTGGCGCAAGCGTGTTTTCCGGAACTCTTGTTTCAATTTTTCCCGGGCTCGGCCCTGCGCAGGCAGCTGTCATGGGAAGCCAGATTGTCGGCAGAATCGGAATATATTCCTATCTGATTTTGATTGGCGGAATCAATACTGTTTCAATGCTGATTGCGCTTGTGACAACATTCACAATAAACAAGGCAAGGAACGGCTCAATTGCAGTTGTTCAGCAGATGCTTGGGAGCACGGACATGAAATACCTTGTTGTTTTTGTTGCAGTTGCATTGATTGCAGGCGGAATTGCAACATTTTTATGCCTCTGGCTGACAAAAATCTTCGCAACATTGATTAACATAATAAATTACCAGCTTCTCTGCGTGATTATAATCTCGCTGATACTCTCTTTGGTGTTTTATTTCAGCGGATTCCTCGGACTGATTGTGCTGATTGTAAGCACATTAATTGGCTTTATTCCGCCGCTGATTCCTGTTCCAAGAACGCAGATGATGGGCTGCCTGCTTCTGCCTGTCATATTATATTTTATTTTGTGATTAAGGCAGCCACGTCTTCTTATTTTCTAATTTCTTTGGAAGATAATCTGTTATGACGAAGTTAAGTCCCCACTGCGCCAATGCCTGCTGTTCTGCCCTTTTCTTCATTGCAAGCATCTGCTTCAGCGCCTTCTGCCATTCTGGGTGATATTTTACAAATGGGTCATTCTTCAATCCATCCTGTATCCTCTTGACGTCAACATCCTTCAGCGGATGAGAAGGCAGCTTGTAATCAATGATGTCCTGCGGAGTAACTCCAAGAAACTGCGCATTCGGAACGCAGAAATACTTGTTTATGTGCGCGGCATTGCCTGAGCCGACCTTTAATGTTCTGTAAATGTTAAGGTATCCGTAGCAGTCGCCGTCAACAAAGCAGTAGACAGGCAGTTTTTTATCGTCGCTCAACCTTCTTATGAATCTCCTGCAGGCCCTTGTCGGAACACCTCCAAGCGAAATAAGGATGCAGTTGGCCTTTTTCCAGTAGGCGTGCTTTACAAGTCTCTGGTACATACCTGCTGTTTCAATCGCAAGAATGAACTTAGCATCTGTCTCAAAATCCAGGTGCTCGACAGAGCTCGGGACAGAATAGGCGCCTGTGCCCATCTTTGTGCAGTCAATCCTTACTTCCTTTCCTGTTGTAGGATCCTTATCAATGACAATCAGGTTGCCTGAAACATCCCCTCCCTTTTCCTCTGGGATGAACCCAAGCTGCTCCCTGTTTGTCATGAACATCGCTTCAACGTCATCCATTATTGTGTCTGACTCAGCCTGCTCAAGGAAACGCACCTCGCCCCAGTTCTTTGAAACATAATATGCCTCCCTTTTTGTTGCAATGTCGTCTGTCTCAACCAGATTTTTTGAAAGCCCGAGCATTTTCAGTGTCTGGGCGAATGTTTTCACAGTTGAGACGCTCATCGACCTTGTCTTGAACTGGTTGTCAAGCTCGAAATAGCCTATCTTCGGGTCGTAGGTTACATTTGAAAGCGAACGAAGCGGCGCAGAGAGCTCTGGCTTTTTCATTGCAATTATTTTCTTGTAAACATCACTTGCAAGCGCCTTTATCTTGTCCAAAACATCATTCTCCCTCTTCACTTTCCCCTCCGCCCAATATTCCTAATTTTCCTTCTTCTTTATCATGAACAACTTCATATAATTCCTCAACCTTTCTTGATTTTTCAAGTATCTCCTTTAACGATGAATTTATCCTGTCTTTTTCCTTATCAGAAAGCTGAAGCAGCTCTTTCAATGCCTCACCGACATGAGGCAGATACTTCTCAATGTACCCTTTTTTCTTCAGCTCGTCAAAAACCCTTCTTTTCTTGCTTACGTATCTTAAAAGCTCCCTTCCGCATTCCTGCAGCGCCAGCTTTATCTCCTTAACTATTTCAGGATAATGCGCAATTGCTTCCTTTGCTTCTGAAGTGAATGGCGCCCAGACAGAAGCAAGATGTACAAGAATGACAATCGGGCCAACAGGCAAAGCGCCCGAGCTTTGCTGCATGCCGTAACTTTTCCAGCTTGTTGTTAATATTGATTTTGTGATTGCACAAGACCCCTGCTGGTAAAGCAGCGGAACCCTATTTGCAAACCTTAAGACATCTGCCTGTTTTTCCTTCTCAAGTTCACCGCCGTAAGCAATGCAGCATTCTATCACAAAAGGGTTTCCCCTGTAAACAGACGGCGGCCTTGTGACAGATGTATAAAACTCCGCTTTTATTTCCTTCTTCAATCCCTTCTCAAGCAGTTCAGCTCCTATCGGCACAATGCAGTCAGTGGGCGGCGCAATTATTTTTGTCTCCCTTATGGCCTTAATCAGCCTTTCTGCCTGCTGCATATTTATCTCTGTTGCCTTTGTGTTCGGCGGAATTGCAGCTTTTTCGCAAATTTCCTTTAAAGTCCCTGCGCCGACTCTTGAAAACTCATTCATGAAGAAGCTCTGCACTGTCCTTGCTTCTGTATTCCTCAGCATTTTTATCAGGATTCCAAGCTCAACACCATAAGGATGCGGCTTTATCTCCTTCGGCTCCCTTGGCAGCTCGCTTGTCGCCCTCGGGAAAATCATCTGCTCTGCTTTTGGAGTTGTATAAATTATTGTAACATGCGGGTTGACAATTGCAGTCTCTTTTAGGTATTCATCAACGCTCTGCATCCCTTTCTGGTAGGTTCCTTCAATATCCATCTCTATTCTTGTCCCATGCTCCTTTTTCCATTCAACTATTCCTTCTTTGATTATTTCAGGGGAGTTTGCTTTTGTGTCAATGTGAAGCTCGTACATCTGCGCAGGCTCGTCAGGTGCAATCTTTGATATTATCTTTGTGGGCCTTCCTGTTGTCAGCTGGGCATACAAGACAGCTGCGCTTATTCCGATTCCCTGCTGCCCCCTGCTCTGCCTAAGCCTGTGGAACTTGCTTCCGTAAAGAAGCTTTGCAAATATGTTTGGTATTTGCTTCTTTACTATTCCCGGACCGTTGTCCTCGACAATAACCTTAAAGCGGTCGTTCTGCATGTCAATCAATTCAACGCTTATTTCAGGCAATATTTTCGCTTCTTCGCACGCATCTAATGAATTATCAACTGCCTCCTTCACAACGGTCAGAAGCGCCTTTCGCCTGTTGTCAAACCCAAGCAGATGCCTGTTCTTCTCGAAAAATTCCGCTACAGAAATCTCCCTTTGCTGTTTCGCCAGTTCATGCGCAATTGCTGCCATTAATTTCAACTATTTTTGTTTTATTTTAAAAGCTTTCGCTTAAAAAATGGATTTTCTCTTCAAGTCCCTTCTCTTTTTTTCAAGAAAAGTGTAAACTTTTGAATGGGGGCTCCCTTTTACAAGCATTTCTACTGCTTGCTTTGCAATTGCAACATTTTCAATCAATCCAATCATTGAAACTGTTTTTCCGTAGATTGTTACGCTTGTTTCTGTCAGCTCCTCAATCGCGACCCTTGTCTTTCCTTCGCTTCCAATCAGCCTTGATTTTATTCTTATCATGTCATTTCTTGACTTGCCTGCATATTCCTGCAGGTTTATCATCTCAAATGCGTAATCCTGGTTAAGAAGCCTCATTGCAACTTCAGGATTGAATCCCCTGCTGATTGCCTGCACAATCTCCTTTGCTGTTAAAATTCCTATGCTGTCCTTTCCATTGATAAAAACATCCCCTTCTTTTGAGTCAATTGTTAATTTCGATTTTGTGGCCTGCTCTATTTCCTTTTTTATCTCTCCTTTTTTTCCGATTAATACAGCTATCCTGTCTTTCGGTATCTTTATTTCATGCTGGTATTCCATCATTTTTAACGAACCTTATGAGTTTAACAACAAAAATCTTTTAAAGATTTTTGAGTGCAAAAAATCCTTTTGGATTTTTTTGCAAATGCCCGCAAATCTTTGATTTGCGTCATATTACCTTTTTCTTCAGCTCTTCCTCGCTTGTTTTGACTCCAATCTTATTGAAAAATTTTGAAATATTCCTTATGTCCCTGTCCAAAAGCTCATCTGCATTTAAGCTTTTTGTTGAAGTGCCCTGCGAAAAATCTATTAAATATGGCCTGTCGTTCCAGTTAAGTATGTTGTATTCTGACAAGTCAGCATGGACAATTCCTGCCTTGTGAAGCTTTTTCATGTTCTCAATTACGCTGTTAAAAAATTTATCCTTGTTTTTCGGCCATTCATCCTTTACCCTTGGCGCAGGGTTCTCGTTTCCAAGGAACTCGAGCACAAGCACGTTATTCAGCACAGCAATTGGCTTCGGGACATCAGCATTTACTTCCCTTGCAACCATAATGTTCCTGTATTCTCTCTGGACCCAGCTGAAGATTATCTGCCTTCTTGCCTTTCTCAGCTTTGTATACCTTACATCCTGTTTTATATAATCATACATTCTCTTGAAATTGCAGGCCTGAAGCAGGTATATCTTGACAGCAATCTTCTTATTGCCTTTTAAAGCCACATATACATTTGATTCCTTCCCAACTGCTATTGGGCTTTCAAGCTCGTCAAAATGCCCCTGGGTGCTTAATTTATGCAGTGTACGCAGCGTAAACTCATCAAATACGTCTTTATACACCTTCCATTCTTCCCTTACCTTATTTGTCATATTAGTGGCTCAATAGTTAGTATATGCACTATTTAAAGGTTGTTTTAAACCCTGTTTATTAAACAAACGACTAATGGTTTTATTAGTTTATTGTTTTTTCAAGCACGACCTTGTTTCTGTCAAAACTAATCTTTATACTATCTCCCTTATTCCAGGCAAGCATTTTCATTGCTTGAATAGGCAAAGTAATAAACATCTGTCCTGACTTCATTTGTTGTAGTTTTCTGCTTTCCATTTTTTGAATACCCTCAACCTTTGACCAAACAATGAATAAAACAAATCCTTTAAGGCTGTCTCATAGCCTTGAATAAACTCCTCTCTTATGTTCTTTCTGGTCCTTACCCTTTGAATAAGGCAATACATACACTTTTTAATTCCGTTGCGTGTTATCATTATGAAATGTAGTTCATCTCGGGGGTGTATAATTTCTTGCCTTTGAAATCCTTGCGCAGTTGTTTAATGTCTTTGTTTGGCATTTAGCATTCATCTTCATTGTGTTCATCAAAATAATATTTCTTTTTGGCCAAAGAAATCATTTCTACTTTGTTATCTTCTACCAAAAGGCTTACAACAATAGGCCTGCCAATATCCTTGTGGAGTTTCAATAGCCACGCTTTAAGTTCTTCAGCATTCTTTTTTGCCATTTTAATTGCTCTTTCAACATCTTTTCAAATTCCTTTTTGCTCTGAA
>CAIMOB010000052.1 GCA_903842985.1 uncultured archaeon
AACTATTTCACCTGCAGCCCCAATTTGTCCTGGAAGATTTATTTCTGCGGCACAACTAATATCTTCTCTACCTTGAAGGATTTGTAGATGCCTTCGATGATATCTGTTCCTGCGTAGCCTGCGAGCAGGCTCAGTCTCCTGTCGAAGTTGAAGATGATGCCTGCGAAGACTCCGATGACTGCAGCGATTAGTGCTGTTAATCCCCAGTAGCTCCAGGATATCCTCCGCTTTGCTGCCATTGCCTTGAGCAGGCCGATGACGCTTCTTGTTATTCCTCCCAGTCCGCCCAATAACCCTGCAAAAAGATAGATATTCACCATATTTATCATCCTCCGCTTTTTTCAATTCTCCTTGACTCTTTTGTCGGCGTTGAAAAGTAGTCCTCGAACTCAACCTTCTTCGGCCTGCCTGCCTTTCCCTTTGCCGGCTGCAGCTGCACAAGAAGGCTTTTCCTTATCATGTCGTTTATGAATTCCTGCACGCTCATGTAACTGGCTTCAGCCTTTTGGCTCAGCAGCTCGTAGATTTTCGGGCTGAGCGTCAATAATAGTCTTTTTCCCTGCATAGTCAATCGATATCATGGTGATATCAATTGATATATAAACCTTGCGGTTTTGAGGAGAGAAACAGCGCTGAAGCGGAAATTGGATTATTTTCGATTTTGGCAGGATTAGCAGAAACAGGGGCTGCAGGCATCTGCTGCTGCAGCGCTAGAACCTGGCTTCAACAGGCACAACTATCTTTGCAGGGATTTCATGCCTTGTATTTTTTGCCTTAAAGATGATTCCCAATGTTATGCTGTTCGGCCTTATGTAAGCATTAAATTCAGCATCTGCGAGATTTTCCAATGTTTTCGCTTCCACGTCAAATTCCTTTAAGAATCTGGTTGCATTTATTATCTCAACCCCCACAACTCTTCCTTTGGTGGAAACATCCAGAATCAAGTCGCCTGCATCAATATTTCCCTTGAATTTCTCATCATTTGAGAATCCATTGTGAATAGCAAGTATGTCATTCTCTTTGTCGTATGAAATTGTTTTTGCCATTTTACCTCTTCACCATGCTTTGCCAGGGCCTGTATCTCATAACATATGTAACAATATATAAGCTTTTCCCATTGTTTTTATCGAATATAACAGGCACTCTCATTGTTCTTGTGTTGCTGATTTTGAAATGAAGGCAGTGTATTTCGTCGCCGTATTTGCCTTTTTCCTCATACGAATAAACCAATTTGTCCGGGTTTAACAGATTATTTATGACATCCTCTCTTCTGCCTTCCCTTAGTGTTAATTGCTGCGTGAAATGCGGCTCATTAAATTCTATGTCCTCTTCGCCATAGCTTCTAAGCTTTTTCTTCAGTTCTTCAATGTTCATTTTCCTGAAAACTGCGTAGAATCAGCCAAATATTGCGTTGCAGTTTGACTATATAAGCGCGCGTTGTAGCAATCGCTACAACACCTTTAAACAGAAGCATTTAAAAACCACCTCGTTTTTCTGTATATAATCAGGAGCTTTACAGCTGTTTGTTTGGCTGCTTCTGGTTAAAACAAACAAAGGAGTAAAAACAAAATGAAAGGAACAGTAAAATTTTTTAACGAAGGCAAGGGATTTGGATTTATTGCATGCGAAGACGGAAAGGAAGTTTTTGTGCACAAGTCAGCAATAGAAGAAGGCGTGACCCTGCATGAGAATGACGCAGTTGTCTTTGATGTGGAAGAGGGCGACAGGGGCCTAAAGGCAGTTAATGTAAAGAAAGAGTAAATAAAAACTGTCAATAGCTATTTTCTTTTTTTGTATTGATTTTTTAATTTTACCAAAGCCTGTAATTAGTATCCGGCTTCTCTTTCCCGTTCGGCGTGAACAGCTTCACAATTATTTCTGCGCCCTCGGGACCGACGCCCTTCACAGGAGAAATAATATCATAGACGCGCTTCAGCACCTTTTGGTAGCCGTTGCCTGCCTTGATGTTCTCAACCAGCGGAAGGCAATCCTTCATCGCTTCCTTAAATTCATTTACATCAACGCCTTCGAGCGCTTCGTCAATTGATGAAATCGCCATAAATGCGCCCTGCACAGGAAAGCCTGATTTGACAAGCTGGTCTGCAATAGAATAATAATCTCTCATTACAATTGGTTTTTCCGGGGGTGTATCTTGCATCTGCTTTCGGGCAAGCCGGCGGAATATAAGGCTTTCGCTTAGCATCCAAGCAATCAGACTATAATAGTATGCGTCGCACAATATTTATATACCACCTTCCCGGTCAGATATCAAAAAGCGGCGTTCTGGGTGTTTTGAAATGAAACTTCATTTCATCTGCAGGCCCATCTTGTCCTGGAAGCTTGAGAAGCCGGCGCCTGCGAAGAACACAGCAAGATAGTCAATTGGATAGGACATTCTCAATGCGTAGCCTGCGACGAAGCCAGCTGCAAATGCAGGCGCAAGAGTGATAAAAATTTTCAGCGGGTCAAACTTCAGTTTGGGATTCTTTGCTTTCTTCTTGACATAGCTCCAGACACCGCGCGAAACAGCGCCAAGCCCTGCAACAACTGCGACAATCAGCTGGTCCATTTGTATAATAAAGACTAAATAATATATAAAGCTTGTCCCCGAAACATTTATAAACCGAAGATTTTACATAGCATATTTATACGGCAGAGATACTAAGAGGTTGTTTGATGAGGAAAATACTGATTTTAAGCATATTTCTTTTTGCATCAATGGCATTGCTGTCGGTGAATGTTGTAGCAGTAACGTCTTGCAACGATTTAATTATGACATCAACAGTAATAAATAATGATGTGTTGGGTTGCACTGGAACTAATGGACTAAATATAGCTGCACCAAATATTGTTCTTGACTGCAATGGAAGTACTATCTCTGATAGTGGGGCTAAAAACTACATCGGAATATATAACACAGGAAATGATAATGTAACTGTTAAAAATTGTATCATAAATGGTTTTGATGTCGGCATATATTTTGGTACAGAAAATAACGGCACTTTGGCAAACAATGTTATCACAAATTCTTTCAATGCTGGAATCAAGTTAACTGCTGGTGCAAACTTTACTCTTGTTGAAAACAACACCTTGCATGCACATCACTATGGTTTGTACGTTACAGGAGCTTCAGACAATAATACTTTTCTAAACAACATTGCACAAAGCGATAATACGGGCGGTTATGATATAGGTGTCGCCGTAGAAGGTACAGATGGTAATAAACTGATAAATAATTCAGCAACTAATGTTGACAGAGGAATAAGCCTATTCGATGATACGAATACACTGGTCCAAGGCAATAATATTTCTGATAATAATTTAGTTAATTCATATGAATCAAATACAGGACTTTACATATATGGAACAACAAATGGTGCTCAAATATTTGATAATAACATAATGAATAATCAACAATACGGAGTTTTCTTAGGGACAAGCACATATAATAATTTAATTTATCACAATAATATTTATGGAAATCCTGATTATGGTGTTTACTCTCAAATAATTCCTGTTGAACTTTCAAACGGCACTTCAGGAAACTACTGGGGACACACTTCCTGCCCTGTCTTCACAGCAGGCGTAGATTCAAATGATGCAACTGTAACTGACAGCAATCCTTATAATGAATCTAATGGCTGGCTTTCACACGGGCCAGGATGCGGTGGCGCTCCTGCACTCAGCTGCGGCGACACAATAAATACATCAAAAACACTGGCAGGCAATTTACCCAACTGCACCGGAAACGGCCTGAACATTGCCGCAAATAATATTGTTTTGAATTGTGCAGGGCATTCCATCAGCGGCGACGGATCAAGCATAGGAATAAATATAAATGGATTATCAAATGTGACTGTCGAGAACTGTGTCTTGAGCAACTGGGGCAACGGGATATACCTCGGCGCTGCCTCCACTTTAAATACTATTTTTGGAAATACAGTTACTTCAGGTACGCACGGAATTTCTCTTGATTCCAGCACCAATAATTTAATACAAAACAACGTCGTGAATTCGAATACCGCAGGGGATGGATTCGGACTCTATCTCCGTTCAAGCTCCGACAGCAATACTATACTGAATAACACTCTTAATTCAAATAACCAGGGAATTTACATTTTCCAGTCTGCTTCCAATGTACTCACAAATAACACTGCCAGTTCAAATGCATATGCCGGATTTTACATAGAAAGCAGCACAGGCAGCACTTTTAGCGGCAATACTCTCACTTCAAACGTAAATACAGGGTTAGTTCTTTTATCAACTTCCGGCGATACAATATCGCATAATAACATATATGCCAATTCTTATCTGCAGATTCGTTCAGATTCAGCATTGGAAGCTTCAAATGCCGGCGAAGGAAACTACTGGGGTCGCAGCTGCCCAACACTTTTTGTACCTGGATCAGACTCCAACAACGTAACTGTAAATGACAGCGATCCCTATGATTCTCCAAATGGCTGGCTTTCAGGACCGCCAACTGTATGTTCTGCTCCTTTATTGTGCAATGTTTTTAATGGTGATGAACCCACATGTTCAAGCACTCCTGGATGCACATGGCAGGATGCATGCACAGGCATTGTAAGCTGCGGAACCTTTTCTGGAAATGAGGGAAACTGCAACACTTACGGATGCTTCTGGAATCCAACCTGCACCGGAGCTCCTAATGATTGTTTAGCTTATTATCATGATGCGACTGGATGCGGGAATGCCGGCTGCTCTTATGACGGAGAGAATTGCACCGGAACTCCTAATGATTGTTCAATTTACAGTTCTGACGGAACCACATGCAACTACATGGGATGTTCTTATACTCCAAGCTGTGATGACCCAAGCAGCAGCAGCTGCTCAGACTGGGATACAGATTTAATCACTTGCGCTGCTGTCGGCTGCACACAGCAGGACAGCTGCACAGGAACATATGTGCCGCAAAATACTTCAATTTCAATCAATTATCTTGGCGGGGACATCAGCATAAGGCCTAACCGCATATTCAATATCACATTAAATGTTTCGTGCTTCGGACCAGATTGTGGAGAAATCAATGTCAGCCTGGACCCTTCTGCTTTGGCTTTTGACGGAGGCGCCGCTGGCCAATACAGCAGCACTGATTCAGAGTCCATCTCCATAACCACCAACAATACTGATGACATAATTGTCCTGCTTGCTGCCCAGGAAACAGGAGCCATGCCCTCTGATTATCCGGTGGCTGTCTCAAGTGTTTCAGGAGGAGGATTGACCTGGCATAGAAGAGCAGCATCAAATATAACTGGCGATGGTTTTGACCAAAGCAATGAGATATGGTGGGCTTATTCGCCAGGCATATTAACAAGCGAGCTTATCATTGTGAATTTGAGCGGGCAAATAGACGACGGCGCATTGCACATATTTGCGGTTAATGGCGCAAACACAGCAGACCCTTTTGATGCAAATCCTTCTTTGCCGTCAATTGTAAACAGCGGGAACATTCCTCAAACAACCATGTCTACTTCAAATTCAAATGATTTTATTTTTGCCATGTACGGGTGCCCAACATACCATTCTGCAACGGGAGCAGTTCCTCCGGACATGAATGTGCTCTTATCAATTCAAAATGGCGGGGCAACGTACTGGGAGTACGAAGACAGCGAGTATAAGGCAGTTAGCTCAATGCAATCAGGCATTAATGTTGGCTGGGATAATTTTACTGGTCTGGATAGTAACCCCAGTTATGGCAACTGCTCTTCGAAATTTATAGTGATTGCAGACGCAATTCAAAGTGCTGGGGCTGCGAAGGCAGGATTAATCTCGACAACAATAGGAGCTATTCCTTTCTGGACAAATGAAAGCAATCCAAGAACAATAGTCCTTAGTGATTCAGAATCAAAATTAGTCACATTCTGGGTAAATGCTTCAATTGCGCCAGCATCGCCGATAGATTATACTTTCTTTGCCTATGCTAATCTGACTTCAGGCATGTCTGCCGGAGCTGCAACAAACAATTGGACAGTAACTGTTTATCCAAGTGTAATGTGCGGGGATGCAATCAACACATCAACAACATTGACTCATGATTTGAACTGCTCATCAGGAGGAAATGGATTGAATGTTGGTGCAAATGGCATAACTCTTGATTGCAACAGTCATTCTATAGCTGGATCTGGCAGCGGAATCGGCGTAAGGATAATGAACTCATTTTCAGGAGTCACTGTTAAGAATTGCAATATTTCTTTATTTGGAAACGGGATACTCAGCAACAATGCCCAAGGCAATAATATCCTCAATAACACAATCAGCAATATCACTCAATACGCGATAGGCATTAGGCAAGCGACAAATTACACTGTTGCTTACAATGAAATAAGCAACTCTTATGCCGGGGTGCGCATTGTAGCATCTTCCAACTCTGATGTGTACAAAAATACCTTTGCTGGAAATACATACGGAATTTCTGAAGCGCAATCAGATAGAACCATCATAGAAAATAATACCATCACTTCTAGTGCTGGCCTCGGAATTTATCTGGATGGTCATGTCGCCGCTTCGACGAATACTGTCATTAAAAACAACAACATAAGCCATAATAATTACGGAATTGGTGTTTATGACTGTGATGGGTCACAGATTCTGAACAATACAGTCAGCTGGAGCAATTACAGCGGAATTTACATGAAAAGCGACATAATTAAACCCCACTCCAATCATTTGATAAAAGACAATACAATAGAATACAATGTGCAGGCAAACAGCACTGATCCTAGCTCAGGTTACAGCGAACCAGCTGGAATAGAAATTGATTCTGAAGACAGTTCTATCATAGAGAACAACAACATATCATATAATCTTTACTCTGCCATCTCATTATATGCTTATTCATCATCCAACCCATACAGCATGCAAATCCTGTCTAATGATATCATAGGCAACGGCTTTGGAATATACTCTGTTGACGGAGACGATAACGTTATCAATGGAAATAATCTGATAAACAATTCTTATGGCGGAATAGAGTTTGATAGCGGATCTGGCAGTAATGTTGTAACAAATAACACCATCAAAGGAGACGGAACCTTTGCAATTGATGCAAATGGAATATATTCACGCATCAACGGAGTTTATTTCAACGGAAATCATGTTTCAGGCTATCTATACGGCGCATACATGAATGCAATTACAGATTTCACAATGGAAGGCGAGGAATACTACGGCAATAATTGCAGCATCTACCTTGATGGTGTTGGCAGTTCAGCAGTAATTGCAGATTCAAACATTCATGATAATTGCGAAGGAATGTATGTTGCTGGGTTCTCAACTCCGGTAATAACCGACGACACATTCACAAACAATACCTGCGTCGGATTGCATGCAACAGGCAG
>CAIMOB010000053.1 GCA_903842985.1 uncultured archaeon
ACGATGCTTCATCATATAAGACCATCCTGACAAGATTAATATTTGAATTTTTGTTAAGGTAATCAATGATTGTTTTAAATGCCACTTCGGCAGCTTCTTTAACAGGATACCCAAAAATTCCAGTCGATAGTGCTGGAAAAGAAATTGTCTTTATACTTTTCTTTTCAGCAACCTCAAGTGATCTTCTATAACAGGAACTGAGCAATACCGGGTCATTTGAAGATCCGCTGTAAACAGGCCCCACCGTATGTATGACATATTTATTTTGAAGGTTGTGGCCGCCGCTGAGTTTTGCTTCACCGGTAGCACATCCCCCGAGCCTGGAACATTCCTCCCATAAGCCTGGTCCGGCTGCCCTGTGTATGGCTCCGGCAACACCTCCACCTGATGCAAGCTGTGAGTTAGCAGCATTGACAATTGCATCGGTGTCCTGAGAGGTAATATCGCCTGTTACAAGCTCAAGTTCTACACCATTGAAAGTGTATTTCATACAGCCTCCTGTCCATGTGGAAAATCACTTAAACATCTATCCCTAATTTGTCTTCAATGCAATTTGCTGGTATAGTTTTCAGATAAAATCCAAAAGGAGTCAATAAGTTGCCAGAAAAAAAAAGAAGACTTTACAAGCTCGAAGAAGATTTTCTCTTTAGCCTGATTGACAACTCAAGCGACGCCATCATCGCAACCGATATTAAAGGCCTTGTGCTTATTTTCAATGAGGCTGCCCAGGAAATGACAGGCTACGATGCAGTGGACCTGATCGACAAACGAGTCTCATTCAGGCGCTTTATGGGACAAGGAGAACAGGAGAGGATTCTTTCTATTCTTAACAAGGGAACAGCTGACAATCCTCTTAAGCTTGTCGGAGAGGAAACTACCCTTTATGCAAAAAACGGCTCCCTGATCCCGATTTCACTTTCGGTTTCCTACATCTATAGACATGGTAATCCCGTTGCAACAATGAATATATTCAGGGATCTGAGACCTATAAAAGTGGTGCAGGACAAGCTCAGAGTTTCTGAAGAAAAATATCGCATGCTTGTCGAAAAGGCAAATGATGGAATATTTGTCTATCAGGATCATCGTTTCCGGTATGCCAACCCCAAGTTTTATGAAATATTGGGTTATACAGAAGAAGAACTCCTCAGTATGGGTCTGCGCGATATTGTCCATCCAGAGCTTGCTGACTTTATAGAAGACCGCTACGTCAGGCGCATAAGGGGTGAAAAGGTGCCTGCCCAGTATGAGATATCGTTTGTCGGCAAAGATGGCATCTGGCGTGATTTCGAGATAACGCCCGCTGCAATAGAATATGAGGGAAGTATAGCCACGCAGAATATCATTCGTGATATTACACAGAGAAAACGCATGGAACGCGAGCTTGCCGATACAAGGAAAATGGCCATTCTTGGAGAGATGAGCGCCCATGTCGCCCATGAGGTCAGAAATCCCCTGCAGAAAATCAAGACAGGCCTTGAGCTGTTGTCATTTTCAAGCTCACTGGACAAAAAGCAGAAAAAAATTCTTGAAGGTGTCAACCAGGGAATACAAAATCTGGAACGGTTCGTTACAGAAGTCCTGGATTGGAGCAAATCGGGAAAGCTCAAGCTTAAAGTTTACCATGTCGGGAATATAATCGATGGGCTCATCTTCAACCATGAGGCCGAATTCAACGAAAGAAACATCATGGTTGAAACAGATTATGACATAAGGGCTGATTCTGTAATAGCAGACGGTATACAGCTCAGGCAGGCAATAGAAGACATCCTGGACAATGCAATGGATGCAATGCCGGAAGGGGGCATTCTGGCTTTTAAAACACACCTGTTGAAATCACATGACTTTGAAGTAGGGGGGCGTTTCATAAAGTCTGACGCATTGGAAATCTGCATCGGCGACACAGGACCGGGAATTTCAGAAGAAGAGCTTAAAAAAGTATTCCAGCCTTTTTTTACTACCAAGAAAAGGGGTACAGGCCTTGGGCTTTCGCTGGTTCAGAAGGTTGTTGAAGCGCATGG
>CAIMOB010000054.1 GCA_903842985.1 uncultured archaeon
CCTAAAAAAATAGGTCTGCTGACAACTGCACAGCATCTTAGCCAATTAAAAAAAGCAAAAGAATTTCTTGAAAAAAATGGAAAAGAAGCTGTTTTGGGCGGTCAGGTTCTCGGCTGCAATCAGGAAAATGCAGAAAAGATTGCGGCAAAAGTCGATTGTTTTATTTTTATAGGAAGCGGATGCTTCCATCCTTCAGGAGTTTTATTAAAGCTAAACAAGAAAATCATTATTGCAAACCCATATTCAGGAGAGGTTTCTGAAATAAGCGAGGCTGATATAGAAAAAACAAAAAAAGTTAAGAAAGGCGCGCTGCTTAGATTCCACAGCGCAAAAAACATCGGCATTTTAATCTCGACAAAGCCAGGGCAGTATAATCTTGAAGAGGCAGATAGATTAAAGAAAAAATACAATGAAAAGAAATTCTATCTGTTTGTCGCAGACACATTTGACTTCAACGAGCTTGAGAATTTTCCTTTTATCGAATGCTGGGTAAACACTGCCTGCCCAAGGATTGCAGAAGACCAGATTAAAAAACCAATTGTGAATCTGGAGGATTTATGAAGCCTGAGCTTTTGGCTCCTGTTTCTGATTTCACGAGCCTGATGGCAGCGATTGATGCTGGCGCTGATTCTGTATATTTTGGCGTAAAAGAGCTGAATATGAGGGTTACTGCAAAGAATTTTGAATTAAGCGAGCTGAAAAAAGTTTCTGGGCTATGCCACAAGAATAAAGTCAAGGCGTATCTTGCACTGAACACCATTGTTTATGACGAAGAAATAAAAAAAGTCAGGAAGATACTGAAGAAGGCAAAAGAAGCAAAGATAAACGCAGTCATTGCCTGGGACCTGGCAGTTATTCAGGAGGCAAGAAAACTCAAGATTCCGATTCACCTAAGCACGCAGGCATCTGTATCAAACATAGAGGCATTAAAGTTCTATGAAAAATTAGGCGTGAAAAGAGTTGTTCTTGCAAGGGAATTGAGTCTGGAGCAGATAAAAGCAATAAGGAAAAAGACAAAATCAGAGATTGAGGTTTTCATTCACGGCGCGATGTGCGTCTCTGTATCAGGCAGATGCTTCACTTCGCAGTTTGTCTTCGGAAGAAGCGCAAACAGGGGAGATTGTCTTCAGCCCTGCAGGAGAAAGTACTTGATAAAGGATGTTGAAGAGGGGCATGAGCTCGAGTTGGGAGAGAATTATGTGATGAGTGCGAAAGACATGTGCACAATTTTATTTATTGACAAGCTGATTGGGGCTGGAATCAATGCATTCAAGATTGAAGGCAGGCAGAAATCCCCTGAATACGTTAAAACAGTTGTTGAATGCTATAGAGAAGCGATTGATGCCTGTGCTGAAAAAAAATACAACAAAAAGCTGGTTGAAAAACTTACAAACAAGCTGAAAACAGTTTATCACAGGGATTTCTCATGCGGATTCTACCTTGGAAAACCGATAAACGAATTTTCAGAGCCAGAAAGCAGGGCAACAAGAAGAAAAGAATATCTCGGCTATGTAAAAAATTATTACAAGAAGCAAGGTGTTGCTGAGATAGTACTACAGGCAAACAAGCTTAAGATAGGCGATAGAATAATGATTCAGGGCCCGACAACAGGTGTTTTTGAGCAGAGAATAGCGTCGATGGAGATAAACCACAAAAAGGTTTCTGAAGCTGGAAAAGGAAAAAATGCGGGGATTAAACTTGAAAAGACTGCAAGACAGAATGACAAAGCTTATCTGATTAAGTAGTTATTTTAACGCCCTGCTCCAATCCCAAATTGCTTTTTGAAAATGCGCCTGCAAACATTGAAAGCAGGCCTTTTGACTTCTCATATTTTACAAGCTTTATTTCTGTGATGTTTGCTTCCTGCTTAATCAGCTGAAGCGCTTCGTCCCTGCTTCCCAGAACATCTATCAAGCCAAGCTCCTTTGCCTCGCTTCCTATGTAGAACCTTCCTGTTGCAACTTCTTTTACTTTTTCAGGATCCATTCCCCTGTTCTTCGCAACCGCATTTATGAAATATTCATGGATTTGGTCAAGTGTCGACTGGAAAATCTGCCTTTCTTCAGGAGTCAGCTCCTTCATCGGCGTTCCAATGTCCTTGTATTTCCCGGAAACAAGCCTTTCATAGCTTACATTGTACATTTCAAGCAGGCCTGAAAATTCAAGGTAAGAGCCAATGACGCCAATGCTGCCTGTTACAGACAGCGGATGCGCAACTATCTTGTCGCAAGCAGAAGCTGCCCAGTAAGCTCCTGAAGTTCCTATCTCCCTGATTAATGCAACCGTCGTCTTGTTTACCTTGTTTATTGCCTCTGCAATCTCTGCAGATGCAACAGCTGAGCCGCCAGGTGAGTTTATCTCAAAAAGAATTGCCTTTATGTCTTTATCTTCATTTGCCTTTTTAATCTCGTTTACTATGTCTTCTGAAGATGCTGTCTGGTCGCTGAAAAGGCTGTTAGCACTCTCAGTGGCAATTACTCCGTTTATTTTTATGAGGGCAACATTTCCGAAATCCCCTTTTTCAATCTTAAATATTGAAGCTGCCAAATAGCTTATTATCAGCAAAAAAATTATTAAGATTACTGCGCTCTTAAGTTTACTCATCTTTTAACCTCCTCAACTGTCATTGTTCTTGTAAGTATTTCGCTAAGCCTTATTTTCTTGAAAATCAGGTAAATCGGATCGATAATCCATAAAAGTATGAATGGGAAGATAGGCAGGATAAAAATGCTTCTTCCAACTGCCTGCCAAATGCTAAGTCCGCCTTTTTCTGAGACAACATAAAGCCCAAGAACCATCTTGCCGATTGTCTGCTGCAGTTTGTACTCAAACATTGCAAAGTAAAGCAACGCAATAAATGCCATTGTTACTATCAGCCAAATCAGATTTGAATTTGATTCAAATATTGAAATTGAAATTGGCATAATGTTCTGCACAAGACTTTCGAATGGCGACAAAATAAAATCAATCACCATTAAATCAATCAAGAATGCAAGTGTTCTTTTCCAGAACAGCGAGCTCCTTTTTGGCTTCATATGTTCTGAAATGCGTCAGGGGTATTTAAAATTGTCGGAATTAAAAAGGTTTATAAACCCTCCTGCTTTTTCAAAAACCATGAGCAAAAGGGAAGATGAAGAAGTAAGAGAGCAGCAGGAATCAGAAATAAGCAGGATAAGGCTTCCGAGGCCTCCGCAAACATTCGGGCTTGTTTCAAGGCTTGTCGGCGGGAGCAGGATGGAAGTGAAATGTTTTGATGGAAAAGGAAGAATCTGCAGGATTCCTGGAAGGCTGAAAAGAAGGCTGTGGATAAGGGCGAATGATCTTGTGATTGTTGAGCCCTGGGAGTTCTGCGGCAATGAAAAAGGAGATGTACTCTACAAATACACAAAGACGCAGGTTGGCTGGCTGCGAAACAAGGGCTATTTGAAAAAACTTGAAGAGTTTGAAGAATTCTGATTATTCTCTTGACAGATAAACAATAAGCCCGATAATCCCTGTTGTTATTAAAATATCTGCTATGTTGAAAACAGGCCAAATCCTAAAATCTATGAAATCAACAACATAGCCAAACGCCAGCCTATCTACCAGATTTCCAACAATTCCTGCTGCAACAAATAAAACCATCACTTTTGGAAATGTTTTTTTTGGTATTTTGTCATAATAGTACATAATGAAGCCGAGCGTGATTATTGAAATCCAAATTAAATATGGATTTGCGTTCTGGAAAAGGCCGAAGCCGATGCCTGTGTTCTTGACAAAAGATAAGTGGAGAAAATTCTTAATCAAAGGAATCGAAGCATCAATCCTTCTTGCAAAATATTTTGTAAGCTGGTCAATGATTAAAAGAAGTGCAAATAATAAAATAGAAATTAATGTCTGTTTTTTCACCATCTTGGCTTTTTGTCCATTGATTCTATCCTGTGGTTAAGGCTTTCAATCATTGCTCTGAGCGTGTCAAGTTTTGCAGAAATCAGCTCCAAATCCTTGGAAACATCTTTCGGCGCCTGGGGCTGAGGCATTGGAATTTCGCGGTATGTCATCGTTTCAAAGGAAGGTGCCGGAGCAGCAGGCGAAGGTTCAAATTTTGGCATTTCCGGCAGCTTTTGCTCTTCTGTTTTCAGCCCAAGATCTGTTTTTTCAAGCGGGGGCAGTTCAAATTTTAATTCTTCTGGCTTTTTTCCGAATTTCTTGAAGATTGAAAATATGCTCATCTTTATCCCCCAAAAATAGCTTTTTTCAAAAATAGATACAGATCTTTCAGCTGTGCGATAAAGCCTTTTGGCTTTTCTGTAACAGCAACTTCCTCCTTTGTAATCTCCTTTGATGCCCCCTCAACTTTTTCTGCGCTGCCAATCTCTATTGCTGGCTTGTTTGAGGTTGTTGTAATAGTTTTATTAAGATAAACATACTCTCCAACAGCAGGTTCGAGCTCGAATTTTCCTATTTTATCAAAAGATATGGAATAGCCAAATTTTGTCTCTTCTTTTGCAGACAACTCAATATCCCGAACTTTTCCCATGTCTGAAACTTTTATTTGGCCTTTTTCTGTGCCAATATTCCTGACAGTTAAAACAACATCAACAGATTCACTTTTGTTTATTTTTTTCTTTGAAACAGTTTTGTTAAGCAAAAATGCAGGCCCGTCTATGTATCCAAACTTGACGTCGAATGTGGCCTTTGAGCTGTTTTTCCTAAAAATATTGCCAAGATCATCATAATAAACAAGTTCAGTGGGCTCCAGTGTCTGTGAACCATTTAGTTTTGCCCTTACTTTGTGCTTTTCCACTATTGTCAGCTTTTCACCTGGGTCAAGTTTTTCAATGAAATACTCTTTATTTCCAACAAGGTCAAATTTTTGCTGTATTGGAAATCTAAATAGAATATTCTTTAACTGCTCTTTTTCTTTATTTTCAATAATATATGTTATATCCACTATCTGTCCCGTAAACAGCGGAGTTGGCACGTTTCTTGTTACTGTAATTTCCAATTTTTTGGGCATAACTGTTATTATGAATTCCTTTTCCGCAGATTTTGTTACATTCTCTTTCGAATAGTTTGCTGTGGTAATAAATTTATACTTAGTTGTCTCCTTTACCTGCGGAGCCTTCATTTTATATTTATAAACAGAAACAGTATCAAGGCCGTTGATGTTTATTATATTTGAACTTATGCCCTTTCTGCTGAATTCATCGTGCATTGTGTCAAAAACCCTGACATCGCTAATGTCTTCGAGTCTTTTATTTTGAACCTTAACCTCAACATCAAATTCCTCGCCCGATTCAACATTTGACTTTGATATTGCCTGTGTTATCACCAACCCCTCAATTGGCTTTACATCAATATCAATATCAAAACTCTTCTGCTTTTTTTCATCATACTGTGTTTCATAGTCAGCAACAACATCAAAATTATATGTTGTTTTTTTAATAATCTTTGGTGTCACCAATTTTGTGTTTAACACAAAAATAGTGTTTGATTCATTGAGTCTGTCCAGGTATACATCTGAAAAATTTCCCAGTGTTGTATTAAACCACAAATGAATATTTTTAAAATAAATGCTGCTGCCAATTGGATTTTCAATGTAAATCTTTAGCGGGGTCTCGACATTTGTATCAAATTCATTTTTACTAGATTCATCTTTGCTTTTTAGATTAGAATGTATTTTTAGTTCAGGAGAAATTGCCTCGATTGATTCCATTTTTTCTTTTGTTCGGACAACATTCTCTGTCTCATACTCTGCCTTCATGTAAATGTTTGACTTTCCGATAAACTTGGCTCTGAATGCTGGCGCAATTATCTTGCTCTGATTTTCGTTTAGTTCATCAGAAGAGTATCTATAAACATTGCTGCCAATTTTTGTAAGACTACCGCTTGGAAAGTACTTATAATCTGTTGAATTTACGCGTGTCCTTATTGTTGTAGTTCCAAGATATTCTAAGCCATCTGGAACATATATGTCAAAATACCTCAGGTCCATATCCTCATCATTCTTGTTTGTGATGTTTATTTTTAGGTAAACTGTCTGGCCGAGGTATATTTTCTTGTCAGTATCATTAAACTCAGTCTTGATATCAATAAGAGGGTTTACTTTTATTGCGAGTGTATCAGAGTATTTTTCTTGCATCTCAAACCCATCAAAATATTCAACCTTTGCCTTAAAGGAGCGTTCAATCTCATCCAATGCCTTAATAGTGTATCTGCATTCAACAGAGTCATTCACTCTTAGGTATTTTAACCAATAAACAGAATCGTTATTCTTGTTGCAGGTATGAACTTCAGTAATATTGAATTCAGGAGTAAATGTATCTATAAAAGAAAAATTTTCAGCTGAAAGCCCGTCTCCATTTTTTATTGTTGTTGTTATCTCCGCTTCTTCGCCTACACGCATTGTTGGGTTGTCTATTGTTCTTGTTATTGTTATTGTGGGCGCTATTGAATAAACAGTCAGGTTTATTTTTTCCTTTTTTTCATCAATGTCCCACATTGTATTTCCAAAGCAGAATTTTAGATTATAGACTTTTTGACAGTCGCCTCTGTTAATAAAAAAATAGTTTAAACCGTATTTCAGCATTAATTTATCATGGTCTTCTAATGAAACCATAAAAGGCATTTTATTAACTGTCAGGGTTTCATATGGAAGAATATAATTTGAATAAACCTTGGTGACCTCTGCATTTGCAAAAAGCGCATACAAAAGAAACAAAAGGAGGCATAAAACAACTGTTTTTTTTATTATGGACAGGCTTATGCCTATTATTTTGACTATTACAAACAGGGCTATAAAGAATATAATCAAAAGTCCTATGCTAAACTCCATGTGTTTTCCTCTTTTTTATTTATATATTCTCATTTATATACCATATTTATTTTTAAATCTTTGTGTTATATGAATAAAAACAGAACATTGCCCCAAAAATAAGTAAAAACAAGGGCAAGCAGATAGCTTGGCACAAAAGGGATGCCTTCCTTTATCAGCACTTCTTTTATTTTCAACTTTTTAAGCGCAATTATCTGCTCTTTTGTCGCGCCCAGGTCCTTTGGACCGCATATTCTTTTGCCTCTTATTATTATATCCTTGGCAATCCAGTCGCCTTCTGTTAATTTTGACGGGCTGACAAACTTATACATCACTGCCTTTTCAACAGCCTTTACAAATACCCAAAGATAAAATGAAAATATCAGCACGACTATGAGCAAGAGTAACGAAAGTCTCAGTGATTTCAGGAAAATACCTGCAATAAATAGCATTATAGAGACGATTAAAATTGCAATCCTTAATTTAGTGATTTTCCCTTCGGAGATTATACTTTTGAATTTCTCCCAAAAATTGTTCCTGTGACTTACTGCAAGAATCACGCCGTATGCCACGCCATAAACTGCCCCTATCAAAAATATGTTGAGCATCAATGACAATAAGAAAGAACTATATGAAAAATCAAGCCCGATTAACGAACCGAGAGCCATAAGCATTTTTGAATCGCCGCCACCCCACTGGCCAAGATAGAACATCGGGATAGCAATTGCAGCTGTCACTGCCAGGCCAGCCAGCCCTTTGGCAAGAATAATCCAATCTGAGAATATTAGTGAATACGATAGATGCAGAAAAATACCCATAAAAATAAGGCTGTAGCTTACCCAATCCGGAACCTCTTTTGTCATGAAATCTGTATAACTGCCAATTATAAGGGCTATAAAGGCTATAAACAAACCAAGTATAAGCATTTGTTATTTAAAAATAACAAAATTTATAAATGTTTGTTATGTATTTAAAGTGATGATTGACAAATTCATAAAGCACAAAAAGAAGCTTAAAGCGCTTCCAAAGCATATAGCACTCTCTTATACAGAGTATACAACCACAAATATAAAGGTGCCCATAGATGAGTTTTTCAAAAACAAATTCATGAAAATAAAGGATGTGGTTGATGTGCAGGTAAATTATGGTGTGCCTGTACTGACAGTGTACCTACTTTCTTCAGAGGAAAAGGAAAATGTAAATTTTTCTGTCATCATTGACACGCTGACAAATTTCTTCAATGACTTTGCGAAAGAGAAAAAGATTTTTGATAGCAAGATAAAGATTTCATTTCTGGGCAAATGGTATAATCTGCCGAGCAAGCTTGTTGACAGCATAAAGAAGCTGACAGAGGAAACAAGGGATCATGACAATTTTTTCCTGAACTTCTGCATAAACTATGATGGGCAGGAAGAGATAATCGATGCCTGCAGGCTTATTGGAAGGAAGATAAAGAGCGGAAAATTGGATCCTGACAATATAAGCAGGGAGATGATAAAGGAGAATCTTTACAGCTCATATTTCCTGCCGCCTGAACTGATGATTGTCATAGACGGGCAGAAGCATCTTTCGGGATTCCTGCTGTGGGACTCGACAAAGGCAAAGATTTACTTCTCAGACAAGAAATGGATAGATTTCTCTGCAAGCGATGTTGAAAAGGCGCTGACGCATTATGAGAAGTGGAAGGTTGGCTAGCAAATCTTTTCCAACGGACAGTTCCTACACTCTGGATTCTTTCTGAAGTTGCGAATGTGCCTTATTTTGAGAAAGATTTAAAAAAGATTTGCAAGATTTCAAAGGAAATGTACATTCCAAAGAAATACGGGCAGAGCAAGGTAGATAAGTGCCCTTTCTGCAGCGAGCAGGCAACAACAATCAACAGCCAGAAAGTGCCTGTATGCGGACGCCACAGAGGATCCATCCTGAATGATATGAAATGCGCCTGCGGGAGCTATATTGAGATGAAGAGCGGCAAATTCGGAATTTACTTCAGCTGCCTGAGGTGTGGAAACATAAACCTGAAGAAGGCGCTTGAATTGAACGAAATCGAAGACATGAACAAGCCCAAAAATGAATTCAGGCACGCACCACAATCAAGAACGCCGAAAGAAATCACAATACGCTCTGATGATCCAGATTATTTTTAGCTTAATGAGCAGATTCCAGAAAGAATGCAATCGTCACACTTGGGCTTTTTCCTGCAGTTATTTTTAGCGTGCTCGACAAGAACAGCATGGTAATTATTGAATAATTTTGTATTTTTTTTCAGGTTTTTGTGAAACATCTGCTGGATCTCTTCATAGGTTGCATCTTCCTTACAGATGCCAAGCCTTGAAAATATCCTTCTTGTGTATGCGTCTATAACAAAAATTGGCCTGTTCAATGCATAAAGAATTATTGAATCAGCTGTTTCAGGTCCTATGCCTTTGATTGAAAGCAGCTCTTTTCTCAGTTGATGTATTTCTTTTTTCAGGAAATTTGGATTTTTTAGCAAGTAGTTTGCAAAAATCTTCAGTTTTTCTGCTTTTTGATTGTAGTAGCCAGCTGGCTTTATCAGTCTTGCAAGCCTTTTTTGAGGAATTTTTGCGATTTTCTTTGCGTCAATCAGGTTTTCCCTGTGTAGATTTGAAATCGCCTTCTCAACGTTCTTCCAGGATGTGTTCTGGGTCAGAATTGCGCCAATAATTACTTCAAACTGCTTATTCTTGGAAATTGTCGGCCACCAATTCAAGTTGCCGTATCTATTATTCAGTTTTTTATAGATTTCAAGAGTGTTCATTTTCCGAAGCCAGGAATACAGGAAATTATATAAATCTATCCAGTATTATCTATAACATGATTTTGCTTCAAATATCTCTTTTAATAATGCTGGTTCCAGCATATCTTCTTGCAAGAATTTTTGTAACAACAGAACTGCTGAAAACAATTGCAGTATCGATTGGTTTTGCAGTTGTAATCTCTATCCTCTCAGGCTTTCTGCTTAATTTTATTGAAATCTCAACATTAAGTGTCTGGATTTTTTACCTGCTTTTAACCATCATGCTGTCTCTTGTTGTTTGTTTCAGAAAAATTGAGCTATTTCCGAAAATTGAAATCAGCAGAAATAAATTAATTATTCTGCTGGCTGCACTTCTGCTGTCTTCAGCAGTAATTTATTATCCAAGAGCAGACTATCCTTATCCGAATCAGGTTGATGAATGGACCCATCTTTCTTATGCAGACAAAATAATCAGCACAGGTCATTTGTTCAACAGTCCATATGGCAATTATGCAGAGTATAATCTTGAGTCAGGAACCCATATCTTAATTGCAGAGGTTTTTCTTCTGACAAATGAGGACATGATTACAAACTACAAATTTCT
The DNA here is from genome assembly GCA_903842985.1 of uncultured archaeon. Taxonomy (GTDB): domain Archaea; phylum Nanobdellota; class Nanobdellia; order Woesearchaeales; family CAIVOO01; genus CAIMOB01. The sequence continues at coordinate 10,159 of CAIMOB010000054.1, forward strand.
GCCTGTAATTTTTATCATTTTCACTGCATTTGTTCTGTTCACTAGTGTTTATGCCATAACAAGAAAATTCTGGCTTTCGATGCTCCCAATATTATTTCTTCTTTCGCTGAAAAGCAATGCCAATATTCTCGGCACGTGGCTGTTTACCCCTTTTTCAATGTCTTTCCCGCTTGTTTTTCTCTTTTTGTTCCTGTTTTCTGAAGGAATCAGCAACGAAAAGAACAATTACCTGCTTTCGTCGCTTGCTATTCTGATTATTACGATACTATTTCACGCGAGCACAGCGATAATGATGGGTGCAGTCGGCGCTGTTTTTCTTATTCTTAATCCAAATTATCTCAAAAAACATTACACCTGGCTGTCTGCTTCATTAATTGCATTGATTCTAACAGGGCTGATATTCTCAAAATTAATGTGGAATACTGGAGTTGCAGAAACGATTGTAAAGATTCTTGGCTACCAGTTTCCAATGGGCGTGTCATACACATACAACTACCTGACAGTTTATGGAATAATTCCTTCGTTGCTGGCAGTTCTTGGCCTCTGGATTGCAGCAAGCTCAAGGAAGTTGAGGATTTATGCTATATTTTGGGCAGTCATGTTTATTTATTACCTTGTTTCCCATCTTCTGCCATACACAATTTACATAGAGTACGCAAGAATTTTCTATCTCCTTATGCTTTCTTCGGTTGTTTTGTCTGCGATAGGATTCTACTCGCTTGCAACATCATTAAAACAAAAATATCTAAAAATATTTATTGTTGCAGTAATACTGATTCTTCTGGCAATGTTCCAATTCAGTCATTATTACAGCCCTAATCTTTCAGACCCAAAGGACATAAGGGCAAAATGGCACAGATACATTGATGAAAATGATTATGCTGCGCTTCTTTGGCTGAAAGACAGCCAAACCAAAGATAAGAAAATATTTACAACGCCTGAAATAGGCAATGTAATCCCCTGGACAGGCAACTACCCGTCTGCAAGGGTAAGACTTGTGCACGGCATGGCAGAAGAGACTAAGGACAGCCTTTTTTTCTTTTCAAACAGCACCTGCATGCAAAAAAGGGATATATTGAATAAATACAATCCAGATTATGTTTTTTCAAAAAAGACAATTGGATGCGATTTCCTGAAACTTGAATACCAAAATACAGATTACCTTTATTCAATCAATATTCCTGCACAGGCAAGATAATATAAAAGTATATTTAAATATTAAGGGTAATATTTATAAAAGTGGTTGTTTTCACCGCTTCTGGGGGTATTTATAAATGAAAGAAAGAGTTGAGCTTAGCGTAGTTCTTCCTTGCAGGAATGAGGAAAAAGCAATAGGGTTCTGCATTAATTCCATAAAGAAAGTTTTTGAAGAAAACAGCATAAAAGGTGAAATCATTGTTTCTGACTCATCTTCTGACAAGTCCCCAATAATTGCCACAAAGCTTGGCGCGAGGGTAGTAAAGCATGACAAAAAAGGATATGGCATTGCATATTTGGAAGGATTTAAGGCCGCAAAAGGCAAATATATCTTCTGCGCAGATGCAGACGGCACATATGATTTTAACGAGATTCCTAATTTTCTTCACTATTTAAGGAAGGGCTATGATTTTGTCATAGGCGACAGGTTCGGCAAAAATATTGACAAGGATGCTATGCCCTGGCTGCATAGGCATGTTGGAAACCCGATTCTCTCAGGAATGCTCCGGCTTTTTTTCAAGGCGCCTGTTAATGATGCCCACTGCGGTATGAGGGCTTTGTCAAAAAAGGCGCTTGGCAATCTCGATCTGAAAACAACAGGCATGGAATTTGCTTCTGAAATGGTCGTAAAGGCCATAAAAAATAAGTTATGGATAAAGGAACTTCCAATCAGCTATCATAAAAGAGTCGGCGAGTCGAAACTCAGCACTTTCTCAGACGGCTGGAGGCATCTGAGATTCATGCTTTTATATGCCCCAGATTATCTTTTTATGATCCCAGGTTTATTATTCCTGATTCTCGGCTTGATAGTAATGGCCATGTTTCTCATAGGTCCAATAAACATTGATGGGCTTGTACTATACACGCATCCGATGATTGTAGGAAGCTTCTTAACAATCCTCGGTTACCAGATAATCACATCAGGTGTTTATGCAAAAACATATGCTGTTTCAATTGGATTCGAGAAGAAAGACAGGGTTGTTGACTTTATCGCAAAATATGTAACATTCGAATCTGGGATAATTGTTGGAATGCTGTTACTGTTGGTCAGCTTTATCCTTGGGTTTGGTATCCTGTTTGACTGGGTTAGCAAAGGATATCCTGGGATTCTTAAAACAAACGACATGATTTTAATACTGACGCTGGCAGTTATAGGAATTCAGACGATGTTTTCGGCATTCTTCCTAAGCGCGCTGCTGGTTGAGAAGAGGGAATACGATGATTGCTGAGATTCTGCTAAAAATTTTTGGGACGATACTGTTTTTTTTGCCTGGAGTGCTGCTGAGCTTTGTTCTGTTCAGGAAGCTTGATTTTATCGAAAGGACAGCATATTCAATTGTTCTTTCATTCTTGACTGCAATAATTATCGGTACGATTCTAGCCTGGGTTGGAAAACTTTTTCCATTTTATATAATCACTGTGATGATTTTACTTAACCTGCTGCTTGCTGGTATTGTCTACATTAAAAAAAACAGCGGATTTTCAACAGAAAAAATAAACCTGCATTTTATCTTGATTCTTGTTTTTTCGCTTGCCGGCGCAGGCTGGAGGTATTTTTTTTATTCGCAGGCAAATGCCTGGGGCGACGGAATAATAACCCACGTAAATATTATTCTTGAAAACGCCATAGCCCAGACAGGAAGTGCTGTTGCTTCTGTGCCAAACCTTAACTTTTATACGGGAATTGTACAGGACCATGCAAGTTTCATCGGCAGCTATGCAGCATCAATTATTTTCAAGCTGCTTTCATTCAACAGCAAGTCACTTGAACTTGTCCTTGCAGTTCTGATTTTGTCAAGCTTTGCTTACATTGCTGCAAAGCAGTTCACAAAGGATTCCAAACTAGCATTATTTTGCGCTGCAGTAATGGCGCTCGGCCCTATTGAAATATGGCATTCTTCCCTGTCCCCTTATTTTTATACTATTTATTTTATGGCATTAATTTCGCTTTTTATAATGTTCAAGACAGAAGAAAAGGGATTCTTATGGTTCACATTCATATTTGCTTTTTCAATGATGGTAACTAATTATACTGCTTCTCTTGTTATGATGATAGCATCTATCGGTTTTGTAATTGCACTGGCTCTTAAAAATCTGAAGCTTAAAAATTTTTCAAAATCTTTTTTCGATTTAATCAGGCAGAAAAAATTCATTTCATATATTGCAATAATCCTGCTGCTTTTTTCGTTTATATTCTTATTTGCAGGCAAAAGTATTGTGGGTTACACATCACACAATATTCATGCAACTGTTCAAAATGTAGCGCAGCTCGATACGACAGCAGAGACAACAATACCTGAACCTGTAAGGCCTTACAAGCCAGCAATAATGCTTCTCGGTCTTACGCCACTAACTTGGCAGGGCATTTATCTTCTGTTTCTGGGACTTAATTTTGTAATCTATTTTTTAATAGGAAAAAACACAAAAGATGACTGGGACATTGCCTATTCAATTATTCCTGTTGTGTTGGTTGGTCTTTCGTTCTTAGCAGTAAACTATGTTGGAAGGGCTTTCTCTTATCTTGTATTTTTTGCGCTGCTGTCTGTGAAAATTCCGAAAAAATCGTTTAATATGTTTGCAGTGCTTTCAATAATATTCCTGGTTTTCACTGGATTTTTTGCAGCTTCTCAAACAATCGAGTTTTTAACAAATTCAAATGGGGAAATTGCTGCTGCGAACTGGGCAGCGGCGAATCTGGACGGAAGGCTCCTAAGTGACGAGCGTTTCCTCAGCCTGGTCATACAAAAGGGATATTACAATGTCACAGGTTTTGAAGATAATTCTGTTTATGTGATGCCTATTTTTTACAGGAACAGCAGTGAAAACGCCTCAGTTGTATTTGCCAAGCTTAATACAACTTATTTTGCAGACACAAAAAGAATGAGAGAAAACTACATCCTGATGTTGAACTCCCCCCAGCAGCCAATTGAGAATTCACAGATGTATGAGGATAATTTTAAAAAGATTTATGACAACGGGGATGTGAGGGTATATAAAATAAAATGAAAATAGCAGTCTTTAATAACTTCTTGGACAACATTGGGGGAGCAGAAATAGTCACGCTTACGCTCGCAAGGGAGCTGAAAGCGGACCTTTACACAACAAATGTTGATATGAAAAAAATAAGAAAAATGGGTTTTGGCAATATAAAAATTATTTCTTTGGGAAAAATTCCGATAAACGCGCCTTTCAGGCAGCAGTTAGCTTTCTGGAAATTCAGAAGTCTGAATCTCGGAAAAAAATATGATTTTTACATTATTTCGGGCGACTGGGCGATGTCAGCAGTCGTAAACAACAAGCCAAACCTTTGGTATATCTATTCGCCGCTTAACGAACTGTGGGAATTCAATGATTATGTCAGAAAAGAAGTTGTACCCGCTTGGAAGCGGCCAATTTTTGATGTTTGGGTTTGGTTCAACAGGATGTTAAATCTGAAATATATTAAGCATGCGCAGATGCTTGTCAGCGATTCGAAAAATGTGCAGGGCAGAGTAAGAAAGTATTACAACCGTGATTCTGTTGTAATAACCCCTCCGACTGAAACAACAAGACACAAATACAAAAAGCACAAGGACTATTGGCTTTCTGTAAATAGGGTTACGAAGAACAAGAGAATAGAATTGCAACTGAATGCTTTTAGCAGGCTTCCAAAAGAAAAGCTAGTTATTGTTGGAAGCTATGAAAAGGGTGTGGAGCAGTTCGAGAACTACAAAAAGTTCATTGAAAAAATAATGCCTGCAAATGTTGAGATGAAGGCGTGGGTTAGCAATGACGAGCTTGTTGAGCTGTACAACAACTGCAAGGGATTCATAACAACTTCAAGGAATGAGGATTTTGGAATGACGCCTATTGAAGCCATGGCTTCTGGAAAGCCTGTGATTGCGCCGAATGAAGGCGGATACAAGGAAAGCGTGATAGACGGCGTGACAGGAAAGCTGATTGACAACATTAACTCCGACAAGATTGTTAAAGCTATCAAAGAGATTGGTAAAAATCCTGAAAAATATAAGGAAGCGTGCATCAAGAGGGCAAGGGAGTTTGATACCAAAGAATTTATCAGGAAAATCAAGGAGCAGATTAAAAATGGAAAATCCTAAAGTTTCAGTGATGATACCTGTATATAACGGAGAAAAAACTCTGAAACAGTGCATAGCTTCTGTCCTGAATCAGTCTTACAAGAACTATGAAGTTATTGTAGTTGACAACAATTCAACAGATGAAACAGAAGAGATAATAAAAAAATTTCATAAGTTGAATCCAAAAGTCAAATATATATTTGAAGAAAAAATAGGGAGAAGCGCTGCCAGAAATGCCGGGATAAAATCTTCTGTGGGGAAGATTGTTGTCATGACTGATAGCGACTGCGTTGTTTCAAAGAATTGGATTGAAAAAATCATCAGGCCAATTGTATATGAAAATGAGACGGCAGTTATGGGTTTTGAAGAGGATTTGGTAAAAAATTATTGGACAAAAAATACTCAGAAAGCAGATTGGCGTTTTATAAAAAGAAATGTCTCAGGAAAATATGTAAACACAGTTGATACTAAAAATTTTGCAATAAAATCTTCTGTTTTGAAGCAATTAATGTTTGACCCTAAAATTATAAACTGTGACGATTTTGATTTTTATCTGCGCCTAAAACAGATTGCTAAAGTAAGATTCCTCCCGAATGTGAGAGTCGGACACTACCATAAAAATTCTTTCTTAGGTACAGTTAAGATCAATTTTGAGAGGGCGATTTGGATAGTAAGGATTTATAAAAAGTTTAGGAACAAGATAGATTTGCAAAAAGAATATGTGACTGAAAGTATCTTTTTGAAAAAAGGGACAACCTTCCTTTTTTGGAAACTAATTCAATTTTTAAGAATGCCTATTGGAGAAGCTTTTTTTGCATTAGTCTCAGCAATCTCTTGGAGAGCAGGTCTTATTGCCGGATGGCTGAGCAAATATTAACTTCTTAAAAGCCTATTTTTAAATATTTGACAAAAAAGAATTATTCATATCTGAGCGCATCAACTGGTTTCAGCTTTGACGCCCTGTATGCTGGCACTACTCCGGCAATCACTCCAATCAACACTGCAAAAAACAATGCGCCAATGATTAATTGTGGAGTTAGTAGTGCAGTTGAACCAAGCCTGCTTAGGAAGCCTCCTGGGCCTCCTCCTGTGGATGTTGTTATCCCGCTCATAGAACTTATTAAACTTGCGGCAACGCCGCCAAGTATAACTCCGCCAAGCCCGCCGATGAATCCTATCATGCCTGAATTAAACAAGAATATCATCAAAATATCCCTATTCTTTGACCCTATCGCTTTCAGTATGCCAATGTCCCTTGTTTTTTCAAGAACAGATGTGAACATCGAGTTTGCTATTCCAATTGCACCAACTATTAAAGATATTGCTGCGATTGCGCCAAGAAATATTGTCATTGTATTTAATGTGGATTGTATTGTCGCCTGCATTGAAGTAGGCGAAGAAACAGAGAAATCTCTGCCTTTGTCATTTAATATCCCTCTTGAGAGCATAAGCTTTTTTGTTATGTCATTCAAAGTCTGGTTCGCAAAGTTCACATCTGCAATTTTCACAGATATTGATCCGAATTCTTCACTGCCTACGTCTGTCAGGACTTGCCTTGCACTTTCTTCAGGCATAAAAATTGATGAACCCTCCTGCAAAATTCCAACCACCTTGAATGATTTGCCTTCGATTGTTATCTTGCTGTTGAGAGGTATGGCTTTTTCAAAAACAGAGGTTGCAACACGATTTCCTATAACAACAGAATAGGAGTCGCTTCCTATTAAAAACCTTCCTGAACTTATTTTTTCAGTGGTAATGTCTGACCATATAGAACTATCAACGCCTGTCACAGAAAGCGAAGCTGTCTTGCCTAAATAGCTGACATCAACTCTTCCTGAAACAGTGCCCATTACATATTTGACATTCTGGACGCTCTTAAGCGCCATGACATCCTTTGCTGTAAGGTTTTTTCCGCTAAGAGATGATGAAGAGCCCGGAGGACCTCCTCCCTCTCTTTCTCCGCCAAATCCAAATCCTCTTGCCCTTGAATAGCCCGGGCTCACTGTTATTATGTCTGCCCCAAGATTGCTAAAACTGCTTTCAAGGGTCTGCTGCGCGCCCTGGCTTATAGAAACAATTGATACAACTGCAGCAATTCCAATTACAATGCCGATAATCGTCAGCCAGCTCCTTAATTTGCTGTGAACAAGTATATTAAGGGCAAGCTGGAAGGATTTTTTAAGTCGCATCGGGATTACTTATTTTTTCCCTTCTTTTCGGAGTTTTTAACCCAATCAGGGATTTCATGAGAGATTGTGCCTTTCTTCCCTTCCCTTTTAATGTTGTAAACCCTGTAAGCAATGAATGCCATTATTAAAATAAGCACCACAATGACCCAGGGATTGCTTGAAGGCAAGAGGCTGCTGCTTGTTTTTGTTGTGGTTGCTCTGATTCCTGAAGTTCTGATTCCTGAAAAATTATTTGTGGCATTGCCATAATTAAATGGAAGCGCCATGTTAACTACCCTTCTTTCCCCAATGTTATCTGTGTAGTAAATGTCAAATTTCAATTCCTTGGGAGCAGTATTTTGAGTACGGGTCATATTTCTAAGGCGAGTTATGTTTTTGGGAGCAGTATTTTGAGAAGGCATATTTTTAGGAAGGGTCATGTTTTGAGCGGACATGCCTGCTCTTTTAGATGAAACTTCAAAACTTACCATTGAATAATCTCCGCTGTCGATGTTTCCAACCATCTGCCCGTCAGTTCCAACCACGCTGAAATATTCCTGCTCGGGAATCCTGACTACAACAGAATTTGCAGCATATTTTCCTGTATTTGCTATTGCTATGGAAACTTGCGAGCCTGTCGATTCCTGAATGACCGCATCAAAACTTGTTCTTGCGTCTTGGACTTTTATCTTGAACTTTTTTATTATTGGAGTATCCAACGCCTTGTTGCCCGGAACATAATGTATCTCAATTTCAGATTCCTCATCAAGCGCATCCTTGTCCACTCTTAATTTATAAGGCAAAACCCACACGCCGTTGTAGCCATAGGCGTAGGTTGTTGCATTCAAAGTTCTCACTGCGTCGTTTGTATCAAGCGAAAATGGATAGGTTGGAACAAATTCGAATTTTGCGCCGCCACAGTCAGGATTCTGGATACCGCTGACCTGAAAAACAACAGTAACATAGCTGTCTGGCGTTGCAGGATACGGGTCCTGGCTGACCAGTGAAACATTCATAAGGTAGCAACCTGTGTAATACTTGTCTCCGCTGCTGGTTGTTGAGGTTGTTGATGCCGTTGGAGCGCGCACGCTCGCAATTGTGATTAAAACAAATCCTAAAATAATAAACAGAGATTTTGAAAATTTCATTTATTTTGCCTCATTTTTGTTTATTCTTTCTTTTTCTATCATTCCATCCCTCAAATGAATTATTCTCTTTGCGTATTTTACTAATTCAATATCGTGAGTTATTAAAATTATCGTTTTTCCATCGTCATTAAGCCTGGACAGGAAATCCATCACGAATTTCCCTGTTTTGCTGTCAAGGTTGCCTGTCGGCTCATCTGCAATTATGATTTCAGGGTCATTTGACAATGCCCTTGCTATTGCAACCCTCTGCTGCTGGCCGCCGCTCAGCTGGTTTGGCTTGTGGTGAAGCCTGTCTTTCAGACCCAGCGATTCAAGCAGCTGCGTTGCCCTTTCCTTTGCCTTGGAATCACTTTCATCAACTATTTGCATCGGAAGCATCACATTTTCAAGCGCACTTAGTGTCGGAAGCAGGTTGAACTGCTGAAAAATGAAGCCAATTGTCTTTCCCCTGAGATAAGCGAGCGAGGATTCTGACATCTCTGCTATGTTTATGTCTTTCAGATAAACCGAGCCCCATGAAGAAATGTCAAGCGCGCCAACAATGTTAACCATTGTTGATTTTCCAGAGCCTGAGGGCCCTGTGATTGTGACAAATTCGCCGCGCTTTATCTTAAGCGTTATTTCTTTTAATACAATAAGCGGTTCTGCCTCGCCCATGTCATACTTTTTCCAGACATTCTCAAGGCGCAATATTACATCATCAGATTGCGTATTTTTGGCCATAAGATTATTATATTTTAACTAGTATTTATAAATAAAATGTATTTAAAGTCCACATTGTATATAAATATTGCCAAATTAAATTTGATTTGAGGAAATGACAATGCCGCCACATTTTTTTGACCTGCACATTTTAATCATAGAGCCAATTTTCACGCTTGTAACTGTGATTTTTTGCTTTTTGATTTATTTTAAAACCAAGGAAAGCTATGACCTTACCAGATACAAGGGAATTGGGTACTTTCGTGATGCATTTCTGTTCTTTGGGCTGTCTTATGTGCTGAGATTTGTTTTCAGCCTTGTTTTCTTTTCGACAATTGTATTTGATTTGATCCCTTCAAGGGAAATTTTCTCACCATTTTTCATATTTCTTTTGGGGTATTTCAGCACAATGGGGATATTTTATCTGATATTCAGCCTGGTTTGGAAGAAGTTCAACAACAGGAATATGCTTATTTTCGGGCACTCCATTGCGGTTTTGCTGTCAGTAATATCATTTATTACCCGGTCTCATATGATGATTATCTATCTTCAGTGCATTCTTCTAGTTATTGCAGTTGTGTTGAGCTTTGTTATGCACATGGGAAGAAAAAAATTATCAAAAACAAAATTGCTGTATCTCCTGGTTGCTGGGCTCTGGCTGATAAATCTTCTTGTTATTGACAGAAGGAAGCCATTCTCTTCTGGTCTTGATATTTTCTTCGAAGCTGTTTCACTGGCAGTGTTTGCTGTGATTTATCATAAGATTTTAAAGTGGATAAAATGACTAAAAAGAGGGAACGACTAGAAGTCATATTTGACATACTTAAGGACATCAGCGAACACCATAACTCTATCAAGCCTACCCCTCTGCTGAGGCGTTCTGGCCTGTCTTCAAACAGCTTTTCTGAATATTACAAAGAACTGATTTCAAAGGAATTTATCCGAGAAATTGTCGACGAGCATGGCAAAAAATATGTAACGCTTAGTGACAAGGGATTCACGTTTCTTGAGAAGTACAAATTAATAATCGGTTTTATTGGAGAATTTGAACTTTAATTCAGTTTATTTCTCTGGAATAAGCACTGCATTCACAGTTCCGTCCTGCCCTGGCCTTGACGTGACAACTGCCTTGCCTTTTTCTGTTTCAATTATCGCGCCTTTTGTCATTATGTTTCGCCTGACATAGTGCCTGTTTGCAGGGTTCTCAGCAACATGCTTTATCTTTGCCTTGTAAAATTTCTTTGTTTTCTTGTCATAGACATTTGCTGTATCTGCCATTAGAAGCCTGTATTTTCTGTTTCCGCCCCTTGTCCTTATTGTCTGAATCTGTTTTTCATTCACAATTGTCAAAGAAGGCTTTCTTCCAAGCTCGTTAAGTTTTTTAGATCTGAAAAACTTGAATCTTTTCCCTGTATTGCTTCTTTTTGCCCTTCCTTGCGAGATTGCCATTTTATTTTCTCTTTTTCTGCCAGCTGTATGTTCTTAGTTTTGCTGTCTTTCCAAAACCGCAGCTTGCGCATATATTTCTGGAAACGTGGTAAGATCTTCTTCCGCATCTTCTGCAGTAGATATGTGTCTTCCCTGAAGACATCTTACCTTTTGATGGTGTTCCTTTTGTCATTTTATGCTGCGAATATCACTGTTATTGTGTCTCCTCTTACAAAAACCGTACCTATCTTCCTTATGAGCTCTCCATTTGCCCTTTCCTCTGCATCATCAAGCACAACATTTATGTGTATATCAAATGCCTGCAAAGTGCCAATGTACTGCTTGTTGTTCTTTAGCTCAACTATTACTCTTTTTCCCCTTGACTTGTTTAATGCATCCAAAGGTCTTGATTCCATTGTATATCCCCCTATGGCTTTTTAAATGCCATTTAAACTGGAAATGAAGGCTTCTCATATATAAAGGTTGCTGTTTTAAAGAAATATGATGCGGGGAGCAGGATTCGAACCTGCGTAGGCACTAAGCCAATAGATGACTTACACTGTTCATCATCGCACTCATGCGAGCACTCCGCTCCAACGTGCCTTGAGTCTATCCCGTTTGGCCACTCCGGCACCCCCGCAATTTATTGCGGACCAGCAAATCCGCAGATTTGCGCTGCCCGCAATTTGTTTGTGTGAATAAATAAAGAATTCAGAGCATATTTAAACCTTACTGCAACGCCTTCAGTTTTGACTCAATTTCAGAAAGCTCTCTTTCAAGCTTGTCAGCTGCGCTTGCCCTGCTCACCATAACAATAGGTTTTGATTTTTGCGCTGCTTTTACAATAATCCTTCTTGGCTCTTCTCTTTTTGGAAGCTTTATTGCAGGAAGCTCCTTCTTAAGCCTCCCAATCAATTCGTTTATTTCCTTAATGTTTATTCTCAGCCTTTCATAATCACCAAGCTTTTTCGTCCTTTCTATCTTGAATCTTTCAAATTTTTGAAGAGCCAGGACAACATTTTTTGAAGCTTCCAGCAGTTTTCTTCTTAGCTCAACAGGATTTTCAAGATTTACATAAAAATTTTCAGTCATATCATACCTTCAGCAGTGATTTGTCGATTGAATCTATCTTGCTTGCTATCTCGTCGAGTTCGGCAGACCATGTCGCAAGCTCATTGTCCTCTTCTTCCTTCATTTTGTTGATCCTTTCAATTATTTCTTTTCCTTCATTAAGCTTGTTCTTAAGCAAAGCTATGATGTCCAGTGTATCCTTGTATTCGTCTATTTTTATGAAAACAGGCGCTCCCATTTTTAACCTCCTTCAAAAATTATTTTATCTATATATAGAAGCTTTCTTTCGATTGCTTCCAAATTTCCTCTGAATTTTTCATACGATTCATCCTTTGAAACCTTGATGTCGCCAAGCTTCGATGAAAAACCTGCATGCTCTGCAAGAACTGATTTCGCGTTGCTTAGCTGCTCCATCAATTCCCTATAATTATCAACATTTATGAAAAGCGGTTTTGTGGTTCTTCGCGCAGAAAATCTTAATTCAGGCGTCTCTGCCATGTGTTCTTCAGCGCCCAACTCCTCAATATCAGGTATTATGCCTGGAGCTTCGGGTATTTCAGAGAGTTCTGACACTGAAATCTCTTCAGAAATTTCTGGAATTGTTTCTGGAGCAGATTCGATTGACTCTGGCTCAGAATGCATAGGTATCTCTGGGAATGCTAATTCAGGAACCTCAGGAATAGGTACTGCTGTTTTTGCCTCTTTTTTCTTTAGGAAACTGAATACTCCCATTTATACCCCCTTTAAATAACAATATTTGTAGCGAGTATTAAAATTTTTATTAGTATTGTGAAATAACAACAAATCTAAAAATAGTAGTTAGTGAATATATGCTCAAATGAAGGTTGCAAAGTTCTGGAAAAGCCTGGACAAGGAGAAAGTTCAGTGCGTGTTATGCCCAAAGGAATGCTTGATTCTGCCTGATAAAACTGGGTTCTGCGCAGTGAGGAAAAACATCGGAGGAAAGCTTTACAGCCTTGCCTATGAACAGCCGCTGTCATTGGCTGTTGACCCTGTTGAAAAAAAGCCGCTGTTTCATTTTATGCCCGGCACAAATGTGCTCTCATTCGGCACAGTCGGCTGCAATCTTAGCTGCAAGTTCTGCCAGAATTATGAGATGGCAAGGTCTGCTTATTTTGAGGTTGAGAAAGTAAGCGCAAAAAATGTTGCTGAAGAGGCTATCAGGAGGAAATGCAGTTCAATTGCCTACACATACAACGAACCGACAGTATTTTTTGAGTACGTTGAGGCTGTTTCAAGGCTTGCGCATAAAAAAGAGCTGAAGAACATACTTGTGACAAATGGCTATACGCAGGAAAAGCCGCTGAGAGAGATTGTTAATTTTATAGACGCTGCAAATGTTGATTTGAAGGGATTTACAGAGGACTTTTACAAGAAGATTTGCCTTGCAACTTTAAAGCCTGTGCTGAACAGCCTGAAGATTTACAAGGAAGCTGGAGTGTGGGCTGAGGTCACAAACCTGGTGATTCCGACGCTTAATGATAATTTTGAAAAGATTGAAGAAATGTGCGCCTGGCTGAGAGAGAATTTGGGCAGGGAAACCCCGCTGCATTTCTCAAGATTCTTCCCGTCCTATCAGCTTGGTAATTTGCCTGTAACTCCTCTTGAAACACTGGAAAAGGCAAAGAAAATAGCTGACAAATACTTGGATTTTGTTTACATTGGAAATATTATTACTGAAAAATGCGAAAACACATACTGCCCAAAATGCAAAAAGCTTTTGGTTGCAAGGTCTGGGTTTGGAATTATAATCAATAATATCAGAAGAGGCAAATGCCCTAAGTGCAGCCATCTTATTCCTGGAGTTTGGTCATAGCAACATGAAAATAAAAATCCTGAGTTCCAACTGCTGGCTTCTGCCCCCGCCGTTCTCAGTCGAAAACAGGAAAAGGCTGAAAAAACTCATTGGGCTTATCAGGAAGACAAACCCAGATATCATCGCACTGCAGGAGGTCTGGCTTAACAAGTATGTTTCTCTGCTGAAAAAAGGATTCAGCGACTATTTTGCAGTATCATTAAACAAGGGCTTTTTCAATAAAACAGGGCTTGTTACGCTGTCAAAATTAAAGCCTAACTCAGTTGATTTTTATTTTTTTAAAAAAACAAAGAAGCATAGTTTAGTTGAATCATTTGCAAAAAAAGGGTATCAAAAAATAATTTTTGACATTGGCCAAAAAAAACTTGCTTTCATAAACACACATTTGTATGCTCCTGTGCTTGAGTTAGAGGAAAAAATGGCAGCGCAGCAGTTCAACGAGATAAAAAGAAACTGCAAGGATAAAAATCTGATTTTAGCTGGCGATTTGAACATAAGGAAAAGCGATTTTAAACGCTTTAATCCAGGCCTCTTTTGCTACAAGCCTGACAAGAATTCAGACGAACGGCTGCTTGATATTTATCGAAAAATCAAATTTAATCGTATTGTAAGATATGATGACCGGGTAAATTACATACTGCCAAAGCAAAAAAGCCAATTCAAGGTAAAAAATATTGTGTCTCCTATAATTTCAGACCATTTTCCCATTGAAGCCATTTTAGATATATAGTTGCAGATATGTGTTGTAGCGATCGCTACAACGCGAGTTTATATACCTCAATTGTATAATAGATTATGCTGGTTCTGCGGCTTGAGGTAAAATGAAAAAGATATTATTGCTGCTAGCTCTGGCACTTTTGCCTGCTGCAGGCGCCTTGAGAATAAATGAAATAATGTACAATCCGGTGCTTGATGACAATTACTTTGAATGGGTTGAGCTTTATGCAAACGAAAGCTTTGATTTTACAAACGCAACAATCTCAGACAGCGCCTACACAGATGAAATTATGTGTTGCAATGCAAATTGCTCATTGAAAAGGGCCGGTTATATCTTGATAATTGACAAGGATTCAAAAACTAATTTTTCAGATGCGTTGTGCGTTGACGACAATTCAATCGGAAATGGGCTAGGAAACAGTGGAGACAGCGTAACAATCAAGAAAAGGGGTATAACAATTGATTCTATCCGTTATAATGGTTCGTCAGCAAATGGGAACAACCGTTCGCTGGAATTTTTCAATGGAAGCTGGCTTGAAAGCATTGCAATGGGAGGAACTCCTGGATTCCTGAATTCAATTGCAAATATTTCTGCTGGTTTGGTTAACATATCATTTAATGAAACTGCGAATATTACAATAAACCAGACCAATTCAACAATGATAAATGGAACAAACCAGACATCAAATACAACAAACAAAACTAGCAACTGTGATGTTTCACTTGAGATTTTTACAGAAAAAATAATTTACAGCGATGAAGCAATAAAATTTAGGCATATCCTAAACAATGCTTCTTATTCATTTTCGATTGAATACTGGATTGAGGACTTGTTCGGTGGCATTGTGAAGGCAAAGAGAAACACCACAAACACTGAAGAAAAATCATACACTGCAAATATAGATGAAAGCGACAAAACACTGCTAATAAAATCAGATGTTTCTGCGAACTGCTCTGATACAAATCTCTCGAATAACTACGCAGAAAAAATGGTTGTGGTTAAGGGAGAGAAAAAACAGGCGCCGGAATCGAGCCAGACACAAACCCAGGAAACTAAAACTCAGACAAGCGCTGCTGCACCAGCAGTTAGTAAATTTGATTATGAGATAATCTCATATCCTGAAGAGATTGTCAGCGGAGAGGAATTTGCAGTAAATGTAAAAATAATCGGCGATTCAAAACAGCATTCACTGATTTTAAGGTCATATGTTTACAAGGGAAGCAAGCATTATTCTGAAGAGACTACAAAGGAATTTGTCTTGAAAGCAAATGGCGAAGAGATAACTGAATTAAAAAATGTTGTTGAAGCGCCGCCAGGATATTATAAATTAAAAGTTAAAATAAAAAAAGATGAGCTGGTTACAGAATATGATTTGACAGAGGATATCCAAGTTGTTGATGAAAAAATAAATACAGTTAAAGAAAATATGAACAATGTGAAAGAAACAAAAGACATTGTAAATGAGATTAATGAAAATTATACAATAAACCTGACAGAGCCGAAAATACTTTACAGCTCAAAGTCAAATAATGCCAAGAATCTTGTAAAATACCTTATAATCGGGATTTTGGTGGTTATAAGCGCTGTGCTGATATGGAAAAGATAGCGAAAACTATATAAAGCTCGGTTTTCTAGTCCAGCATATGGTTTTTGAAAAGCTCTTTGGCGGGAAAAAGGAGAAGAAGGAAAAGAAAAAACAGCATCCTAAACCTGCTGATGATTTGGAAGAGGGACATAAAATCACCTGCAGGGCGGTGATTGAGATTCTTGGATCCCCAAAAGAGCATGTTGAAAAGACACTGAAAGATTATCTGGCACTAATAAGGAAAAGCAAGGATTTCAAGATTGTGGATGAATTTGTTTCGAGCGCAGAGCCAAAGGAAAAGCTTTTTGGGATATTTGCGGAGCTCGAGCTTATTTTCAAGCACCCTTCAAAAATAATTGAGTTCTGCTTTGATTACATGCCTTCATCAATTGAGATAATCGAGCCAGAGGAACTTAAATTCAAGTCAAGGGAAATGGCAAATATGCTGAATGACCTTCAGGCAAAGCTTCACAAGCTTGACATGTTTGTAAAGAACATAAGAGCAGAGAATACTCTTCTTACGAAAAATGCAGAAGCAATATTAAGAAACAATGTCCTGCTTGTTTTGAAGACCGGCGACAAAAATTTAAAGGAGCTGTCAAAAAAGATAGGGCTTCCTGAAGAAAATACAAAAAACTTTTTGGAAAGCCTGATAAAACAAAAGTATATAAAGAAAAAAGGGGATAAGTACAATTTGGTGTACAAGTTTGGAGATGAGCGAACTAAAAAAACAAGTTGAGGCGATACTTTTTGCTTCCGGCAAAAAAGTGGCTTACGAAGAGTTAGCCAGAATATGCAATGTCCAGATTTCTGAAATAAAAGATGCGTTGAAAGAGCTGAAGGAAGATTTTGAAAAGAGCGAGTCTGCCCTGCTGCTGACAGAGGAAACAGACGGCTGGAAGCTGACCGTAAGAGAGAAATACTTATCGACTGTGCAGAAACTGCTGCCGGAGACAGAATTAAGCAAGACAATTCTTGAAACGCTTGCAGTTATTGCCTGGAAGCATCCTGTTCTGCAGGCAGATGTAATCAAGATAAGGACGAACAAGGCTTATGATCACATAAAGGAGCTTGAGGAACTTGGGTTTATCACAAAAGAAAAGAAAGGAAGAAGCTATCAGCTGAAGGTGAGCAACAAGTTCAGGGAATACTTTGAACTGCCTGGGCATGATGACATCAAGAAGATGTTCAAGGATGTTGAGGGAGCATTCAAGGATGAGAAACTGAACGAGCTTGAGGTTGTTGATGAGCCTGAGATAACCCCTCACAAATTCGGAAAACTGGATATAATCGATGTTCAGAAACCAAAGGCAGAACAGCCAGAACTTGAAGTTGTTGATGTTCCGCAGGAAGAAGCTAAAAAGGAAAAAATAGAAGTAAAGGAAGTCCAGGAAGAGGAAGAAACAGAAGAAGCAGCTGAAGAAGAAAGCGGAGAAGCGCCTGCGGAAAAAGAAGAAGGCGAAGAAGAGGAAAAATAATGATTCTAGTTCTCAGGTGCCCGAAGTGCGGGAATAAGATGAAATATGCCACTTCTGGCAGTTTGGAAGGCAAGAGAAAGAGATGCGTTTACTGCGGGAAGAGCTTTGCAGTCAGAGGAAGGATTGTGAAATAATTATTGGCAGGCTTCTGCAAACCTACCCAGAACTCTTTTCCTAAGGTTATATGTATTTGCCCACATGGCATACCCAAACCAGCCCTGAAGGCTGTCAATAACCTCGCCTGCTGCCAGTTCCCCTGATTTGCACAGTTTTAATTTTTCCTCAAAATTCCTTTTGAATTTTATTAAATTTCTTTTTTTCAACAGCTTATGGCAATGAAATACCCTGTAGCCAAGAAACGTTATTCCATTTCTCAACAGCATAATTTTTGATTTGTCTTGGTGCATTTTTAATTTTAGTGTTATGAGAAATCTATTTATTCTTTTTTTATACTGCTGAAGCACACAGCGGTTATTGTGCAGGATAATAAAATCATCCACATATCTTATGTAATACCTTGCCTTCAATTCGTGCTTTACAAATTGGTCAAGCTCATTCAGGTAGACGTTCGCGAAAAATTGGGATGTCAGGTTGCCAAGGGGCATTCCTCTGCCATTTTTCTTGTCAAAGTTATCTAATATCAGTTTTATCAGCCAGATAATTTTTTTATCGTTTATTCTGTTTTTAAGGATATTAACAAGCACTTTCCTGTCTACTTCGTTGAAATAGTGCATTATGTCTGCCTTGAGAACAAAGCAGTTTCTCGTATTGTTTTTTGACACCTTGCGCTTAAAGAATTCGAACCTCTGGACTGCTTTCAATGTTCCCTTGCCTTTTCTGTTGGCATAAGAATCATGGATGAAGCTTTTTTCAAAAATCGGCTCAATTATATTGCAAAGCGCATGATGCACGACCCTGTCGCGGAAGTCTGCCCTGCTTATCCTCCTTGTTTTTGGGTCTCTCAGGATGAATGTTTTCAATGGCTTTGGCCTATATGTGTGGAATATCAGCTCGTTTCTCAACTGCAGAAGGTTTTCTTCCAGATTATTCTCAAACTCAATCACGCAGGGCTTGAGTGATTTTCTTTTTCTTGCTTTCCTGAATGCGAGCTCAAGGTTTTTATAAGAACAAAGCCGACTATACATATTAAGCACATATAAAATCCCAGCAAGAAGCAATGAGCTATTCCAAGGAAACGGCCATTGTTGTTGAGGTTGTTGTTGCCATTGAAGCCATTCCTGTTGTTGTTGAGGAACAGTAACCGGCCGCCCTGTAGCCTTTTCACCGCTGCATCACTGCTGCTTCATTCCTGTCGCAGCTGTATTTCATGGCCAGTTTTGGCCTTGATGAAAGGGCATGTAGCCCTGCCACTCCAAATAGCCTTCATTTAGAAAACTTCTTGGAAAGCTGGGATAATGAAAATACTATTTGCTTTTGTAAATGCCTTTCAGCCCGCCCTCGAATTCTTCAAAAGCAGCCTGCGGAACGAACTTTTTTGAATATTTTAAAATCTGCTCAAGTGTTGGAGCTGATATTTTTTGCGACGCGCCTTCGGCGCCACTGCGAACTACCCCAAGGAAACGGCCATAGTCGTCGAGGTTGTTGCTGCCAAAGAAGCCATTCCTGAGGCTGACGAGGAACAGCAACCGGCCCTGAGATTGTCCTGGATTTATGCTATCAAAAGTATGCCAGTTCCCATACTGTTCTGTATC
>CAIMOB010000055.1 GCA_903842985.1 uncultured archaeon
AGCTAATTGAATTTCATTTTGAGACGCTTGCAGCAAGATTAAGGGAGCTGGCTTTCCTTAACAAGGGCGTAAAAATAATTTTAAAAGACGAGAGAACAGAAAAGTCAGTTGTCTTTGAATACGAAGGCGGGATAATATCCTTTGTAGATTACATGAACAAGAACAAAAGGCCATTGCATCCTGTTCTTCATTTCCAGAAGGCAAAGAACGAGGTTGAGGTTGAGGTTGCGCTGCAGTACAATGAATCCTATCTTGAAAACATATTTACTTTTGTCAACAACATAAACACAAAGGAAGGAGGCACGCACCTTAGCGGGTTCAAGACAGCGCTGACAAGGGCGTTCAATGATTACTCCTCAAAGCTTAATGATTTGAAGCTGACAGGCGACGATGTTTTTGAAGGGCTTGGCGCAGTCATCTCCGTGAAGATGGGCAATCCGCAGTTCGAGGGGCAGACAAAGGCAAAGCTCGGCAACTCCGATGTAAAAGGAATTGTCGACTCAGTTGTCTACGAATATCTCAAGACATATCTTGAGGAGCATCCGAAGGAGGCAAAATTAATTGTCGAGAAATGCGTGAATGCTGCAAAAGCAAGGGAAGCAGCAAGAAGGGCAAGGGAATTGACAAGAAGGAAAGGCGCATTGGATTCAGGCGCCCTGCCGGGTAAGCTAGCAGACTGCTCTGAGCGCGACCCAAAGAAGTGCGAATTATTCCTTGTTGAGGGGGATTCTGCAGGCGGCAGCTGCAAGCAGGCAAGGGACAGGAAGTTCCAGGCAGTCCTGCCATTAAGAGGAAAGATAATCAACGTTGAAAAGGCAAGGCTGAACAAGATATTCGCAAACAATGAAATCCTGACAATGATTGCTGCATTTGGCACAGGAATCAGCGAAGAATTCAACATCGCCAAATTAAGGTACGACAAAATCATTTTGATGACTGACGCAGATGTCGACGGAAGCCACATTAGGACACTGCTTCTTACATTCTTCTTCAGGTACATGACAAAACTGATAGAGGAGGGGCATATCTACATTGCATTGCCGCCTTTGTACAGGATAAAGAAGAGCAAGGACATCTATTATGCCTACACAGATGAGGAAAAAGACAAGATAGTTGAACAGGTTGGCGGAGAAGTTGATCTGCAAAGATACAAGGGACTTGGGGAGATGAATCCTGAGCAGCTGGCAGAGACAACTGTTGACATAACTAAAAGGACCTTGCTGAAAGTCACGCTTGAGGACGCTGTTGCAGCTGATAAGATATTCACGATACTTATGGGCGACGAAGTCATGCCGAGAAGGTCATTCATAATGAGGCACGCGAAAGAAGTTGTCAATCTGGATGTCTAGATTCCGATAATATTTCTCACATGTTCCGGAAGCTTCTTGAATTCTTCAAGGATTTTCTTGTCGATTGTTTTTGTTACCTGCGTCTTTGCATGTTTCTTGCTTCCGGGTTTGTCTGATTTTGTGAAACAAAAGCATTCTCCTTTGCCGTCTAAAATAGTTACATATTCTTCTGTTATCGTTTGCGGTCTTTTAACACCATCTTGGGGATCATGTTTCAATTCACAAACTTCTCTTCTGTATTCCACATCAACAGTATGTCTGCCTGATGATACTCTATAAAACTCCTCCAGATTAAATCGTTCAACTGTCATCCCGCAAACAATTTCAAAACTTGTATTTAAGCATTTTCAAAAAGCAAAAAGTATTTAAAATGACTTTTAAATCCAAGTATTATGAAGGAGATAACAGAAGCAAGACTGGAAAAGGAGTTCAAGCGAATGGAAGAAGCGTTTTCCAAGGTAAAAGTCAAAGAGACGAAATTAAAGGAGAAGGCAATAGAATGTTTGGAGATGGCGAAGCGCTACCATGAAGATGCAAAGCATTTTAGGAAGAAAGGCGATTACGCTTCAGCATTCGGCGCACTGAACTATGCATTTGGCTGGCTTGACGCAGGCGCTGTCCTTGGCGTGTTTGAAGTGGACAGCAGCTCTGGCTTGTTTGTGGTTGATTAATCTTTTAAAACTTGTTTAAGATAGCTTTCTATCGGCACTGACCTTTCAATCATCCCTTCAAGCATCTGCAGGTAAATGTCGCTCACATTCTTGCTATGGATGATTGTGCCGGGCGTAGCCCCTTCGTGTATCATTGAA
>CAIMOB010000056.1 GCA_903842985.1 uncultured archaeon
ATTTAGGGATAGAAATAACGTAAGAAGAACTTCCAAAACTAATTAGTTTTCTTGACTCCAATTTACCCCCAACGTATATACAATATATAGAATAACTTATTATATAAAGTTTTCTATATTTTACTATATAAATCAAAAAAATTACGAAAGAGGTGGTCAGAATGAGAATTGTGCGTATATTTCAAAAAAAGAAAGTTGAAGATATATACACAGAAGACGAGCTTCTTTCAGCTGATGAGAGAAGTTTCATAAGCAAATGGGAGAGCAAGAAAGAATAGATTTCTGGAAAGATTTTTAAATATCTGTTGAATACATGCAGTTATGTTCTTCAGAAAGAAAAAAGGCAGGCTGGAAATCATATATGAAAAGGAACTGCACAAAAGGGACAGCGAGATTCAAGACCTTGCGAGAAAGAATGAACTTCTTTTGAAAACCGCAATGAAACAATCTGCTTCTGCAAACGAATGGAAAGAGTATGCGCAGAAGATGGAAAAGCATATCAGGCGCCTTGAAGAGGAGATAAAGGATTTGAAGAGAGCAAAAAGTTAATAAACAGAAGCTTCTAGAATTGGTATATGGATGAGTTTAAAAAAGAGATAGTGAGACTTGTAAGCAAGAAGTACCCTATCTCAGATTCTATGCTGGAAACGCCTCCTGATGAAAAGCTTGGCGACTTTGCGCTGCCCTGCTTTGGGCTTGCAAAAGAGGCGAAAAAAGACCCTAAAATCATTGCTGAAGAGATTGCAGATGAGGCAAAGGAATCTGAGCTTATCAAGGAAGTCAGGGCTGTTGGCCCCTATGTCAATTTTTTTGTGAAAAAGGACAAGCTTTCTGAGCTTGTCCTGCCGAATGTTGTCAAGCTTAAGAACGACTACGGCAAATCACTGATTGGGAAAGATAAGATGATTGTAGTTGAGTTCTCTGCTCCGAACACGAACAAGCCGCAGCATCTCGGGCACATAAGAAATAATCTGCTTGGAATGAGCTTTTCAAATATTCTCGAGTTTTCTGGTCACAAAACAATAAGAGTCAATTTCATAAATGACAGAGGAATACATATCTGCAAGTCGATGCTCGCTTACAAGAAATGGGGAAATGACCGCGAGCCTGATGTGAAATCTGATCATTTTGTCGGTAACTTCTATGTTATGTTCAACCTAAATGCACAGGATAAGCCAGAGCTTGAAGATGAAGCAAAGGAGATGCTGAAAAAATGGGAGGAAGGCGACAAGGAGACACTTGCTTTGTGGAGAAAGATGAACAACTGGGTCTATAAGGGATTTAATGATACTTATGAAAAACTGGGCATAAGGTTTGACAATACATATTATGAATCTGAGATTTATGAAAAAGGAAAGAAGAGGATTATCGAATGGCTTGAGAAAGGAATTTTCAAGAAAACAGACGATGGCGCAATCTACGCCCCGCTCCAGGATTTTAACCTGCCTGACAAGATTTTGATAAGGTCGGACGGGACATCGCTTTACATTGTTTCTGACATCGAGCTTGCGAAGATAAGGTTTGACGAGTACAAGATGGACAAGCTTGTCTATGTTGTGGCATCAGAGCAGAATGCTTATTTTCAGCAGCTTTTCAAGGTATTTGACCTGATTGGATATGAGTTTACAAACAAATGCTTCCATATGAGCTACGGCATGGTTTTTCTTCCTGAAGGCAAAATGAAGTCAAGGGAGGGGAATGTTGTTGATGCAGATGATTTAATGGATGAGATTATCGAGCTTTCAAGAGAGGACTTGAAAAAAAGATATGAAGGGCTGAGCGACATCGAAATAGAGAAAAGGGCAAAGGCAATTGGGATTGGCGCATTAAAATTCTTCATGCTGAAGCATGACCATCTGAAAGATATGAATTACAATCCAAAGGAATCCATATCATTTGAAGGTGAAACAGGCCCTTATGTGCAGTACGCATACGCGAGAATCAGCTCGATAGTGAATAAATTCGGAAAAATCCTTGACAAGGCGGATTATTCCCTGCTGAGGGCAGAGGAAGAGAAAAAACTGGTGAAATTAATTGCGGATTTCCCTGAGGCAGTTGAGGAAAGCGCAAGGAACTGCAGACCAGAGGTTGTTGCAAGGTATCTTCTGGATTTGAGCCATGCGTTCAATGAGTTTTATCAGGCGTGCCAGGTGCTTGCCGAAGATGAGGAGCTGAAGAAATCAAGAATTCTTTTGATTAACTGCGTCAGGCAGGTTTTGAAGAACGGGCTTGGATTGCTGGGAATTGAATGCCTGGATGAAATGTAAAAATGAAAATCCTAAAAATACCTTATTCAGCAGGCTGTCTTGGAAAAAATATCGGAACAGAGAAGGCGCCTGATGCTGTTCTTGCAGAGCTGAACAACCTGTTTGTGAATGAAAGCAAGAAAAGCAGGTTTGTTGAAGCTGAGAATGTTGAAGTTGACAATTCAAACATCAGCGTTTCGCAGGAAAAAATAAGAAAAGCTGTGAAAGAAGGGCTTGTGATTGGCGGGGACCATTCAATAACATATTCTGCATTCAAGGGCTCTGGCTGCGATGGCCTATTGATTTTAGATGCGCACGCTGACTGCATGGAAGGGACAGATGCAGTAACTCATGAGGATTTTGCAAGGAAGCTTGTTGATGAAGGCGCGAAAGTGGTTCTTGCAGGTGTTCGTGACTTGCACAGGCAGGAGCTTGATTTTATCCAGCAGAAGAAGATACTGTGCTTTACAATGAAAGAGATTTTCGAGCTTGGCATAAAGGAATTCTGCGATGCTGTTATGGAAAACTGCAGGCAGTTCAAGTCATTGTATCTTTCTATTGACATTGATGTTGCTGACCCTGCATTTGCGCCAGGCACTGGCTATACTGTTGCAGGCGGATTGAGCTCAAGGGAATTGATTTATCTTGTGCAGAGGCTGAAGCTTCTGAAGAATCTGAAGGTTGTAGATATTGTTGAAGTGAACCCAAAGAAGGACAGGGATAACATTACTGTGAAATTGGCTGCTAAGATTGTGAATGAGTTATTCTAATTTATTTCAATATTGAAAATAATTCTGATGGCAAAAATTTATAAACAAGGCAACTAAAAGCAGGTATATGGGACGCGTAAAAACCACAAAGATAAAGCGTGCAACACAGGAGATATTTAGCAGGCACAAGGATGAGATTAGCACTGACTTTAGTGAAAACAAGGAAAAACTCAAGCAGATGGCTGGGTTTCAGTCAAAGAAGATCAGGAACATTGTCGCAGGTTACTTGACTAGACTAGCGAAAACAAAAGAGAAGATTTAGAAACTGGGGGGATTTGAATGGGGAACGACGACAATTCAATGTTTATTGGTGGTAAGCCCTTCATGAATTATGTCACTGGGGTTGTGATGCAGTTCACGACAAAAGGAGCAAGCGAAGTGATTATTAAGGCAAGAGGAAAGTTCATCAACAGGGCTGTTGATGTTGCAGAAGTTGTAAGGAAAAGATTTATGGCAGACCAGGTTGATGTGAAGGAGATAGTGGTTGATTCTGAGGAATTCAAGAACAAGGAAGGCAGAAACGTAAGAGTCTCCACAATCGAAGTGACGCTGAAGAAGAAATAAGATTTATTTTTCTCTATTCCTTTATGAGATGTAACTATTCTAGAATATAAATATTTATAAAAATAGAACTCCTATTGATTACATGGAAGATAAATCATTAGCTGTAAAAGTAAACAATACATGGTATTGGTTGGGCATATTCAATTCATATTCTGCTGCTGATCAAGTAAGGCAGGAATTTTTTAACAAAAATAGAAAAAAGATGATAAAGGAGCGTCTGTGGGAAGAAGAAGACAAGGTGTTTGATGTTCTGTATGTTAACAATCACCCATATGGTGAGGTAGTTTATTTTGAAGACAAGTCTGGAACAAAGATTCATCCAGATATTTCTGAAAATTTTGAGATTCCAAAAAAACCAGAAAAGGACGACCCACAGTCTGATATACACGCAGAAAGGGATTTATCGCTACTTGTTAAATTAGACAGAAAGTGGTATTTTATTGAAAATTTTCCAAATTTTGAGGATGCCTACTGGTTTGCAAATACATTATGGAATTGGAATGATTTGCCTAAATTAAATGAGAAAGTAATTGGGCATATAGGACAAAAGAGGCGAATCGATTCTTTTGATGTAGCAAATGTGGTCTCTTCGGCAAATCCTGAAGGAGTTATCTATTCTCCAACTAGAATAAATGTACAAGTTGGAGGAAGAACCCATCCTCTTGTACTAGACTCACTTCAATACCCAGCAGACATTAATTTAAAAAATCCAAGTGAAGCAGAAAAAAAAAGATTATATGAGATTGAGCTGTCAGAATCATTTTTCGAGACGGATTTGCCAAGAACAATTGGCTATAAATTAGAACACTATTTTGCACTGCTTTCGAAAGAATTTCTGGCAGGGGAATTTATTAAATAAACTTTTATAAAGCCTGTTTCCTCTAATCTTATTTTGTTTGTTTTTTATCCTCAAACCAAGGCGCAGCTCCGTTAGGCAGCTGCTCATACCATTTCTGGACATAAGATGCGAGCGTCCAGCCGCTAAAACAAAATTCAACTTTGTTATGAGGTTCGATGTGCCCAGGGCACAGCATTGTGTTCCTGTGCAACCCTCTCTCAGGCTCATCCAATTCATCCAGTCTTTTGCAGCCTTCGCCTTGGCAGGAAACTCTGGTGAATAGCGGCCTAAGGTTAAGCCTTTTCAGCACTGTTTCAAGCGGCAAAACCATTCTCTCATCAGACAGGATTGCGTAGCAGATATCGTTTGCCACAAAAGTCGGTTCTTCCTCCTCAAACAGTTTAGAAAGATGCAAATATTCTTTATACTCTCCACCATAAATTTCAGCACATTCTGGCGTAAGCAACCCTTCTGAGTCAAATGCAAAATTGGGTACAGGATTGGATGGCATTTTCTCGTAAAAACATCTTTCCCTTATTCCGGAAAGGCCATCAACAATTTCAAAAGATTCTATAAAACTTGGCTTAAGGTATTTTGTGGTTATTTGCGCACACCTCAATCTCCCGCCAATATCCTCAATTGTGCCCTTGTGCTTACTGTCCCGCGGGCAGGATTCATAATGAATATGCGGGAGGGCGAGTTCTTTATAACCCAACTCTTCTGGCCTAAAAAGGGTCTGAAAATTATCTTCATTTTGCTGCATCCAGCTTTTAATGAAATCACGCATTCCTCTGATGCCCATCATATACATTACTGTTGTCTCGCTTCCCCATCTGCAGCTGTCGAGGCAGGCGCCCAAGTACTGCCCTTTCATATTGCCGTCCAGAAGAAATTTTACCTGATTAATCGGCTCTTTCTTTTCCTTAAAAAGAAAGGGTGACTTGTTTTCCATCTCTCTAAAAACAGCGCATATGTCCTGTGCCATGCAAAACCGAATTGAAATAAAAAATATAAGCTTTTCTGTAAGAAAATAATTTATTTATAAGCTTAACTCCCTCAAAACTCTTGCAGGATTCTTCGCTTTTACAACTCCAGATGCTACAAGAACTCCCTTCGCTCCCAGCTTCAGCGCTATCTTCACATCCTCTCCTGTATGCACGCCTGCACCGCAGAGAACAGGCACTTTTGACTTCTTCACAGCATCAGAAATCAAGCTTGGCCTTGCAGTTGACACTGAAATCTTGCCGCCAATCAATTCAGGCGGCTCAATTGCGATAAAATCAGGCTTCAGCCTTGAAAGCCTGCCTGCTTCTTCTGCTGTTTTCGCGCAGACAATTGTTTTTAATCTGATTTTCTTGCATCTCTGCACAAGTTTCTTCAGAACATCAAATTTCAGCCGATGCTCAGAATGATTCAGCAAGGTGCCTTTCGCGCCCTCCGCCTCGACATCTTCTGGAAGAATGAATCCTGTGAACTGCCCGTAGTCAACCAAATCAACATGCTGGGCAAAAACAGGAATTTTTATTTTTTTTGCAAGATAAAGGTCAGCTGCCTGCACGCAGATAATTGAATTCCTGAATCTGCTGCATATCTTTGCAAGCTTTAGGGCATTCGCGCCTGTCGCCTCTTTGTATGTCTTGAAGTTGACAACCACCAGGGGTTTCATAAGAAGAACTTTCTGCTTCAGAGTTTAAAAAACTTTTCTTTTTGTACAGCGAGCCCTATGACTGAAACAATAAATGCAATCAGCGAAGTTGCTATTGTAGTCAGGAACAGCCTCACGCTGAAATCATAGAAAAGATCCTCTGAATAAATTGTAGTCAGCGCGCCGGGCGGAAGAATCCAGTAGTTGTTATGGAAAAGCAGTTTGTGGAACCAGACAAATGAGAGGTCAAATGGAAGCAGCGCAATCACAGCCACAATAATTATCGAAAATATTGAGCCGAAAAAAAGAACTTTCATGAATTTATGCAGGAACCGTCTTCCTGAGAGGATAAGCAGCAGGATTGTCAGCAGCAGGAAAAGCCCGGCAATAACTTCCAGCGAAAGCGTGAAATAATGCGAAAGGTATCTCACATCCCTAAGATGTGCAAGCTCAATCTCTGAAAAAATGCTTTCATCCAGCGCCCCTTTTGAATTCAGGTAAGCCAGCAGATTGTCATTTATCCCCTCTGCATCAGGGTAGGAAATGTAAACGTCGTATTTTGAAAATTCCCTGTGATAAAAATTATTGTTATTCGCAAGAAACTTGAAATTATCCAGCAGGATAAGCAATGGTAAAAGAATTAGGAGGATTACAACCAGAGTATTAAAAGACCTTAACTTTTTATTAATCTTTTTAGCTGGTTTAGCTCTCTTTAATTTTTTATGAATCTTTCTAACTGGTTTCTTAGCTCTCTTTTTGTGCATAGTTTTTCAATCCTTGCAGTCGGCCTGCCGTTTGTGAAAATCATTATTGAAGGTATTGAAGCCACCCCAAATTTCTTTGCAATGACAGGGTTTGAATTGATTTCTGATTCAATGAATTTTGCCTTTCCCCTAAACTCATCAGAAAGCTGCTTGTACGGCTCTTCCAATGCCCTGCTGTCAGTGCTCCATAATGAATAGAACTTCACTACAGCTATGCCTGCTGCAGCATCTTTTTCAAAATTTTTGTCAGTCAGCACAGGCATATATGAAGTTGAGAAGAGGAATTATTTAAATTTTTCGGCATTTGCAGCGCGTATAATGGAATAGGTACTGCTGAGCATAGCCTGCATAGCTTCCAAAGTATCTCTGGGAGAAGTCCCTCATCTGAGGTATATTTTCCTTTTTGTAGCGCTGCTTCATTAGTCTTTCAAGCCAGACATCAACAGGGAACGCATTCAGGAATTCGAGCGAGTAGAGCAGGATGCAGTCAGCAACCTTGTGTCCAACTCCTGGAAATTTAATCAACTCGGTTTTTGCATACTCATAAGTGAGCTTTTTCAGAGCTTTCAGCTTTTTTTCATCAGCCATCTTGTTTATCTTAAACAAATATCTGTCCCTGAAGCCCACTCCGCACTTTCTTATTCTCTTTAAGTTGTTCAGGCTTCCTGGATTTGGAAATGTGTAAGTCCTGTAGCTTCCCAATGCAATTTTCCTGCCAAACGCCTTTGAAAGATTGTTAAGATTGCGTCTTATCTGCGGGATGTTTGAGCGGGCGGAGCAGACAAATGAAATCAGCGCTTCCCAGGGGTCGTATCTTACTATTCTCAGCCCCCTGCTGAACTTGACTGCATCTTTTATGTATGCATCCTTGCTTATTGTCCTTATTATTTTATTATAATCATCATCCAGCCTGAAGAAATGCTTTATGAAACTCTCTGAAGCGCCGTTGAACTTTAATTTGCTTCCCTCCTGCTTCACCCTGAATAATTTGTCTCTTGCAACAACATAGTACCAGCCGTCGACCAGCTGCCATCTAAATAACTGCCCGCATTCGACTGTCTCCTTCAGGTTGAAGTCCTTTATTTTGATTTGAGCCATTTTATCAGCGGAAACGCAATGATTGCAACAAGCGCAACAATCAGCCAGAACGCAAGGGGCTTGTAATGCAGTATCGAAAATAGAATTAGATTCAATACCAATATGGTTACCGCAACCAGTCCAACTGCCTTTATTATGTTTTCGCGCTTCATTTTAAAGAAGGGCGGTAACCGGGAATCGGACCCGGGTCACGGGTTCCACAGACCCGTATACTACCATTGTACGATTACCGCCATTTGAAATATCACTAGAAAACGGGTTTTATAAAGGTTTTGGAAAACAAAATGTATTTAAACAGCAAAATACAAATTAAGCGTATGGCGAAAAGGTTGGTGTTCGGAATTCTGGCTTTAATGGCTTTAGCTGTCCTGCTAAGCAGCTGTCAGCAGAGCACAACGCAGACAACAGCGCCAGCAGAAACCAGCAAAATCATGATAAAGAACTTTGCCTTTAACCCGCAGTCTGTAACCATTAAGGCAGGCACAAAAGTGATTTGGACAAATTTTGATGCTGAAACGCACGCGCTAAAAAGCACTTTTTTTGAACACACGCTGTACCCAGGCGACAGCTATTCATATACATTTAACCTGACAGGCACTTATAATTATTACTGCTTGCTACACTCTCCAGAGAACGGAACAATAATTGTAGAATAAATCTGGCAAATGAAATATTTAATTTTATCAATTGTATTCTTGACAATAATTTTAGTAATAACCGGCTGCGCCCAAAAACAGCAGACAATTATTGACAGAGAAAGCAGGATTCCTGCAGACGCAGTAAAGATAACTCAGGAAGCAGATGTGTCTCCTCCGCAGACCTATTCTGACGAATATGAAAAGCCAGTTCCTGTTCCAGGATTGGTGAATACGGCAGGCGCAGAGGATTCAGCATTTGTAATGCCTGACGGAGACACATTGTATTTCTTTTTCACCCCGGATGTGAGAGTTCCTGTTGAGAAGCAGGTGATTGACGGAGTAACGGGCATTTATGTCTCAAAAAAATCAAATAACGAGTGGGGCAAGCCTGAGAGAATATTTCTGCAGGACCCAGGCAAGCTTGCAATGGACGGCTGCGAATTTGTCCAGAACAATGTTATGCTGTTCTGCTCAGTAAGGGAAGGCTACACCGATGTGCACTGGTTCAGCGCGGAATACAAGGATGGTAAATGGCAGAACTGGAAAAATTCAGATTTCAATCCTGATTACAAAGTCGGCGAGCTTCACATAACAAATGACGGAAAGGAGCTCTATTTCCATTCTGACAGGCCAGGCGGAAAAGGCGGGCTTGACATTTGGGTTTCAAAAAAAGTAAATGGCGAATGGTCAGAGCCTGAAAATGTTGAGGCTGTTAACACAGCAGACAGCGAAGGCTGGCCTGCGATAAGCCCTGACGGAAATGAGTTGTGGATTTCAAAAAATTACGGCTTGTGGAAGTCAAAGAAAGTTGACAGCAAGTGGCAGACGCCTGAATTAATTATTTCGCCTCTTGCAGGGGAGGCTTCAATAGACAATGAAGGAAATGTCTATTTCACGCACCATTTCTACAAAGATAACAATATGCTTGAAGCAGATATTTATGTTGCGTACAAGAAATAGTTACTTCGTCTTCATCACCCAGGTGCCGTCCCAGCCTTTTGGAGGCGGGCTCTTCTTGAAATCCCTGCAGCGCTGGATAAATTCTTTCGAAGGATTGTCATTTACTTTAGAAAACTCCTTTATTGCGCTGTCCCATTTCTTTGCAAAATAAAGATTAAGCCCAGCTTCGTAATGTCTTATTGCCTCTGCGTTTTTCTTTGCCAGCTCCTTCTTAGCGCAGACTAATTCATAAATAAATATTGGCTTCGTCCTCCCCTTAACACTGACTAAATCCAGTTTTCTTGCTACAAACTCGTCTTTAACCTGCGCATAGGTTGCTTCGCTGATTATTATCTTGACGCCGTACTGCTTTGTCAACCCCTCAAGCCTCGAGCCCAGATTAATGTTGTCGCCGATTGCAGTGTAATCAAACCTATCATATGAGCCCATGTTCCCTATTACTGCATCGCCTGTATTCAAGCCGACTCCTATGTCGATGTTTGGCAGTTTCTCCTTTTTCCATTTCTCCTGGATTTCCCCTAATTTTTTTATCATTTCAATTGCTGTTAAACAGGCAAGCCTTGCGTGCTTTGGCTGGTTCAGCGGAGCATTCCAAAAAGCCATTATTGCGTCGCCTATGTATTTGTCAACGAGGCCGTCATGCTTCAATATTATTGTAGTCATCGCAGACAGATACTCATTAAGCAGGCGGACAAGCTGTTCAGGCTTTAATTTCTCCGAAATCGAAGTGAAGCCCCTTATGTCAGAGAACAAAATTGTCACATTCCTCTTCTCCCCGCCGAGCTTCAGCTTATCAGGATGCTTCGCTATCTGCTCCACAATTATTGGCGAAACATATTTTCCGAATGCGCCCATTATCTTTTTCTTGGACTTCTGCTCTGTCAGATATGAGTAAGCCAGAACAGAAACATATGAAAACAATATCACTGCAGGGATGTAGACAAAATTCATTATGACGCCAAATTCAAAAATCTTTATTGAAACAAGCATGTAAATGAAAAACATTGCAAATGATATCGCGGCTGAAATCCAGATATGAAGCCTGTCAACAAGAACAGCTACAATCGCGGCAAAGATAAACAGTGAAAGTATTACCAGCCATTTCGGCTCGTTGCCTAGGAACCGCTTAGTAATCATCGTCTGCACAGTATTCGCGTGAATCTCGACGCCGGGCATTGCCTTGCCTGCTGATGTCGGCACGAAATAGTCGTCGTGCATGTCAGGCGATGTTGCGCCTATGAAGACGAG
Source organism: uncultured archaeon (assembly GCA_903842985.1). Lineage (GTDB taxonomy): Archaea > Nanobdellota > Nanobdellia > Woesearchaeales > CAIVOO01 > CAIMOB01. The sequence continues at coordinate 10,772 of CAIMOB010000056.1, forward strand.
CTTTCCCTTGAAAACGCTTTTATTCACGCGCCCATGGATGAGGTCTGTAAATGAATAGTACTTGAAGCTTCCCGGCTTTCCCACAAAATTCAAAAGAAACCTGTTTGTTGGTTTTACATCATCTCTCCAATAAATATCATAAACAACCTGCGCGAAATTCCTGTATTCGTCGCTGACATCAAGGTTCACAGCCCTTGTAACGCCGTCGGCGTCAGTCACGACATTCACATAGCCAAGGCCTTTGGCGTACTTTCCAAGCTCGCCAACAGGGTAGAGCATTTTATTCCCGACAATCCTGTCTCCTTTCTTTTCAAAGGACATGTATTCAACAGGTATCACAACATTGCCAGAATTCTTCAGCGCCTCTGCAAATTTCTGGTCAATGGCCTTGTCAGACTCCTCAAAAAATGCGACATCAATTCCCACAACCTTGCTCTCATTAAGAAAATTAACAACCTCTGCGAAATTTTCCCTGTTCCACGGCCATCTTCCAATCTCCTGCAGGCTCTTGTCGTCAATCGCAACAATCACTATGCTGTCAAGCGCGTTCCTTCCGCCGTAAAGATTGTCAGAAAGCTTCAGCTGTATGTTTGAATAGAACCCAAAATAAAAAAGCAGAGAAAAAACCAATGCACAAGCCAGAGAAATCGCCAAGCAAACGCCTGTTTTAGCCCTGTGCATTTTCCATTAACTACTTTCCTCCCATTAATTTATGTATCTGCTGATTCTGTTTCCTGATTTTTTTGTTCAGCGCGATTATGTTGTTGACAGAATCCTTTGCAAACGGAATCTTATCCAGAGGTATTGGCATCTTTTTCATGACCTCTCCTTCTGTCAGATTGCCGCTGTCAAGCTTTTCAAACCCTCTGCCTATGTCTGCGTCAGTTAAATTGCGCATTTTCTTTATCCTGTCAAGCAAGAATTTGTGCTTCTGCAGCTGCGCCATTCTCAGCTCCTTAAGTTTTTCAAGGCTTTTTGCCAGCCTGTTTATGATAAACTGCTTTTCTTCAGGCGTCAAATCAAGTTCGCTTAGCTTGCCCATTAAAAACGCAGACTTCTTCCCCTCAAGTATCCTAAGCTTCTGCCCTTGTGACTCAACATCAACCTCGCCTTCGCCAACCATGACTTCAGAAAGATTTACTCCAAACTCTGTCCCTCTCACAGTTGCGACTGTCGTGGGAGTTTCTACCTCATATCCATTAACACCGCTGAGCCCTGTGAACTTGTTCCAGGTTGTTCCGCTTTCCTGCTTTACTGCAACCTTATCTTTTGCCAGGTCGCTTATCGAAATCTCTGTATTCTTATCAAGCTGTACGATTATGCTTTCATAAAGAATTACTGATGCTTCGCCGTCAGCTGTCCTTACTTTGTCATTCAGCGAAAGGTCCATGCTGTCTGTTGCAGGCATCCAGCCGCTGCCTTGGTTAACTTCAACAGCTCCGCTGTCTATTTTCAGGTATGCTGTCCTTGTGCTTGTTCCTGTAACAGAAACAAACCCGACAATTGCCAGTACAATCAAAACAGCTACTGTGATTAGTATGATTTTAAGCGTTTTTTTCATTTTAACCTTACCGCTTCCAAATTCCTTGGACAGCTTGTCTCGACGCGGTACTGCCTGTGCATCGAGCTTGCCAAATCAAGGCATCTCGAGCTTTCGCCGTGGTTGACTATTATTTTCTTCGGCCTCGGTTCGCATTTGTAGACAAAGTTCATCAGCTGCTTCCTGTCTGAGTGGTCTGTTATCTCAAACCTTGTCACTTCCATGTTCACCTTCATTACTTCATGCTTTGTCCCCTCTGTGAATGTGAATTCTGTCTCGCCATTCCTTATTCTCCAGCCGAGCGAGCCCTCCGGCTGATAGCATGAGAAAATCAGTGTATTCCTTTGGCTGCCTGCCAGCGCCTTCAGGTACTCAACAGACGGGCCTCCGACAAGCATTCCCGATGTTGCAAGGATTATGCAGCTTCCCTCTTCTTCAAGTATCTGGTCCCTCTCCTTTTTCGAGCCGACTCTTTTGAATATGTCCGACAAGAATGGATTTTCGTCCTTGTGGAAAATCAGCTTTCTTATGTTGCTGTTCAGGAATTCAGGATAAGCTGTGTGGATTGCAGTGACGTCCCAAACCATTCCGTCTATGTAGACAGGAATCTTCTCGATTTCTCCCCTCCTTATCATATCCTCAACAATAATCATCATGTCCTGCCCTCTTCCTGTGCCAAGCACCGGAATTAGGATTTTTCCCTTTCTTTTTACTGTCTCCTTGACAACCAGCTTGAATTCTTCTTCCTCTTCCTTCAGCGGAGGCAGTATGTTGTCCTTTCCGCCGTATGTGCTTTCAATCATCAAGGATTCGAGCCTTGGAAATTGTGTTGCGGCTGACTCGAGCAGCTCTGTCCTTCCGAATTTCAGGTCGCCTGTGTAAAGGATGTTGTGCAACCCGTTTCCGACGTGCATATGGACCATAGAACTTCCAAGAATGTGACCTGCGTTGTAAAGTGTAAGGCGCACATCAGGTGTGATGTCAGAAACCTCTTCATAGTCAAGGCAGATTGTGTGCTTGACCATCTCCTTAACATCCTCGCTTGTGTAAATCGGATCTTTTCCTTCGCTCTGCTGTATCTTGACAAAGTCAAGCTGAAGCAGAGCCATTATGTCCCTTGTCGGCGCTGTGCAGTAGGTCGGGCCCTTGTAGCCGAACTTGTAAAGATAGGGAAGAAAACCAGAATGGTCCAAATGAGCGTGAGTTATGATGACTGCGTCAAGCTCGTCAATCTTGAATTCAGGCGCTTCGAGCTTCGGATATGCATGCTCGCTTTCTGCTGCGACGTTTATTCCGCAGTCAAGCATCACCCTTGACTCAGGCGTCTGCAGAAGCATGCAGCTTCTTCCGACCTGCCTTGCCCCGCCGAGATAGGAAACCCTTATCCATTCATTCTTCTTTCCCCTCATCCAGCCGTCGTAAATCCTGTGCCCGATTTTGTTCAGGAATTTTCTCCTGTAATCAGAATTCTGGTACAGAACATTTCTTATGTTCTCTATCAAACTGGATTTTATTGCCGGCGTCCTTCTTATCAGCGGAACCCAGAGCGTTTTCTGCTTTATCTCCCTCAGAAGTTCGCCCTGCTTTCCGATTGCAAGCCCCGGTTTCTCAACTTCAATGATGACTCTTGACCTTTGCGAGTCAAAGATTATGTTTGAAACGCCTGACTCTGCAGGAATTATGCTCTTGATTTCTTTTTCTGCCTTCTCCTGGTTTAATGTTATCGAAGGGTCCGGCCTTAATTCTATCCTTTTCTTCAGCTCGTCAACAATCGCCCTTATCTTTGTGCCTGGCTCAAGGAAAAAATCCTTGTCCTTGGTGTAGAGGACTATGTTCGCACCCTCGAATACAGCGTCAGCTATTTCATCTCCTGGCAGTTTGCTTAAAATTTCTTTTATTATGTCTCCCATTCAAGAACCTCTATTTCTAAATCCCTTCAGAATAGGTTGATTATAACTCTACTTTCAATTGAAGTTTTTTTGCCGCTACTCTTTTTAGCCCTTCTTTTGTCACAGTCATTATATCAAAGCCAGAGCCTGATGCTGAATCCCTCTGGATTGCTGCGTTCAACCCCTTCACAGCCAGCTGAACTCCTTCGCTCACGCTAAGCTCTTTTTTGTAAAGTGTCTCCAAAACGCCGTAGACCATGTCGCTTCCTGAGCCTGATGCAACATAATCATCAATAGGCATCACAGAGCCGTCAAAGTTTATTTCGTAGGTGTGGAATCCTTCCTTGTCCATTCCGCCCAGCAGGAATTGTGAAATTCCCGGTATCAGGCTGAACTTTCTTATGTTTGAGTAAACCATCCCTGCAAGAAGATTTGCTGCCTCCTTGTTTGTCACGTCCCTGCCTGTCCTTACTCTCATTAGTCCTATCTGTGCCCTTGCAATCTTTATTAGAAGCTGTATGTCTGAGACAGTTCCTGCAACAGTCAGCAGCATTTTGTCTGACAGTTCGTAGATTTTCGGGCAGTCTTTGTTGGCAATAATGTTTCCTGCAGTCGCTCTCCTGTCTGCAGCTACGACTATTCCATCCTTGCACATAATAACCATTGTTGTTGTGCCGGTTTTTACTTCTTTCATTATGGCCCCATATTCATCTTAGAATATCTATTGAGGTGTTAAATTAGAGGTGGTATTTAAAGGTTTCGGGAGTGTGTCTTGCAGTTAGTATATATTTCAGCGCCTGGAACTGAACTTAGGCACTTTCAGAAAACATTATAAAAGGAATAATTCTATACCATCATTATGTATGAATTTACCCTGCCGGATTACAATGGAAACAGCATTATTAATTTAATGAGTTCTATTTCAAATAGTTTTGGAAAAAAACATTCGTATCCTGAGCTTGTTTCATTAAATTCCAAAAGATTAAAGAGATTTAAGAATCTAGTTTTAATTATAATTGACGGGTTAGGATACAATTACTTAAAAAAACAAAAAAATTCTTTTTTGCTGGAAAATCTTGATTCAAAAATGACTTCTACTTTTTTAGCTACCACTGCATGCGCGAACACTTCATTTTTAGTTGGCTATCCGCCGCAGCAGCATGCACTTACTGGCTGGAACATTAATCTCAAGGAAGTCGGGGCAATAACTACAATTTTGCGCTTTGCCCCAATGTATGGCAAGGAGTCTTTGTCCAAATCAGGATTTGAGATGGACAAAATCATGGACATTGAATCATTCCATAAAGGATTTAACGGAAAATGTTTCGAATTAATCGACAAAAAAATTGCCGATGGCCCATTTACAGAATATGTTTCAAAAGACACTGAAATAATACCAACAACAAATTACAAAAATACTTTTACAAAATTAAGGGCTTTAATCAAAAAGAAATCGACAAAAAGAAGATTAATTCATGCATATATTTATGAGTTAGATTCATTATCGCATAAAGAAGGTGTCAGCAGCAAAAAAGTCAATGCTCTTTTCCGGGATTTGGATGCGCGAATGAAGAATTTAGCTAAATCAGTCAGTGGAACAAATACTGCGATAATTGTTACTGCGGACCATGGTTTTATTGACACCGCCCCCAAAACCTGGATATGGGTTGAAAAAATAAAAGGGTTGAAAGATTGCCTGACAATCCCCCTTGCAGGAGAGTCGAGGGTGAGGGATTGCTTTGTCAGACCCAGCAAAGCAAAGGATTTTGAAAAAATTGTAAAAACCAAGATGTCAAAATACTGCTGGTGTTTCAAGGGAGAGCAGTTGATTAAAGACAACCTTTACGGACTGGGAAAACCAAACAAAAAATTAATCGACAGAGTTGGCGATTATGTGCTGATAATGAAGAAAAATTATGCTTTAAAAGACAAGCTCGCAAATTATAAACCAAAGAAATTACATAAAGGAAAGCACGGTGGAGTGAGCGATGATGAGATGCTTGTTCCTCTGGTTCTTATAGACTGTTAAATTTTTGAATTGCTTAAATCAATTCAGGGTAAAATGAATCTAAAATTTGCTGCTCCAAATGCCCGTTTCTAGTTACTATGCGGATTTTTTCATGCGGTCTTGTCATTTTATAATCGCTTTTTTTGAGATTCAAATGCGCCCATGCTTCGTCATCCAATTCAAAAATCCTTTGTGCCAGGCTCTCCCTTAACTGCACGAAATCGTCGTGCTTTGGGTTTTTCCTTATTTTGGAATTTTCAAAGTGCGCCTTGGTTATGCTGAAAGGAAACAAGAACAAAGACCTCAGATACAAAGCATTTCTCAGCATTTTTTCTGTTGGATAATTTCTCTGCATGTCCCTTGCAATTGAATGGTAAACAAAAGCGTAAAAGCGCCTTGCACTTATATCTTCGTCAAACCTGTACAGCTGCCCTTTGTTTATTACGCCTCCATTGTCATAGGCAGATGCTTTTACTTCAACATAAAAAGAACCGTCTTTGGAAACCAAGTCCGGCACAATTCCCAGCGCATGCGGGTCTGTTCTTTCTAATTCAAATATTCTCCTTACTTTTCTCTCGAAAAAATCCCCGACAACCTGTGTTGCGCTGTACATGCTTATGGCAATTACCATAAATTATAAAAAGCTATCGCGCCTTAAACTGAACTTTCTCCTCATCTTACAAAAACATTTATATAATCAAAAGGCATACAATAAAAATGGCAGACACAAACCCATCAAAACCAAATCTGTTCTACAAATCACTGGGGATTTTTCTGGGGATTATGATATTTTTCCTGGCTCTCTTTTTCTTGTCTCAGGCAGGATACATAACTCTTCCGTTTGCTCAAGAATCTGCTCAAGAGCAGCATGAAGGCAATGAAGTGCCGGTTAAGAACAATACCGTTGTTCCAAATGAAGCGCCAGAAATATTTGACGTGAAAATCAGCTCTTTAACTTGCAAATGGACAGTCAAAACAGGAGACTATGGAGTCAAAAGCGACTGCGTCCGAATCATATCAAGAGGAACAGCGCAGGGGCCTGTTGGCGCGCGTGTCGAGCTTCCGCTTCTTTCATGGTCAACTGATTTGTTTGACTGCGGCGCCTGGACGCACAAAACAGGGGCGCTTATCACAGTCGGGCACACCTGCGTCAGGAACGAAGGCCAGCCTGAATCAACAAGCTGGACAGTGGACACCGAAGGCGACGACTGCCCCACTAAGAATTATTACGACAGCGAGCGTTCCCACAGCGTCAAGATTTACAACGACGGTGACTTAGAGCCTCAGAAAGAAGACAGCAAAAGCGTTGTGTGCCAGTAAGGCAGGTGATCATTTATATTTCTTCATCTCAACCCTAAATTGGCAAAATATTGAATCGGTACCCAGAATAATGCAAAAGAGGCTCTTAGTGCGTAACCGAGATCGGTATAAG
>CAIMOB010000057.1 GCA_903842985.1 uncultured archaeon
ATTTTATGGGTATTTAAACAAAAGTACAAAACTTATTTTTTCTATTGTTGAGTGATGAACCCTTGATTTTATGTTATTATGGCAGGAAAAAACCCCTCGTGCCTGAGCTTGCGCTTCAGGCGCTTTTCCTTTAGAAAGTTTTATAAATGACTGATTTTGCAAGCACTATTAGCTCGAACTTGCATATATGAACCATATATGTAATATAATACTCATGCTTACTTCCAAAATAGCTTGTAATGGGCCATGTGAAAGCATAGCGTCCATACAGGTCCAGTATATATAGACCATTGGAGGTGTTTCAATGGAAGTAAAAAAAGCAATTAGAAAGGTAATTGCATTAGGAGCAGGAGCAACCATGGTGGGAGCTACGCTTTTCAGTGCAATGGCTGCTGACTTAAGTGCGTTTCCAGCCCCTTTCGTCAAAGACGGAGTGTTTGATGCACTAATAGTAGTTGGTGCAACAGCCGCATCCGAAGACGTTGTAGGAGCAGTTGACATCGGAGCTTCTATGCAGTTCGAGCTGAAGAAGGAAACCCCTGTTTCTGTGGGTGGTTCTGATGTTTTGATCAGTTCCGGAATAAAAATAAAGGGAACTGGCTCTGAAGTGCTTAACTACAATGAATCTCTTGGAGAGGTAAGAACAACCGCAATTGACGACATAGACATGCCAGTTACATTGGCACAGGGAAGATACACTGAATCAGAGGGAGCAAACGACAACGACGTAACATACACACAAATAGTTACGTTAAATGACACAAACGGAGTAGCGCTGCATGACCAGCCAGACGATGGCTACAACATGGATGACTACTTGGAATTGTACGATACCAGCCCAATATACAAATATGCGCTGACATTTGACGACCAGGTACAGTACGACAACAGCACAACAACCACAGCTAAAGATGACTTGGAAGGAACAACCTTGGAAATCCAGGGCAACTTGTACACCATAACAAAGGTTAAGACAGCTTCAGGGAAATTGAGTGAAATAACCCTCATGGCTGGCGAGACACTGCTATGGCTGACACAGGACCAGGTCATTACAAAGACAGTTGCTGGCGTTGACCACGAAGTAAAGGTTGTTGACGTAACAGACGACGAGGACTCATGCGGAGTATCTGTCGATGGCGATATGGCATGGATAACTGTTGGTTCATCAAAGACAATCAACGGAGTGGATCTAGGAGTGCTTGACGCAAAGGCAGTACACGCACAACTGCAGGACGTTGACGTTTGTGAATTAAACATTGGAGCAACAGAGATTTTGCTGAAGGACGGCGACAGGCTTCAGAGAGACGGTGTTGACGTTAAAGATGCACACGTTATCATAGACAGCGTTGCTAAAGGAGAGTGGAACGGATTCTCAATAGAGATGACACCTGAAGACAATATCTTCCTTGCAAAAGATAAGGAATATGTCGACCCTGCGCTTGGCAATATCAAATTTGTCATGGGCGGAGTAATGACACCTAGGGAAGATATCAAGCTGGAGAAAAAGGGTTCCAAGGACGCAATGATAAGCTTTACAAACAACGACGGAAAGCTTGTTGAAGTGCCAATGCAGATTGACACCAATGGTGTAAATAAAATCACTTGGGGAAAATCTGACACAAAGCCATTGCTGTTTGAAGGAGACGTCTACCCAATAGCAAACATAGAAAATTCCGACGGCACAATGTTGTTTGCAGTAACATCTGGCGGAACAGCGCACGTGATAGAAATATCAAACATTGATGTAGACACTGTAACAGCTGCAAATAGCAAGATTGACTTAAAAGACTTGACCTATGGAAGAAGCTGGAGTGACAAGCAATTCACTGAAGGTGCTGCAACAAACACAATTGACTTGGGCTCTTTGGGATCAATAACTCTGGTCCTAGATGACGGCGTAGGAATTAATGCAACTGACGTGACGGCCTATTCAGCTACAGCAGGAGAGTCTGAATCTAACTATGGTGCTAATGTAAAAATACTTGACGCACCATTGCAGTTCGGCACAGGTCTTGCAATAAATGCAACAGCCAACATCTTAAGAGTTACAGAAGCAGACCTAGACGACTCCAATCTTAAGGCCGAAGGCCCAGCCGTAATCAATTTGAACATAATGTACGACGCAGCGAACGACAAAACTATGGAAGCTACCTTGAGCAGCAACTCATGGGCTATCGAAAACTACGGTTCAAATGATAAGGTTGACAGCAACTCTGATGTAGAGGTCTACACAACGGGGCACGGAACACTTGTTGAGGAAGATGCAGACAAAAGCAGCTATGTATTGATACAATATCCGAAAGAGGAAGTTGAAGTCAATGCATTCGTTGCACCTGTATCAGCACAGATAACAACCAGAGCTGGCGCAATCACAACAGTGACATTGCCAAAGCTTAACGTTGGTGCTGCAAGACTTGACTCGGAAATCAGCGACTGGAAAGCACAGAACTTAATTATTGTTGGCGGACCATGCGCTAACAGCGTAGCAGCTTCAGCATTGGGAGTACCATTTGCTGTAGCAGGCTGTGAAGCAGGGTTTACCGAAGGAAAAGCAATAGTTAAGCTTGTGGACTCAGGAGCTGGAAAAGTAGCAATGGTTGTTGCTGGAATGTCAGCAATGGACACAAGAAGAGCTACAAGAGTCGTAGCAAACTCTGAAGCCTACACAGCGCAGCTGACAGGCACAGAAGTTGTTGTGACAGGTACAAGCCTAACAGACATAAAGGTAAGTGCACCGCAATAAGGCTAACGCCTTATTATTTTTTATTTTTTTTCTTTGATTTTTTCTAAGAAACCTTTTTCATCACAAATCGCACACAGCAAATCTTAGATTACAAGCCCCGTAAAAATATTATGCTTGTCCCTGAGAATTTTAACGCTTACTTCTTTCCCAATTCGTTCATTGCATTTGACCAATGTTATTGTTCTCCCGTCGGCAACTGCTATTCTCTCGTTTGGAAGCCGTCCTTCGCAGGCGATTCTTGCAGTTACCCTCTGCCCTTTCTTGAAAGGCTTTGGAAGGGGCTTTGTTTTCCTTATGCCGAAGTCTTCATTGCTCAGGATTAGCTTTGTATTGTGCTTCTTTTCAAGCTCAGCAAGCCTTGCATAGAACTTCTTCCAGCTCAGCTGTTTTGCCGGATTTCTTCCGCCCCTGTATTTCAGGAAGTTCTGTATCCCAAGCTTTATTTCGTTTCTTTTGTTTATTTTGAGCGCAAACTGGATTATCTCTTCAATATCCTCGTCGTTGAAGCCAGGCACGAGCACAGGCGCGATTATCAGGTCGCATTTGCCTGGGATGTACTCTGCAATTCTTTTTATGCGCTCAATGTCATAATTGCAGCCCGCAATCCTCTTCGCATTTTCAGGATTCAATGAGTTAATTGAAAGGTTTATCCTTGTAAGCCCTGCGTTTGCCAGCTTGTCTACGATTTTCTCATTCAGAAGCGTGCCGTTCGTGTCCATTGAGATTGTCTTGACATTGCTTATCTTTGAAATCCCTGCAATTAGTTCAGCCAATTGCGGGTAAAGAAGCGGCTCCCCGTGGGGCCCGATGTGGATTTCTATGCTGTCTTCGCCTACAAAATCAATCAGTTTTTTCAATTCCTCGACGAGATAATCCTTTTCAACAATGAAGTCAACTGTCTTTTTCGATTCAATGCCTTCGTCAACAGAGCAGAATATGCAGTTTAGGTTGCAGCCGGTTACAGGCTTTATCTCTATAATTGATGTGTTCCTGTAAACAATGCCAAAAGCGCCGCTTCCTATAAGAGGCAGGCCAGATTCTTTTGTAATCTCTATTTTGGGCTTCATTGCTTTAAAAAGGACACAAAAACTTTTAAATATATGCCTTGTTTTGTTAGTTTGGGGGAAAATGGAAAAGCCGGCTGTAACCTATGAAACACTGTTTGAAACTCTGAGAAGAGAGAAGTCCAAGGAGGATTTGCAGAAGCTGAGCCCTGAATTCTTTGATGAAATTAAAAAATATCTTGCGGAAAAGAAGCAGTCAACGCTTTCACAGACAGACAACATATTTTCAGATGTGGAAAAGGAGAAGTTTGAGAGACAGCTTGTGAACATAAAGAAGCTGATAAAGGAATTGTATGAAAGAAGGGAAAAGAAGATTATTTCAATGGCAATCAACAAGAGCAGGGTGAATGCTGTTATAGACACTTCAACACTGCTTGCCGGCGAAAGGGCATTTTTCGATTCAGTCCTCACTGTGCTTAACAATGCAAGGACAGACATTCTTGACAAGATATTCACAGAAAGCGCAGCTTCTGCCCCTGCCCCGACTGTTTCAAAAGCAGATGCTGAGCCTGAGCAGAAAAAGGAAAGCACTGGCAAGTCAAAGCTTGTGAGATTCCTCTGCGCTGTGCCACAGTTTGTCGGTCCTGACCTTGAAATCTACGGTCCGTTTGAAGAGGACGACGTAGCTACGCTTGCAGAAGAGGTTTGCGTGGTCCTGGTGAGCAAGAACAGGGCAGAAGAGATAGAAGCTGAGAATTAATGTTTCTAAAAGTTCAGCGCCTGGGACGGGACTTCCAGACCCGTATTGAGCATTCGAACCCGCGTGACACGGGTTACGTGCCAACTGGATTATAAGTCCAGCGCTTTTACCAGACTCAGCCACCCAGGCTTTACTGAACTCGCCGGCGAATGGAAAGATTTTTATACTTGAATAGCATATTTCTTGTTACGGGTTACATGTCAACTGGACTAAGTCCAGTTTCTTTATTTTTCTTGATGTTTTTAGACTATTTAAGCGCGCGTTGTAGCGATCGCTACAACACAACAGAATGTATAGAGGCTGAGAATTAGCTCATTTTCCAATAATGTTCTCCTATCTGGATTCCGCATAGCGTGCAGTGATAATGCTCGCCTTCACGCCCTGCCAGCGCGCGCCAGGATTCTTCAGGAGAGCGATAATGCTTTTTTTCAAAATCGCCAAGAACAATCCCGCACTGCGGGCAGTCATAGGCAATTGTTCGCGGAACATGCTTTTCGCTTGCGCACTGAATGCATTGGTACGTGTTCAACTCTCTTTTGTTGTCTTTTCTTGGCGTATAGATGAATGCGCCATCAATCGTGCCTGTTATCTCGAAATGAATTCCTGGGTGATGCTCGCAGGCAAGCTTGTCAATTGAATCAAAAGTTAACCCAATTTTCCTTGCAATATCTGTTTTTCTTTTTTGGATTTTTGCGCTTGTTTGCCCGATTATTGCATATGCTGCATGTTGATCCTTAAGTATCTTTTTTAGTTCTTTGTCTTTAGAGCACGCTTCTTTGAGTTTTTTGTTTTTTCCGAATCCCCCAATAGTAATGGTATCTAGCAGCGACTTTAGCCTTCTTTCATCAAGAAGCAGCGAGAATTCATCAAAATCTTCAGTCCCTGCTTCGCTAGAATCTGCCATTGGAATTTCGATGGATTCGGCATATAAATACTTTGTTGTGCTGGAGAATATTTTCAATACCCTAAATATTGTATATTAGATATAAAGCATTTGTACGAAACCTTTTTAAACCTCCCCTATTCTTTCTAGTATATGAAGCTTCCAAAATCTAAAAAAAGGCTCTGCCCATACTGCAGGAAGCATACAGAGCACAAGATTACGCAGGCGAAGAAGCGAACCAGAAGCACTGCACATCCGCTCAGCTGGGGCTCAAGAATAAGGATTGAAAGGAGAGGCAGGGCAAGGGGCTACGGCAACACAGGCAAATATTCAAAACCTGCAAAGCCAAAAATGACAGGCAAGAAGCAGACAAAGAAGACTGATTTGAGGTATGAATGCACTGTCTGCAAAAGAATGCATGTTCAAAAAAAAGGATTCAGGGCAAAGAAGGTGGAGTTTGTATGAAGAAAAAGGAAAATCCGGCAAGCAAGTTCATAAAGGTAAGATGCCCTAAGTGCAAGAATGAACAGGTGATATTCGGTAAAACGACAACCGAAATCAAATGCCTTGTGTGCGACAAGACAATCGGCGAACCCACAGGGGGCAAGACGAAGATAAAAGCCCGAATCCTGGAAGTTTTGGAATAATGCTGTTAAAAAGACAAGACTGGCCAGAGGACGGCGAAATAGTTCTTTGCAAAGTAACCAAGATTATGCCCAGTTCTGTTTTCTGCAATCTTGAGGAGTACGGCAGAAGCGGAATGATTCATATTTCTGAAATCTCACCCGGCAGAATTAGGAATATACGCGATTTTGTAATTGAAGGGAAGATTGTTATCTGCAAGATTCTCGGCATTAACAAGGAGAAAGGCTACATAGACCTTTCATTGAGAAGGGTTTCTGAAAGCATGAGGCGCAATAAAAATGATGAGATAAAGCAGGAGCTGAAGGCAGAGAAAATTGTTGAGATGATTGCAAAGGACCTGAAAACAGATGTCAGGAAATTTTACGACGAAATAACCAAGAAACTGTTCGAAAAATCACCTTTGCTTTACCCCGTGTTTGAGGATGTTGCGCTGAACGGAAAAAAGCTTGTTGATTTTGGCGTTGACGAGAAAATAGCGGCAAAATTGGAAGAGCTGATAAAGCAGAAGATAAAAGCGCCTGAAATATTTATAGAGGGCGAATTCAAGATCGCAAGCTACGCGCCCGAAGGGGTTGAAACCATAAGGCAGGCGCTGTCACTGATTGAAAAAAAGAAAGACACAATAATAAAATACCTTGGCAACGGAAGGTACATGCTTAAGATAACTGCAGAGGATTACAAAACAGCTGAGAAGATGCTTAAGGACACAGTCGATTCCACAATTGATTTTGTGCAGAAGAAAGGCGGCTCAGCTGAGTTCATAAGGGCAGAATGAAGCACATAATGAAATGCCCCAAATGCGGGAAATACACAATGAAGGATTTCTGCTGCGAGAAAACAGTTCTGCCGAAGCCCGCAAGATATTCTCCGATTGACAGGTTTGGTGAGTATCGTAGGAAAGCGAAGAAGGCGAAAGAAAATTAGTGCATTCTGTATTGTGAAAGGTCTATCCCAAGCTCTTCAGGCGAGAACTTTGACAAAATCTTGTTGATTTCCTTTATCTTATCAGGGCAGGTAAATGAAATACTTTCATGAGGACTCCTGGTATCTGTGCCGAGAACATTTGCAATGACAGCAGCAACGTTCGCTCCATTGAATGTTTTATCAACCAATCTATTTATGTCCTGCTGATAGGCGCGCGCCATCCAAAACTCATTTTCAAGCGCGTAATTGACAGCATTGGCCGTAATCTTCGGCGCGAAATGTGCAATGGCGGCTATTGCGCCGCGTCCGCCTGCCTGAATTGTTTCTACAATGCTGTAATCATTTCCAGAAAGTATTGCAAAATCCTTGTGCTTTTTTAATATCTTTCTTATCTTATCTGTTGTCATGGAAGAATCCTTGACCCCCACAATCTTGGGATTATCTGCAAGAGCTATTATTGTGTCCAGCTCAATTTTTGAATTTCTCTGCTTGTTGCTGTAAAGTATTATGTTTCCATCGATTTGATTTGCAAGATTTTGAAAATGAGCATAAACCTCTTTCTGCGACACATCTGCACCGATTGGATGAAGAAATGTTGTTGCGCCTAGCTTCCTTTCTACCCCCTGAGCTTTTTCTATGGCGTCATCAGTTGAATCTGAGCTGATGCCTACGATAAGCTGCGCTCTGTTTTTTATATACATGCCGACATCAACAGCTATATCAATCTGTTCAGAAGGCTTCAGCGTTGCGCCCTGCCCAGTTGTTCCGCCAGGTACTATTCCTTTTGCATATTTTATTAACAAATCAATGTATTCATAGAATTTTGGCGTCAGGGCTATTCTGCATTTACCATCTCCGTTCCGCTTCATCGGCGTGAATAGTGGAACGTACAGGCCTTTAATCTCTGCTTGTTGTATCACTTTAACCCCCTGCTATACCTGCCAAACAAAAAGAATTTAAACCTTTCGATACACTTAAAAATGCATGGCAGGCGTGCGCGAGGTCAAAAAGGCAAAATTGTTCATTGGAATGCTTTCCAGCAATGCTGTTTTGTTTGAAGAAATAAAGAAAGAATTGTCTGTTTTCGGAGGGATTGATTTTGAAAGCGGGATATTCGACTGGGATTTTACCAAATTCTATGAAGAGGAAATGGGTTCTGGGCTGAAAAGAAAGTTCGTCTTCTTTGACAAAATGATAGCGCCGGATGAGATTGCTGAAGTCAAATTGAAGACAAAC
>CAIMOB010000058.1 GCA_903842985.1 uncultured archaeon
CTCAGAAAGAAGACAGCAAAAGCGTTGTGTGCCAGTAAGGCAGGTGATCATTTATATTTCTTCATATCAATTCCTAAATCTTTTGGACCGAATCCCAATGGCAGAAGTTCTTCAATTGTGGCAATAACTATTTTATCCATTTTAGTCGTCGCCATTATTATTTCTAAATTTCTTCCTGAAACTTGAGCAAATTCATAAAGCACTTGCCTGCAGTTCCCGCATGGAGCAGTCACTTTATCTGTGTCAAAATTTTTTCCTTTTGCGATGATTGCTACTTTGCTAAAATTCCTTATCCCCATTGCATTCGCCCTGAATATCGCTGCCCTTTCTGCACAAACTGTGGAGCCGTATGCTGCATTTTCCACATTTGAGCCTGTGATTATCATGCCGTTCTGCGCCAAAAGCGCTGCCCCGACATAGAAATTAGAATAAGGATTGTATGCTGTGTTCATCACTTTCTCAGCTTCATTCAATAATCTCTGCTGCACATCTTCTAATTTTTCATATTTTACTTTTTTCATGCTCTATTGTTTGCCTTTTAACGCATCCAAAACTGCTTTTTCAAATCTGTCTTTTTCAAGAACAGAAAACATATGATACATTCTCGGACATAAACCTCTTTCTGTCCCTCTTGTATCCACTCCTTGGGGTGGTTCATATGTTATTTTTTTCCTAAAGTTTTTTCCAAATTCATAAGCTATATGATCTCCAAGACTTTCGACACTCTTAAACCCGCACATTCCACCTGTTTGAGGGTTATGATCACAGTAATCATAAGAGCGTGTTCCTTTGATAAACCCTACAATTCCGACAAATGTTTGCTGTGATTTTTTCATTTTAACATTCTAAAACCACAGCTCATATTTAAAACTTTTTAGGACTCAAGAGTAATAATACAATATATAAACCGCAACTATTATAAACCCCTCCTTCTTACTACGTACTGTACGGGAAAAGGGAGAAAAAAAGACAAAATCTTATTTTCTCGGTTAATGAAAACCGTTTTACAGCAAAAAGATGAAAAGTAATAAAATAAAGCCGATTTTACCGAGTTTGCGGGAAAAAAAGCGATATTTGGGCTTTGAACTAATGCAAAAAGGCGCAAAAAGCGATTTTAAGGCAGTTTCAGCTGAAATAATGCGAAATGCCTCAAAACTTATAGGAGATTTAAGCCTTGCAAATGCCCAGATTCATATATTCCCTGAAAAATTCAATGGCAAAACAGGCATAATAAAGGTAAATAATAAATATCTTGACCATTTAAAGGCATCAATGGCATTGTCCAGTATTCAGATAAGAAGCGTAGCTGTTTCAGGCATGCTAAACAAAATCGAGAAAAAAATAGGTGAGGTGTAAAATGCAACCAGTACAGCATCAAATGATGGGGTATGACAGGGCAATAACAATGTTCTCGCCGGACGGAAGATTGCTCCAGGTCGAATATGCAAAGAAAACAGTGAAGTTAGGAAATACTGCTTTAGGAATTGTCTGCAAAGACGGAGTTGTTTTGATTGCAGACAAAAGAATTGCTGACAAATTAATAGTCACAGAAGCTGTTGAGAAAATATGGCAGATTGATGAGCATGTCGGCGCAACTGCTTCAGGAATATTATCAGACGCGCGCGTCCTTGTTGAAAGGGCACAGCTGGAAGCGCAGCAGCACCGCGTTACATATGACAATGCAATTGATGTTTCAGAGATTGTGAAGAACATCTGCGATTTGAAGCAGATATGCACGCAGTCCGGCGGGCTTAGGCCTTTCGGAGTTTCGCTGTTGGTTGCAGGCATTGACGAAACAGGGCCTATTCTGTATGAGACAGATCCAATCGGAATCTATTTCAGGTACAGGGCAGCTGCAATCGGCGAGGGAGAAACAGAGGTTGAGGAGATACTTACAAAGGAATACAAGGACAGCATAACTGTCGACGAGGCTTTGAAGCTTGGAGTCAGGGCGCTTGTAAAGATACTTGACAATAACTTTGACATTGACAGGATTGACGCTGCGTACATAAAGTTGGACAAGCCGAAGTTCACAAGGCTGACAAGAAAAGAAATAGAAAATATCTTTACGCAGATAAAGAAGAAGTGATAATATGACAAAGGGATTTGCAAAAAACCTGTACGGAGACCAGCCGCACATAAATGTGGCAAGGTACATCAAGGGCAAGTCAAATCATTTTGAAGTTGTCATAGACCCTGACCTTGCAATGAAATTCAGGAACAACCAGATTTCTGATGTGAGGGATGTCCTGAAGAACGAGGGCGTTTTCATAGACGCTAAAAAGGGGTTGAGGCCTGCAGAAAACGAGCTAAAGGAAACATTCGGCACAACAGACCACCTGAAAATTGCAGAAAAAATAATCAGGGAAGGGCTTATACAGGTCTCTGAAAAATTCAGAGAGGAACAGAAAGAAGTCAAAAGAAGAAGAATAATCGATTTAATACATCAAAATTGCGTGGATTCAAAGACAGAGCTTCCTCATCCGGCAACGAGGATTGAAAACGCGATGAGGGAAGCAAAGGTAAGGATAGACGACAACAAGTCAGCTGAGGACCAGCTGCAGGACATAATAAAACAGTTGCGGGCTATCCTTCCGATAAAATTCGAAATAAAAGAATTGGAAATAAACGTGCCACTTAAACATGCATCAAGGGCGCACGGCGTGATAAAACAGCTTGCGAAAGTGACAGGCGAAAAATGGAACGCCGACGGCTCTTTAAGCTGTACAGCAGATTTGCCCGCTGGTATGCAGGACGAGTTTTTTGAAAAAATTAACTCGCTCACGCACGGAGAGGCAGAGATTAAAGTTATAAGAAGCAAATAGGAGGAAAAATGAGTGAGCTTTTAGTAAAAAACAAAAGCATAGTTGTTCCTGGCGAGGAGCTGGCAAGCGGAATGGACTTCCTGCCTTCGTTCGGGACATACAGGGACAAGGATATTATAGTTGCCTCGAGGCTCGGAATGGTGAACGTCGAAGGCAAAGTTATCAAGATAACACCCTTGTCAGGAAAATACAACCCAAGGAGAGGGGACATGATAATCGGAAAGATTGTTGATGTCTCATATTCAGGATGGAGAGTTGACACAAACTCAGCCTATCCGGCAATGCTTTCAATAAAGGATGCAACATCAGAATTTATCAACAGAGGCGCCGATTTGACGCAGTTCTTCGATGTCGATGATTACATTGTTGCAAGCATCTTCAATATCACATCGCAGAAGCTTATCGACGTCACAATGAAGGGCCCAGGGCTGAGGAAACTTGTCGGCGGAAGAATAATCCAGATAAACACCAACAAGGTTCCGAGAATCATAGGCAAACAGGGCTCAATGATAAGCATGGTCAAGGACGCGACCGGCTGCAAGATAATCGTCGGGCAGAACGGACTGCTGTGGCTGACTGGTGAGCCGAAGATGGAATTGCTTGTAGTTGAGACAATAAAAAAAATAGAAGACGAAGCTCATATGAGCGGACTGACAGAAAAGATAAAGAACTTCCTTGAGAAAAAAACAGGAAAAAAAATAGAGCCAAGAGAAGAAGTCAGGAATGATGACATGCGCATGAACAGAAATGACGAAGTGCGCAGGGAGAGGTAAAAATGACATACTCCAAAAGAACTGATGGCAGAAAATTTGAAGAGTTGAGGCCGATTGAGGCAAAAGCTGGGGTCATCCCAAGGGCTGACGGCTCAGCTTGGTTCAAGATGGGGAACACTGCAGCATATGCTGCTGTTTATGGGCCAAGAAGCCTGTATCCAAAATTCATGCAGAACCCAAAAGTTGGAATCATAAGGGTAAATTACTCAATGATGCCGTTTTCGAGCGCTGGTGAGAGGGTAAGGCCGGGTCCAAACAGAAGGTCAAAGGAAATTTCAATGGTAATCGAAAAGGCGCTTGCCTCTGTCGTGAATCTGGAAGAGTTCCCGAACTCGGTTGTTGATGTTTTCATAGCGCTTCCGCAGACAGACGCGGGCACAAGATGCGCCGGAATCTGCGCAGCTTCAATCGCGCTTGCGGACGCAGGAATACCAATGAAGGACATGATTGCAGCATTGTCCGTAGGAAGGGTTGCAGACAAGCTTCTCGTAGACCTGAACTACGACGAGGATTCGCATGAGGATGGCGTTGACATACCTGTTGCAATCGTGCAGAGAAGCGGGCATGTGGCGCTGCTTCAGATGGACGGACTGCTTACAAGGGAACAGCTCAAGACGCTGCTCGGAATGGCGCAGGAAGGCGTCAAGAAGATATTTGAGGAGCAGAAGAAGGCCTTGAAGAATAAATATAAGGCAATTGAAGAAGAGAATGGTGAATAAAATGGACAGAGCAGATATTTTAAAATCGTTGAATGAAAACTTGAGGATTGACGGAAGAAAACTTCTTGATACAAGGAAGATAGAAGTTGAGTACAGCATTTCAAAGAATGCAGAGGGCTCTGCAAGGGTTAAGTTCGGCGGGACAGAAGTTCTTGCCGGAGTGAAGCTTTCAGTTGGCACTCCTTATTCTGACAGACCTGACGAGGGCTCAATGATGGTTGAGGCTGAGCTTTCGCCGATGTCGAACCCGGAATTCGAGGCAGGACCGCCTGACATACAGGCAGTTGAGCTTGCAAGGGTTGTCGACAGGGGAATAAGGGAGTCAAAGGCAATCGACGTGAAAAAGCTCTGCATAAAGGAAGGAGAGAAATGCTGGCTTGTGTGCATTGACATTGTCACAATAAATGACGAAGGCAACCTGATAGACGCCTCTTCGCTTGCGGCGCTTGCTGCGCTGAAGAACGCAGTCTTCCCAAAACTGGACGGCGAAAATGTGGACTACAAGTCAAAGACAACCAAGAAAATCCCGTTGTCAAAGGAGCCGATTTCAGTCACTGTATGCAAGATAGGCAACCATTTCATAATAGATCCGCTGACAGCAGAAGAGAAGATAATTGATGCGAGACTTACTATTGCATCCACTGAAGGCAAACTTTGCTCGCTCCAAAAGGGCGGAGACACGCCAATCTCTATTGAAGACATCGACAAGATGGTTGAGATAGGGATGAAAACAGCAGATGAGATAAGAAAGGTGCTAGAATGAACGAGCAGCAGCTTACAAAATATGAAAGAGCCAGGATAATTGGCACAAGAGCGCTGCAAATATCTATGGGAGCCCCTTTCTTGTTGAAGTTCTCTGAAAAAGAGATTGAGGATATGAAATATAATCCGATAGAGATGGCAAAAAAGGAGCTTGAAAAGGGTGTAATTCCGATAACTATAAAAAGGCCCCAAGTGAACGAGAAATAAAATGGCAGTAGCAGCGACAAAAACAATAGATGTCTGGAGAATGAAGAAATGGTGGCAGATAATAGCGCCGCCAGCATTGAAAGGCGCAATGATAGGCGAAACGCCTGCGCTTACAATTGACGAAGCAGTTGGCAGAACAGTTAACATAAGCCTGTCTGCCGTAACCAGCGATGTCAAGAGGCAGAACGCAAATGCAACATTCCAGATAACTGGCGTTAAGGAAAACAGGCTGCAGACAAGGCTGATAAAATACGAAGTATCGCCTTCGTTCATAAGAAGGTGTGTTAGGAAAGACAGGACAAGAGTTGATGATTCATTTATCTGCAAGACATCTGACAATATTTCTGTGAGGATAAAGCCGTTCTTAGTTACTGCTCATACAGTAAATGGCTCCAGGGAGACTCTGCTTGCAAAACTTGCAAGAACAACACTGAGAGACGTGATAAGCAAGCTGGATTACAGCAATCTCATAGAAGAGATTGTTTCAAACAGGCTGCAGAAGAACATAGCTACTGCATTGAGAAAGGTTGTGCCGCTCAAGACATTTGAAATAAGAGTGATGGAAATAATCGAGGAAAAGAAAGAGACGCCCAAGGCTGAAGCTGCTGTGAAGATTGAGCAGAAAATTGAGGAGCCAAAAGCTGTGGAAGAAATAAAGGCGGAAGAGACGCCAAAGGAAGAAGTAAAGAAGAAAAGAGAATCAAAAAATAAAGCTATTTCTAAAAATGCCGAAACCAATAATTGATCCCAAGAAATGCAACGGCTGCGGGGAATGCGTAAAGATTTGCCCAAAGGAAGTTTTCGGAAAAGTAAAGGGCAAGGTTGTGACTGTTGATGAGAACGAATGCATCGGCTGCAGGGCTTGCGAAGTGCAGTGTCCAAAGGATGCCATAAAGGTTCAGGATTAGATTTATAAATTCTAAAATATAACCTTATATTAATGATAGAGTTCGTGAAGTATTTTGCAAAAAAGAGAGCTGCGCTGACTGCTGTGTTTCTGATTCACATATTTACATTCATCCCCGCATCAATTCTTCTATGGCTTGAAGGAGAAAGGCATTATATGTTTTACATCTTTGCGGGCGGAATTGCAATAATCACTGGCTGGGTCATTCTTGAGGCGGGAAAGGATTTAATAAATGCAGTTCCAAGCTTCAGAAAGGACTTCTTATTTCCGGCAAATATCCTATTTTTTGCGTTTTACCTAATTTTCGGATATGGCATACCTGAATTCTATTACCGAGTTGCAGTTTTTTTCGCGCCGTTTGAGCTTGACTATGTTGGCCCAAGCAGGATTCTGGTATTTTTCATTATGATTATAGGATACAATTTATTTCTTGTTCCAAGAATGCTTAAGAAAAAATAAAAAATCCTCCTAAACGCAGAGTATTTTTTAAGCCTCAAACTTAGATTAAGCCAAGTTTGAGCAATTATAATTTGCTCTTCACTGCCTTGTCAGAAACAATCACGCTGTTTCCAGTAGGGTCTTCTATGATTAATCTCGCCTTTTCCTGCCCCCACATTATTTTCTGTATTTTTTTCAGCATATTCTTTGCCTTTGTCCTGTCTGCATCGTCCTCTGCGCTGTCCCTTGCGATTTCTACCGCTCTCTTGACCCTGTTCAGGACACCCTCAACATTTGTCACATAGCCGTTTGAGGCGGGGCCTGATTCGATTGTTGTTATGTGAGGAATCTTCACTGTTGCTTCTGCTGACTTAACAATCCTTATCCTCATGTCCTCTTCAGAATCAATGTCCAGTGTGTATTTCACAGGCTCGTTTTCCTCTGCAAACTCAACATCTGCCTTGTGGTATCCGCATTCATCGCAGCTCATTGAGAAAATGTAGATTAATG
This sequence comes from uncultured archaeon, assembly GCA_903842985.1. Taxonomy (GTDB): domain Archaea; phylum Nanobdellota; class Nanobdellia; order Woesearchaeales; family CAIVOO01; genus CAIMOB01. Next base: position 7,142 of record CAIMOB010000058.1, read on the forward strand.
TGTCCTTTTCGCCGAAAGGGATGTATTTTTCAAGCTCTGTGAGAGTGCATGTCTTCTTGCGGCAGACAGGGCATTCCTGTCCGGCGAGAACTGTAAGGTTCTTAGACTCAAACTCCTCTGCTTTTTTTTCTTCTTCGTATTTTTCTTTCACGTCGCTAAGGATATAGTAAAATGAAATTTATAAATCTTGTTGTTTTTAGAAAATTTTAAAAACCAACAAACCCCTTTTTTAGAAAAAAAGGCGTTAGGGCGGGAAAAAACTAGTTTACAAGTGCAACAAAATATCCGATTTTGTGCACAAAAACGCCTAAAAGCGTTTTTTGTGTCATAATAATAAGCGCGTAGCCGCGCGTGTTCTAGCAACAAAATTTAAATCATATTTAAAAATCCAGAAAAACAAAGACAATGTCATCCAGATAAAGTTAAAAATAAAAATATATTAAAAGCAATCAGATACTGTCATTGCTTATCTTCGCTTCCCTATAGATTGATGCAAATGAAGGGACGACAGCAACCCAATCCTCTCCGAATCCTGCAATGTCGCCTTCGACAGCATCGCATGTCTTCTTCAGTTTGTTGATTGCCCTCTTCAATTCTATCAGATCCCTGTCTCTAAGGGGCCTTATATTGATTAAAGCGATTGTGTAGCCTTCTCTAAGCGAGTCTATGACTGGCTTTATGTCCTCAAAATCCTCAAGCAGGAACGGCCTCACAACAATCTTTGCCTTGCCATCCTCACTTTCAGGCGTTACGTGGACATAATCCTCGCTTTCTATAGGTACATCATAATCATCAGAACCAAATCCTCGCCTTAGCGAACTTCTTATTTTTTTAAACACTCCCATTTTCAGCCCTCCCTAGAAGCTTTACTAAAAAATAATCCTCTACAAATATATAAATATTTCGCTTTTTCGCTGTTGTTCTATTTCTGCTGAGTGGTGTCAATAGCAGGCAGTTATATACATTTCATATAGAAAGCTTTTTAAATAACACTTATTATTTATTTACACAGGTGGTTCAAAATGGTAACAAGATTAGCAGGCGGTAGAAAAAAGTCCAGAAATAAGATGAAGAAGAGTTTCAGGACTCGGGGCAAGCTAAGCCTTACAAAATACTTTCAGGAGTTCAAAAAAGGCGATAAAGTCATTCTGAGGGCTGAGCCTGCGTATCAAAAGGCGCTGTACAATCTAAGGTTTCACAATAAAGTGGGAGTAATCATAGGAAAAAAAGGAAAGTGCTATGAGCTCACAATAAAGGATGGCGGGAAGCTGAAGAAGCTTATTGTGCATCCTATCCACTTAACAAGGTGCTAGAAATGACAAAACCGGAAATAATCTCAGAAACCCCAATCTCAATGTCTGAGATGAGGGAGAAGCTTGATGAAGTAAAGGAAAAAAGCAAAGAGCTTACTTTCAGGAGCGGGCGGACGCATGAGTTCCTGCAGTCGCTTCCATTGAACAAAAAAAGCAAGGAGATTATGAAGAAGATTGAGGAGCTTAATGTTCCTAGATTGAAACCAGAGCACATCATAAAGATTGTTGATTTGATGCCGAAGACAGTTGATGAATTGAAAATCATACTCCAAGGATACACATTGACAGTGAGCAACGAAAATTTAAGCAAAATAGTGAGTTTGTTAGGAGAATGAGATTTGGGCTAATATGGAAGATAAAGAAGAGTATGCAGTCGTATTGGATTTCCTTCAGCACGGCTATGCCTTTGACACAAGGCCGATGTTTAGGAAGACACCAATAGCCCAGGCTATAGGAAAAAAATATTTCTCGCTGCTTGAACTCGTACCTAAGAAAGATATTTTTCTTCAGCCTCGTGAAGAGGTTTACATAGGAGAGGGCAAGCGGGATAAGATACACCATATTGTCGGAAAGATTTCTTCTGCAAAGCTGACGCAGACAGCGAAGGCGGAGCTTGAGAACTTTGTGAAGGAAGCTATTGAGAGGGATGAGAAGAGGTTTGTGGAGTTTTTCAACACTGCCCAGCCTCTGACAACAAGGATGCACCAGCTGGAGCTCCTGCCTGGACTTGGCAAGAAGCACATGTGGGAGATAATTGAAACAAGAAAAGAGAAGCCATTCGAATCATTCGAAGACATAAAGAAGAGAGTAAAATTAATGCCTGACCCGAAGAAGATTGTCATAAAAAGGATTCTTGAAGAACTGACAGGCGACGAGAAGCACAGGATTTTTGTCAGATAAATTTGGACATGTAAGCCCCTTCTTTTTTATAGCCGAGCTTTTTGTAATATTCCCTGACGCCGATGCCTGAGATAACTACAATTTTCTTTTTATCATTCAGGTAAGCCATTCTCTCTGCCATATCCAGCAGTTTTTTTCCTATTCCCTTGTGCTGCACAGCCCCCTCTTCCCCGATGCCTGCTGCAGAGCCATAGACATGCATCTCACGGATGAGTGCGGAATCTTTGGTTATTTCCTTTCTTAATGTTTGAGACGGGAATCTTAGCCTGCAGAAGCCGAGCAAAACATTATTTTCGGCTGAAATAAATAATTCTTCCCCGCCAGATGCCTTGTACCTGCAAACCTTGATTGCATAACTGTCAACTTTCTCGTTTCTTATCTCCCTGCATCTTATGCACCTGCATTTAACACCTGTGCTTTTGATTAGTTGCCTAAAATTATTCATTCCGACGCCTGCAGACGATATTTTTGTCGGGATGTCCCTCTGCACCCTCATGATTCTGCAGTACTCAGGCACTGTTTTCTTGAACTCAGTTATTATTTTTGCAGCCCTTTCTGTTGTAAGCGCCTTGTATTTCTTGTTTTTCCACAGGTCATAGAGTCTTGTACCCTTCATCACCATGCACGGATAGATTTTGAGCATATCTGGCTTGAAATTCTCGTCTGAGAAAAGCTTCTTCAATCCATCTAAATCCATTTTTTCGCTTGAGCCTGGAAGCCCAGGCATGTAGTGATAATTTATCTTGAAACCAAGGTCTTTTAGGGTTTTTGTTGCCTCGATTGTGGTTTTAACATCATGTCCTCTTTCAACTTTCTTAAGGACTTCATCAAAAACAGACTGGACTCCCAATTCGACTCTTGTGCAGCCGAAAGAAAGCATCTCATTTGCCAATTTTAGGTCTGCATAATCAGGCCTTGTCTCTATCGTCAGCCCAACGCATCTTATTTTTGCCTTCTCGTTCTTTTTTTGCTCAGTTGCCAAGATGCACTTTCCTTTTAATTTCTTTAACCTGTCTTGTATCTTCTTTGTCCTTTCGCTGTCTCCCACCTTGCCTGGAAGCTCGAAGAATTTCTTGAATTTCATGAAATCAAATTTTTCTTTTTTGTAGAAAAGCTTTGAGAAGTCATTCATTGCCTTAAATGAATATTTTATGAACTCGTTCTTGTAACTCTTCGGGAAGCTCGGGAATGTCCCGCCCATTACTATCAGTTCAACCTTTTCAGGGTTGTGACCCATCACAATATACTGCTCTAATCTGTTGAAGACCTGTATGTAAGGGTCATAATTTGCACGGATTGCCCTCATTGTAGCAGGCTCATTCCCTGTGTAGCTCTGCGGAACAGTGCCAAACTCTGAATCGATTCCGCCGGGGCAGTATATGCATTTTCCGTGCGGGCATTTGAACGGCTTTGTCATTATCGCAACAACTGCAACGCCTGAGATTGTCCTGGTTGGCTTTGTCAATAATTTATTTTGAAGAAGCGGAAGGTCCTTGTTTTCAGCGTGCGTCAGTATCTCTATGTCTGTCGGAGTCTCCTTTATCTTGTACTTCTTGCAGAGCTCTGTCTTCAGATGATGGAGATTCTGCTTGTCCAGATTGCCTGATTTTATCTTTTCTATCAATTCGCTGAAAAATTCATCTTTCATGGATGTTAATTATGCAGAAAAATTTATAAAACTAGCACTTTTCAATTGTTTTCTTCAAAGAATTTTTACATGCAAACTGCCTGTTGTTCTTCTCTATTACTGGCCTTATCTCAAGGTTTCCACCAAAATTGGTGTAATTTATCCTTTCAATCAGGATTCCGCCTTCCTTGACTGGCTTCAGCATTGTTATATTGTTCACTATCAATCCGGCAATATCAATTCCGTTGTTTTCAACAGCAATTTTTATTGAAGTTGAATCATAGCAGGAATTTATGTTTTGAATCAGGTTAATCTTTACATCATTTATGCAGATAAGTTTCGCCTCTGCATTTGGAACATCGATGACTGTTCCAGCTGTTATGAATGAGCTGCATCCAGTCAGCAGCAATAAAATCAACAAGCTAATCCTTTTCATTTTAACGAACCTCGTGAGTTAAAATGTCCGCAAATCAGCGATTTGCGTCATTTTTTGACCTTGTCTTTCTCTTGACCTTCTCCATGTCCCTGATGTGGCTCAGGAAGTATTGAAGGCAGTCCACAGCGCAGAAAGACGCCTTCTTTTTAAAACCTTCCGGTCCAAATATGAGTGTATATGAGGCGTCATACGGCTCGAGCTCTGCAAAGCAGGTTGTGCAGAACTTCGTGCTGTTGTCAAGCTCCTGCATCTTCTCCCAGATTATTTTCTTCACTTCCCTGCCTCCCATCCCTATCTCTTTCTCGAACTTTCTCAGTTCGTCGTAATTCCAGTTCTTGATTGCGTCTCTTAGTTTGTCTTTCATTGTGCTTCCAGCGCCTCCACCCTCTGCTTCAGGGCGTTGTTTTCTGATTTTAATTCTTCAATCTGCTGCTGCTGTTCCTGAATTGCGCTGATTACCAGCGGGTCAAACGAGCCGTACTCCATCATGTAATAGCCGTCATCACCTTTTTTAACGAGAGTTGGGACTATGTCTTTGTTTTGCTGTGCAACAAAGCCCATCTGTGTTCCGTTAGGGAAGCTTCCCTTCTGTATAGATTCCTTCTTGTCAGCAGGCATGCTGTCGTCTATGTCTTTTGCTTGTTTCCATTCAAAAGTTACTGGCTTTAAAGCAAGGACTTTGTCAAGTGCGCTGTTCAATGGCTTGATGTTCTTTTTCAGTCTTTCATCTGAGTTACCTAACCAGCTACCTGCTGCGGATTTTGAAGCTTGCCCATTAACTTCAAGTGTATTAGTTGCTGGAATCATTCCGATGCCGACTTTGCCTGTGCTCGTCACTCGCATGCGCTCAGTTGGGCTGAGGCCGTATGGGGTTGTCATGAAAACAAGCGCGCCAGCATAGTCGCCATTTGTGCTGCTCTCCTTTATTCCCTTAATGCTGGCAAAATTTGCCCGCGCCCCTGCGCTGTTGTATTTGCCAAGGAATGATAAACCCGCACCAACACCAGCAGCGAATGGTGAGTCATCTGTCAGGTATAGAATGTGCCGCGCATCGCCATTGATGATTGGCATACCTTCTACATCTAATTTCACTCCGGGAGTCGTGCCAATACCTACTGAACCGTCAACAAGCACATCATGCTGTGTTTTTCCGCCGCTGCCGCCGCAGCAGCCTGACTTGAAATACGTTGCCTGTTTTGCAGTGCCTGAGCCGGGTATCGCTTTTGGATATATTTCGAAAACGCCATCATATTGAGGAGATAAAGGGGAGCCTGATTGAAGAACAACATCATAATAAGGATTGCCATTTCCTATTCTTACATCTCCTACAACACGAAGTTTTTTGTCTACGTTTTTGTCTGCGTCTTCTGTGCCGATGCCGACGTTGCCGGCGCTTGTTAGCGTCATTACATTCACTCCATTACCTGTAACTCCATTACCTGTTTGACTTCCAAGCCTCAAATCAGTATTAGCCCAGGTATTAACTCTTGCCGCAGATACAGAAGCGTAACCTGCACCGCCGCCTATCAAAACTGTTTCCGGATTGCTGGCTGTTGTACCCACCCAGAAATCAGCATTTCCATTCACACTTAATTTTCTATCCGGGCTTGTTGTGCCGATGCCGACGCTGCCATCATTTCCAAGAAACAGAGGAACTTTTCCGCTGGTCATGTCGTTAAATATCAATCCTGCTGCTGGAGAACTGTCGGTCTGGAAAAGCCAATTATCAGTTCCAGCATTAGTTGATTCTAAAAATATTCTTGCATAGCCTGCTTTTATGTGTAATGGCACAATTGGGTTCATTGTTCCAATGCCGACTCTGCCTGAGAGGTCTATGTTAAAAGCATATGGAATAGTTGGGTTAGCTGGCGAAATTGTGAAAGTATTGTATGGTGTCATTCCACTCCACCACTGCCTCGCTCCTGAGCCATACCATTCAATGTAATTCCAAGGATGAACGCCGTCAGTTTGGCGTAACACCAATATATTGTCATTAGTAGAACTTATTTCCAAAGGACCTCCGGGACTAGTCGTGCCGATGCCGACGTTGCCATTTGTAGCTATCATTAGTGGAGTTGTTAATGTATTTCCAATCCACCTTTCAAAGCTCAATGAGCCTGCAACCGTGTTCCAAGGAGCTACATCACTATTTGCTCTCATCATCCACATATTGTTCCCTGGAGATGCCAAAGGCTTACCCGTAGTTGCAATCTTGATCCCGCTATTGAGTCCCGGTCCGGTAATTCCAAAATCACCATTCACTTCAAGCGTATTGCTGGGATTCGTTGTGCCGATGCCGACGTAGCCGTTATTGCTAAAGCTTGCAATAACATTCGATGATGGCGCACCTTTTAACAGCAGTTGGTTGTTTGTTGTATCCAGCGACCAGTAAAAGCGTTGTGTTCCGCCATTATCAAAATGTCTAATTTGCGTAAGGCTTGAGCCAGAATTGTATATGTCAATGCCTCCCCTTACATCCAGTGGCGCTCCAGGAGTTGTAGTTCCGATGCCTACATTACCTGTGTTTGTGTTGTGAATATCATTCGCATTATTGCCTGGCGCCCAGAAGCCTCCTCCGCCTGCTGTGCTCAGGCATTTATTTCCAACAGCTGTGCAAATGTCTCCTGTTGCGTTTATTCTGCCGGCGACTTCCAGCTTTGCTGTAGGATTCGTAACACCGATGCCGATGTTGCCTGAATCACCCCAAGTAAGAATTTCAGTTTTCACACCTAGATTGTCCATCCAGCCAAGCGATCCGCGGCGGTATGCGTTTCCCCCCATATTGTGGTACTGCTGAAGCAGGATTGCAGGCCCGTTGGCTGTGCCAGTAATCCACCATGGATTGCCGTCGCCAGCTGCGTATCTAAATCCGCCACTTGTCTGGGCAATTCCGTTGACCAAAACCTTTGTTGGGGAATCGCCAAAACCAGTTAAATGAATGTTATTGCCTGAATTCGACTGTATCCACATGTCGCCAGGCATATTTGTATCGCAGCCATCAGTTCCGCACTGCACAATCCTTGACTTAAAATTATCAATATTGAACCACAAATTGCTCTCTCCTGAATTTGTCCCTGGCTTTATGCCTATGTCGCCTGTCATTGTTCCAGGCCCGACGCTGTCGGCAGAATGCCCTGGATTCGGGACGTCTGCAAATGCTGTAGCTAATGTCAGCAGCATCAGCAGTGCATAAATTATTTTTTTCATCTTACGTCTATTTTATCATTAAGCTTCGGAGCATACGCCTTTATCCCGATGCTTTCTGCGTATTCTTTCAGCGCAGCTATTGCTGGCGGGTCGCCATGGTTCATAATAAGCGCCTTTGGATTTGCCTTCTTGATTAGATTCCTCAATCCCGTCATTCCTGCATGGGCTGAAAAGTCAAACTGCTTCACAAAGCTCTTCACCGTGACTCTCTGGTTGTCTAATTTGACATGCCTGTTGTTAATCAGGTTTCTTCCGTTTGAGCCCTCTGCCTGGTAGCCAGTCAATAATATTGCTGTGTCGGGGTCGAAATAGAAATGCTTCATGTATTCTATTACTGGTCCGCCGTCGAGCATCCCTGATGTTGTCATGAAGATTGCTCTTTCCTTCACTATGTTGGCTCTTTCCCTCATTCCGTGAACCTCTTTAATGCTGTGGAATGAATTTTTCAGCGCGCCTATGTCCCTGACTTCATCCGGATAGTTGAACAAGTCCTTTGTAACCCTTCTTGCCATGCCGTCTATGTAAATAGGAAGCCCAAGCTTCTTTTTGTTCAATAAAAGCATCAGCTCCTGCGCCCTTCCGACTGCGAAAGCAGGCACGAGCACAGAGCCTTTCTCGAATTTCTCCCTGACTGTTGCGATAAAATCATCTTCTGTGCTCTTTCTGTCAGGATGGTCCCTGTCGCCGTAGGTTGAATCAATTATCAGGACGTCAACATCTTCCTCATAATCTGTGTCTGCCTTGTTTAACAGCAAAGTCGGATCTGTGTTTATGTCGCCTGTGTAGAGAATGTTCTTATTGTCTGCGTTAACCATCACAGATGCTGAGCCGGGAATATGCCCTGCATCATATAATTTGAATCTGATGTTATTGAACTTGTACCATTCATTTAGTCCGTGGATTCTTATGCTCTGCGCAATCCTTCTTACGTCTGCCTTCTGGTAGACAACACGACTTTTCTTCAGCCTGTCTATTTCATACGAATCTATTAACAGCTCCTGCGTTATTGCCCTTGTCGCAGCTGTGCCTATTATTGGGCAGTTCAGCCCCAGATGGTCGAACATCGGAAGCATCCCTGAATGGTCCAGGTGTGCGTGAGAAATGAATGCGATGTCTATTCCCTTAAGATTCTCTATTGGCGTTGGATATTCAATGTCAGGAGAGATTTTTACGCCTGCATCAAAAAGGAAGCGAGTTCCTTTTGTGTTGACTTCAATACAAGACCTTCCTACTTCCTGCGCAGCTCCATGCATTATAAATTTCATTTCTTCATCACCTCAAACTCTATGTACCATCTATTTTCTTTGCTGTCATACTTGAAGAGAACATTGTGCTTCTTGGATTTATCTAAAGCGAAGAGGAGAGGCATAGGTATCGTCGTCTCGAAGCTCGAGCCTCTTTTGTATAATTTTCGTTTGATTGTTGTCATTTTAGTTAAGTCGCCGCCACAATTTGAAGTTTGCAGCAGAGCGCTATAAGATCGCCGCCTGATCCTGATCTGTAACCTACCGCAACATACTCATTTGTATCTAATGTATCAGCTGCATTCCTAAAACAATCTGCATTATAAGTACTGCCGTCAGTAAAGTAATCATTTGTACCTGGATAAAGCCAACCTTCTTGTGGGCTCTTAAAGCAAGAAGATTTGTCTACTGTGATTTTTACGCCTGTTAGAGTCCCTCCCCCACTTATCTTTACATTGCCAGAAACTTCAAGCTTTTCTGCTGGAGCTGTTGTGCCGATGCCGACTCTTTGTGTTGAGCCTTGGAAGTAAGCAATAGCTGAAGCCTTACCATTGCCAACAACCAAGTTTCTAAATTGATAAATGTCATTATTATAACCACGATAGTTTATCCAAAAATCAACTATACCGCTATTCTGCGGTTGGCTCCACATTTCATTGGTAGCTCCGGTGCAAAGAGCTTTGTTGCCGATGCAAGTATTGCCAGCCACTTCTAGCATATATCCTGGAATTGTTGTGCCAATGCCGACGTTGCCGCTATTCTGAACATACAGCGCACCATTGCCAATATATGTTGGGCCGTTTCCTGATGTGCCAGGATGCTGTATGTGCAAACCATTCGACCCTTTTGCATTTATCTCATTATCATAAATGCTTACGCCAGTTGAGCCAGCACTTTGCAGTCCACCTTCAATAGCAGGGAAAATAATTTGGTTACTTCCAGTCGGAGTAATTGCACTGGTGCCGCTTGCAGTCCAATAGCTTGTGCCAGCAGTGGCTGCTGTTGTTTGAGTTGTTCCGTCAGGAAACTTATAACCGCCAGACGAAGATTCTATCATACCTGCTACATTCAATTTAGAAGTTCCCGGCGACGACGTGCCGATGCCGACGTTTCCGTCTCCTTTAAGAAACAAGACATTGCTGACTTGGCTTCCAATTCCGTTTGCAATGTTAAAGGATAAATAACTATTTGATCCGCTCATGTAACTTTTTAGCGAGTGATAATACCCATTACCTTGATCTATCCTCATAAATTCGGCGTCAGGCACGTTACCAAGATGCAATCTTACTTGCGGGCTTGTTGTGCCGATGCCGACGTTGCCGCTGGACGCTATCGTCATTGCAGTTATGCCGTCTGGTGAATTGGCGCCATATTTGTAACCATTGACATTATTAACAACAAAAGATAACGCACCTCCTGTCAAGGTTCTTCCTGCAATAATGAAATTGCCGCCGTTATTCCCCAACTGCAAAGAATTCCAACCTAAATCTGCGCGGTATGTTTCGTCTGAAGTGTATCTAGCAATTACATGTTGATTTGCACCTACCCCTAAATCGCCACCTTCAACATCTAGTTTGTAGGCTGGACCTAACGTGCCAATGCCGACGTTGCCTGTCTGGGTTATGCGCATCCTTTCATTCGCAATAGTCCCTGCTAAGTTTCCGGTACCGACATCAAATGCCATATCTCCATAAGAGAATATATCCATCTTGTTGCTTCCTAAGTATTGAAATCCGCCATCGCCAGAAGAAACAGAGCTGATATACATCTTTGAATTATAAGAGTTAGACAATCCTTCAAATCTTGTGACTAAGCTGCCGGAAGGACTCTTTACATGTAAAAGTGCTCCGGGGCTTGTTGTGCCGATGCCGACGTTGCCTGACTGCAAAATTGTAAATAAATCGCTATTATTAGATGTGAATACGAAACTTTTCCAACTGTTTGAATTCCTTTTAGTTTCAAATTTCATTAAAGCATCAGGGCTGTTAGTCTGAATTTTTGAAATAGGCGCTGAATCTGGTCTGAGTGTTAAGGTACCGTTTACATCCAACGCTGTTGCGGGGCTCTTCGTGCCAATACCGATTTTGTCGGCAAGGTTTGCTGGATAAAGATTGTTGCCTGTGCGATTCCAGAAGCCAGTGGCTGCTGCAGCAACTGTGCTAAGGCATTTATTGCCAACGGCTGTGCAAATGTCTCCTGTTGCGTTTATTCTGCCGGCGACTTCCAGCTTTGCTGTAGGATTCATAACACCGATGCCGACGTTGCCATTTGTAGCAACAATAGTCAGATATGGTGATGCGGCATTGTTGCGGGCGATGCCCAAATTCTCGCTGGCTCCATTATGATAGAAATTCCAGGTATTTGTTGAGCCTGCCGCAGAAAGTCTCAGCCCCCCAGCATAGTCATTCGTAGATTGCTTGATGTCTAACTGAGCTCCAGGGTTCGTAATGCCGATGCCGACGTAACCGTTTGGCTTGATATAAAAACTATTCATTCCATTTACCTGTAACCCATATCCATCATCTGTACCAAGAAACTGGGAAATTTTAGCAACATTGCTTCTCCAGAACTGAATCATGCCGACGCTTGAACCTGCTGCTGTGTTTGTATTCAATGCAGCCAATGTTCCGCTGTTAGAACTTACGCTAAGTTTTGCAGTTCCAATGCCTGTTGTGCTAATGCTAACATTTCCAAGCACAAGAACATTTGTATTACCTCCGTTCCTGGCAGACAAATGGATGCTCTTGCCTGTAGAAGCCTGAATCCACAAATCACCAACATTATCACAGGTCCCGCTTGCTGCACATTGCACTATTCTTGAAGAAAGAGAACCGCTATTGAACCACAGATTGCTCTCTCCTGAATTTGTTCCTGGCTTTATGCCAATGTCGCCAGTCATGTTGCCGGGACCTATTTGGTTTGCAGAGTGTCCTGGATTCGGTACGTCTGCAAAAGCGATTGCTACAGAAATCAGAAATACGACGAAAAAAAGCAGTTTTTTCATATTTTATACTTATTTTTTTACTTTTTTATTTAATCAATTAATTACGAATTTTAATGTATATAAATATACTTATATTTAAAGGTTTCGGAAAAGTTTAATAACAAAGGCAAAAATAACAAAGATATGAAAATCGCAATAATCGCTTCAAAGAAGGATCCGGCGGGGATGAACATCGCAGAATCCCTGAAGCGTCTCTATCCATTCAAGGCGACAAATTCCAAGTTCGAGAAAGAGCCAATCTGCGAGCTAGGGTCAGCAAGCATTTACATCACAGAAACAGATTCAGTCTACTGCGAAAATATTGACAAGAAAATAGAAGCAGACCTGTTCATATTCGCGACAAAGCACCAGTCGCAGACAAAAATTCCTTCATTGAGCGCGCATGCGCCAGGCAACTGGGGAAAGGCAGAGTTCGGCGGAAAAGACAGGAAATTGTGCATTGCGCCTGCAAATTATTTGAAGGAAGCAATAATCCAATTAGAAAAATTAAACACTCTCGGCTTCGAGGTTGTTCAGGAATGCACGCATCACGGCCCCTATCTGGAAAAGCCAGCGATGTTTATTGAAATTGGCTCATCAGAAGAGCAGTGGGGCAACAAGGAAGCTGGAAAAATAATCGCAGAAGTCATATACTATCTGGTCACAAATGAAATCCCAGACTACAAAACAGCTTTAGGAATCGGCGGTCTGCATACAACAACAAATTTCAAGAAGATTGTCATGAAAACAGACATTGCACTGGGGCATGCCTGCCCGAAATACAATCTGGAAAACTTAGACGAAGAAATGCTTGAGCAGGCATTAATAAAAAGCATAAGGCCTGCAGACATAGTAATTCTTGATTGGAAAGGCTTGAAGGAGCACAAGCAGAAGATTGTCGACCTGCTGAAAAACAGGGATTATACAAGAACAGATAAGTTCTAAGTGTTCACAAACTTTATATACTGGTTCTTTTCAAACCAAGGATATGAAAAGGCTTGCAATACTCGCGCTGTTGCTGTTCACATCCTGCTCGATGGCTGGATTTTTCACAGGCAACAATTTCAAGGATGCTGTTAATAAGATAAATGCAATAGACAAGGAAAATGGTATCTCATTATCTGACTATGAAAACGGATTGGAGTATCTAAGGCTCCACCCAAGATATCCTGACCCGTTGAATATCGAAGAAATTGACCCAATAATAGAAAAATACAGCAAAGTAACTGGCGATGAAGCAGCAAATCTTTACGTCTCATTCAGGAAAAACCTTCTTTTATCAGAAAAGCATTACATGCTTGCATTCAAGACTTACAAGGGAAATATTGAAAAATACGGCATAAGATGCTCATACAATGAAAGCATTTTGGAATCATTCTCAAACCAGAACAAGTCAATAAGTTTTGGGACGGACGCTTTAAAAAACATCAAAGAGTTGAAGGAAAAGTATCCAAATGAATTCAGCCAGCTGAATATTTCAGACAAATGGCTGACAAACACAAAGAATACATACATAGATACTGAAGGCAATCTTGGGCATCAGAAAGAACTTTACAATTATTTCTGCGTTGAAAAGCATCAGAATAACACTCTAAAACAACAGAATAGCACTTAAGCAGCCGGCTTTTTCTCTGACTTTTTCTCTTCTGTCTTCGCAGCGCCAGGCGCACCAGCAGCTCCGCCGGTTCCGACGATTGTTGCTAATAATTTTGTAATCAATGACTCTGAGATTCCATTTTCTTTTAATCTTGACTTTATGACGCTCTTCTCCTTGCCTACCAGCGCAGACATTATGTCGTTTGCCTTCTTCTCTTCTTCTGCGTGCCTTCTTGCAACATCTTCTGCCAGTTTCTTCTTCTCCAATTCAAGTCCCTTAAGGTCGTCTGCAGTCAACTCTGTCTTCTCTGCCTTTATCTCACTGTCATATTTGCCGGAATTAACATCCTGAATGGCGTCAACAGCTGCTTTTCCGCCCACAAGAACTCCCATTGAGTTGCATGTGCCGATTATGCACTTGACTTTCTCCTTCAGCGTCCTGCCGCTCAAAGAACCGGATTTCATCTTTGCAACCTTGATTATCTGCTCTATCCTCAAGTCAGCAACCTTGTCTGCGTGAGGCATTCCAGAGCCTTTCTCAATTCCTGCCTCTTTCTTGATTAAGCTTGATGTAGGAGGAGTACCGATTTCAATCTCAAATGTTTTTGTGTCTGTGTCAACTATGACTTTGATAGGAACCTGCATGCCCTTGAAGCTCTCTGTTTTCTTGTTTATCTCAATTATGACCTGCGCAACATTCAAACCAGTCGGACCTAGTGCTGGTCCTAGCGGAGGAGCGGCAGATGCCTTGCCCCCTTCAATCATCGCTTCAACAATTGTTTTAGGCATAATTCATCTGTTTTTGGAGTATATTTAAAAAGGTTTCTGTTATTATTTAGAATATTGAAAATATCACTTATAATGCAAAAAAGTAATATTGCAGTTCTGCATGCGCTTGTAAAAAGCATAATCTGTCTTCCTCATCTTTGAATCGAAAATTGCCAGATACATCCCCTCCCAAAAAAGGAACCAGCCGGCTGGCTGGAAAATGACTGTGAAAAATGCAGCAAGGAATGTTTTCTGAGATTCGTTCAGCAGGATGAATGTTGCGATGAGCATCAGCAAAATGCCCAGGAATGCAAATCCAAGCCCCTGCTTTATCAGCTGCTTTCTTTCTGTTGCAAGCGCTTCATAGTGCCTGGTGAAATGCCCATTCAGTCTTTTTTTGATTGTGTTTTCATCGCGCAAATTCTTCCTGCCATCCTCAACAAAAAATTTTATTTCAATCGGCCCTGTGGAATTCAGGTTTGCCCGCTTTGCCTCATCAAGAAAATCAGAAGATAATGCCCTCACATTATACTGCCTCGGGTCAAAATCAGAAAAAATGTCATCATAGCTGTCAAGGCGTATGTTTATCTCGTTGTCTTGCATAACCTGAAGAATTAAATCAGTGTATTTAAACTTTTCTTTGCGCTTCTTGATAGTCTTTGCAATGGACCCTTATTGTTGGAACGTTTTCCGGCGAGTTATGAACAAAGTCATGGTCGTTTTCGAGTTTTACAAAAACATTCGCCCAAAAAGGATAATTCTCTCCCATTGCACATCTTAACCCATAATTGATTTTGCATTTTTTACCTTTTCCTTTCTGGCAATAGCTGCAATACTCTGAAAGAAATTTCTGTGCTTCTGGAAAATTGCTGAATTCCTGTGATTCTGCCCTCTTAAAACCTTTTAGAAGATCTTTTACCCTGTCTGAAAGCTCGTTGCGCAACTTATTCTTCTCCCGCCTCTTGCTCTCCTTCGTCAGAATCCCTTCTTATAACCTTAACAGCATCCATTTTCAAAGTGATTGGAATCGGAACAGCTGACTCAAGCAGCTCCACAACAACCTCTTCTTTTGTCTTGTCTATTCTTGTGACTTTCGCATTCTCCCTCTTAAACGGCCCTGCGATTATCTCAACAATATCGCTCTTCTTTATGTTCATCTCCTTCTTGACCTGCTCAAGCATGTGCTCGATTTCCCTGAACTCTATCGGCTGCGGAAGTATGCCTCTCGCATAGGGAATCCCGAATGCAGCCTGCTCAGCGTCTATCTTTGTGGCTGACTCAATGAAGATGTAGCCTCTCATGCCGTGCGGCCTTATGACAGAATAAACAGCAAGTTTCTTTTTCTCGGCATTGCTTGTCAGGAATCCCATGACCTGGTCTTCCCTGTTTGCCGTAACCCTGACTGCAAAGATAAGTGTATCTGACTTTTCTTCCTTATTCTCTTTCACTTCCCCGCCTATATTTTCCACTTCATCCATTTTACAAAAAAATCTGCTTTATCATCTGCAAAACAAAGCCTATGAATCCAATTATCATAATTCCAATGCCTGATACCTTGACAATTGTCTTGAACTCGTCCTTTGTGGGCTTTTTAGTAACCCTCAGGACAATCCTGCATTGGTAGATAAACCTTTTCAGCTTCTCTATCAGTGTAACTTTTTCCTCTTCCATACCTAATCAACAAAGTCAATTCCCAGTTCGTTCTCAATCTCCTTCTTCTTCGCAGCGGTCTTCTTCCTCGGCCTTCCGCCGAATATCTGCGAAGACTGGACTCCGGTTATTATCAGCATAGCCCTGATAACGCCCTGAAGGTCCTCTGAGATTAATGCTCCCCAGATTATCTTTGCGTCCTCTGAAATCCTGTCGCCGACTGTCTCGACAACCTTTCTTGCCTCGTTTAATGTCATGTCAGGTCCGCCGACAACATTAATCAATGCGCCGGTTGCGCCTGAAATATCAACATCAAGTAAAGGATTTCCAATTGCCTTTTCAACAGCATCTATTGCCCTGTTCTCTGAATCAGACTCGCCGACTCCTATCAATGCAACTCCGCCGTTTGCCATCACAGTCCTTATGTCTGCAAAATCAACATTGACCAATCCTGCTTTTGTGACAAGCTCTGCAATTCCCTTTACCGCGTTTGTCAGTATCTCGTCAGCAACCTTGAATGCTGTGTGAAGCGGAAGATCTGGCGCGAGTTCAAGCAGCTTGTCGTTTGGTATAACAATAAGGGTGTCCACAATCTGCTCCATTTTTTCAAGACCGACAACTGCATTCTCGTATCTTCGCTGGCCTTCCATTGCAAATGGCATTGTAACGACGCCTACAGTCAGGCATCCCATCTTCTTGCTGATCTCTGCAACAACGGGGGCAGCGCCTGTTCCTGTTCCGCCGCCGAGCCCGCAGGTTATGAAAACCATGTCAGCGCCCTGAATCGCATGCTTTATTTCTGACTCATTCTCCCTTGCAGCCTCTTCGCCGATTTTTGGGATTGAGCCTGCGCCAAGCCCTTTTGTGATCTCTTTTCCAATTAGGATTTTCTTGTCAGCAGAAGTGTAAAGAAGGTCCTGCGCGTCTGTGTTTACAGCTATTGTTTCAGCTCCTTTAACGCCGACCTCAGTGATTCTGTTTATTGTGTTGTTTCCTCCGCCGCCGATTCCGAGGACTTTTATCTGTGCCCTCTGCTTTGTGAGAAATCCCTCCAGTTCATCATCTTCCGGCACGTGCTTTTCAGGCATTGTCTGTTTCAAGCTTAATTCGTGTTTTTCAATAGGCCTTACATTAAAATGTTGTTCCATTTTGATACCTCATCCCCTCATGTTTAAAATCGGCCTCTTTTTGTTTTCTTTGTCAAAACTTATATATAAACTTATTGAAAATTGCAATGCAATTTTCAATTTCAAAAACTCGCAAAGAGTTTTTGTTTATTTATTTTCTTCTGCAGCTATCTCAAGCTTCTTAATCGTCGGTATTAGCTCAAGCGCTTTTTTGGTTATGATATCTTGAACCTCTTTTGGAAGCTTTGCTTTTATGCTTAGCTTTACTGCATTTTCGCCATTTTCTATCTTGAACGCGTCTTTCTTTATGCCAAGCTGTGTTGTCATGAACGCCTCAAGCTTTTCACTGTCATCTGTTACAATTCTTATGATTTTATACTTGTAGATTATGTCCTTTCCTGACAATGGATGGTTGAAATTAACTGTTGTCCTTCCGCCTGCGACTGTCTTGATTACACCATACATTCCATCAATGTTTATGGGCAATCCGGGAACTGGCCTGATGTTCTGCTTCGTGAACACCCTTGCCGGGACAAACTGGATTAATTTTGCTAAATTCTTTCCAAATGCCTTTTCCGGCGGAAGTGCCAGCTCGTATTCAACGCCAACATCTTTTCCTTCAATATCATCATCAAGTCCCTTGACAAGATTGCTCTGCCCGATGCAGATTATGACCGGACCGTACTTTTGCTTCTCGCTGTGAATCTCATTCTCTTTTGCAATCTGCTCTGAAGTTGTGTCAAAAACAACATTTGATTCTTTCAGTATGCCTGTGTACTCGATTTCAATAAAATCTCCTTTCTTTGCTTTCATTTGAGTGCCCTCTAATTCGCGTTTGCTGTATTAGAAGAATACTATAAAGGATAAAGGGGTTATTTAAAAAGCTTGCGGTGATTTATTTAGAATATTGAAATTTATCTCTTTTGTATGAATCTCAGTATCTTTTCAACAACCTCTTCGGCAGTTGTCTTTGTCGTGTCAAAAACAAGGTCATAATTTTTCTTGTCAAGATATGTTACGCTGTAAGCTTTCTTGTACCTGCCAAGATTTACAGTTTCCCTCTCCTTCATTTTCTTCATTGCTTCTTCAATTGTTTCAAACTTTTCCTCTTCCCTTCTCTGTCTGAAAACCCTCTCTGTCCTTGTTTTCAAGTCAGCGTCAAGAAAAATCTTAACTGATTTCGGGATAAAATGCCATGCCAGCCTGCTGTCGATGACAAAATTATCCTCTTTCTCGCCCAGCTCCTTTGAAAACCTGTCAATGTCTCTGTCAATTGATTTGTCTGTTTCTGCTGCAACCATCAGGTCATTTATTGTAATCCTCATTTTTATCGCAAGCTGTCGAAGAATGTCGCCGGTTGAATAATGCCTGTAGCCGAGTTTTTCAGCCAGAAGTTTTGCAACGGTTGTCTTGCCTGCGCCTTCGGTGCCTGAGATTGTTATTATCATTTTTTGAATGAAAGTTTAAGTGTATATAAAAATTGTTATTTTCCATACTGAAAACATATAACAAAATATTTATAAACAACCCCTTTCCTAATAACTGACTTCAGGGGTGAAACATGTCAAAAGGAAATATGCAACCAATATTTATTTTACCAGAAGGAAGCCAGAGGACGTTTGGAAGGGAAGCGCAGAGAAACAACATAATGGCTGCAAAGCTAGTTGCTGAAACAGTCAGAACAACTCTTGGGCCAAAGGGAATGGACAAGATGATTGTTGACGCGCTCGGCGACATAACAATAACAAATGATGGAGTCACAATTCTTCAGGAAATGCAGATTGAGCATCCTGCCGCGAAGATGATTGTTGAGGTTGCAAAGACACAGGAGGACGAGGTCGGCGACGGAACAACAACGGCAGTTGTAATCGCAGGCGAATTATTGAAAAACGCAGAACGCCTGCTTGAGCAGGACATCCATCCGACAGTAATCGCAAGGGGCTACAGGATGGCCGAGGCAAAAGCCCAGGAAATTCTTTTAAAAATGGCTGAAAATATCGGCGAAAAAGATGATGATGCGCTGAGAAAAATTGCAATGACTGCAATGACAGGCAAGGGCGCAGAGGCGTCAAAGGAAAAGCTTGCAGACATAACAGTCAGGGCAGTGAAGCATGTTCTTATCAAGATAAATGACAAGATTGAAATCGACTCAAACGACATAAAAATAGAAAAAAAGGTCGGCGCAAGCGTCGAGCAGTCAGAATTGATTGAGGGCATTGCTGTTGACAAGGAAAGAGTGCATTCGGCAATGCCGAAGATGGTGAGAAACGCGAAAATCGCATTGGTTGACTCTGCATTGGAAATAAAAAACACAGAGATTGACGCAAAAATCCAGATAACAGACCCGAACCAGATGCAGGCCTTCCTTGACATGGAAGAAAAAATGCTGAAGGGCATGGTTGACAAGGTCGAGAAGTCAGGCGCAAGCGTTATCTTCTGCCAGAAAGGAATCGACGACATGGCGCAGTATTATCTTTCAAAGAAAGGGATTTATGCATGCAGGCGCGTGAAAAAGTCTGATATGGAGGGGCTTGCAAAGGCTACTGGCGCGAAAATAGTCACAAACCTTGATGACTTGTCAGCTTCTGAACTGGGAACAGCAGGGCTGATAGAGGAAAGAAAGGTCGGGGACGAGGATATGACATTTGTCTCTGAATGCAAAAAAGCAAAGACAGTTACAATTTTGATAAGAGGCGGGACAGAGCACGTTGCAGATGAAGTGAAAAGAGCCATAACAGACGCTGTTGGCGACGTAATTGCCTCGCTGAAGGTCGGAAAGATTGTCGCCGGGGCAGGCGCTCCGGAAATCGAGCTGGCAAGGGAATTAAGAAAATTCTCAAACACACTAAGCGGAAGAGAACAGCTGGCTGTAATGGCTTTTGCTGATTCAATGGAGATAATCCCAAGGACTTTGGCTGAAAACGCAGGCCTTGACCCGATTGACATGCTCACTGCATTGAAAAATGCGCATGACAAGGGAGAGAAATGGGCAGGCATTGACGTGTTCAAGGGAAAGCCGATGGACGCCTGGAAGGCTGGAGTCATAGAGCCGCTGAAAATAAAGACGCAGGCAATATCATCTGCATCAGAAGCAGCTGTGATGATTCTGAGGATTGATGATGTCATTGCAGGAAGCGGAAAGTCAGGCGGAATGCCTCCTGGCCAGATGCCTGAGATGTAATTCTTTTACTTTTTATTAATAGTAAAACAATTTTATATAGTTAAAAGCATAAGATTTTTAAAAACCAGATATTTATCAGTAATAAATCATTAAAAAGAGGTGGCCAAATGGCAGATGAATACGCACTTGTTCCTGAAAAAGAGGTTAGGAGACTAAGAGAGGATATAGATTCTATCAAGAAGAATCCATTAGGTTCTTTGGGTGGAAACGATCTTGTTGAGAGCATCAAGAATTTGAATGCTGCAATTAATTCTTTAACAGAGCTATTCAAGACAGCTGCTGAAGAGCTAAAGATAGAGGAAAGGGAGACGCAGACAATCGCGACAAAAGTCGAGCCTTTGCTTGAAAAGATTGACTTAATAATGGACCAGAACAAAAAAATAGCAAGAGGCATTGTTGCAGTTGCTGACATGCTTGGAGGAGTTGAGGAGGAGAAACCAGCGTTTTCGCCGAGACCTCCTGTTTTTACGTCGAGGCAAGGACCTATGATGCCGCCTTCACTGCCTCCTCCGCCGGCGATGCCGCCCGCGCCTCCTGCACCGCCTGCCCCTAGAAAAGGGCTTTTCTAATGGATGAGATAACCAAGCTAAGCGGAGTAAGCCTAAAAAATCTTTTCATAAGAGTGTGCAAGACAGCCAAGGCTGTTGAAGCCAAGAAAAGGCAGAAGGCTGATGTCGCGAGGCACATCGAAAGAATAAAATCGCTTTACACTGAAAAAGGCGTGAGCAGACAAAGAATTGATGATGAGACAGGCGCGCTTTCTTTAAAAATAAATGAGATAATCGACAAGGAAAAGCAGATAACCCACAGGCAGGATGATGAAGATGAACTGCTGAGAAAGCTTCAGGCAAGAGTTGAGCAGATAGGTGTCACGCCGCTGCCGCAGACGAAGAAGGTTGAGGATTTCATGAAGATGTCGCAGTCACTGCAGGAAAACATTTCCAGAATAAAAGATGTGACAAGTGAGATGGAGGAAGAAGAGAGGGAAAGGCTGGGCAGGATTGAAGAGAAATTCGGCCTGACAGAAGGCGAGCTAAAAGAAATAGAGGAAAAATTGAATCTGCTTGAAAAAGAGTACCAGAGGCTCAGGGGATCTGGGAAGGAGAAGAAAAAAGTGGAAATGCTGGGCTCAAAGATAAAGAAGCAGAAGGAAGTTCTTAAGAAACTTAAACACAGTTAGAAAGGCATTTGCCTGTAAATGTCAATATTGCTGTTCTTATTCCGGGTGTTGCGTCAGACGGCACAACAATCCTTACCGAATTGTTGAATGTGTCCTCGCTGCTTCCATATTGCATCAGGCCGCACAATGACTTTGATGTTTTTTCAATGCTGATGTAGGTTGTTTCGAATCCTGTAGTACACGCGTTTGGCTCTGTTGCTATGCCTTTTATCATGAATCCTGGGCTTGTTCCGCCGACAAACGTAGCTGCGTCTTCAGTCGAGGTTATGTTCACCGAAATGTTCACAGTGCCGTCGTTTTCTGCGCGGATGTACTGCGGCGCGCCCCAGCTCCATGTTCCGTTTATTGCGCTTGACAAGGAACTGTCAAGTATTGCGTTTGTTGACGTGCTGTTAACCCTTCCTGGGCCGAAATTTATGTCATAGTTGATTAAAATAGAAGTTTCTGAGCTGAGATTTATCGAGACATTCGCAAGTGTTCCGAACCCAAAAATCCCTTCCCTTAAAACAACAAATCCGAGCATCAAGACTACTATAGAAATTCCAACAAGGATTGCTAGTGATGTGTTTTTCATAAAAATAAAAATAAAAAATTAAAGGTCCTTTGCCATTACGGTTTTTCTTCCGTTTGCTTCAGCCCTTTTGCAAGCTTCTTTGATAAGCTGCTCAACTTTTTGTGACAAAGCATCAGCGAGGTCGCCTGCTACATTGTAGCCCTTTGCAACATCCTTAATCTTTGCCTTAACAACCAAACTGTCTGTCATTAAAACCACCTCAATTTTTTTTAGCATTATCTGGGTTTTTGCACCCGACTATCCAAAATTATATATGATTATATATAAAGCTTTTGGTTTTAATAATGGCTAAAACCCTCAAATTCCGGCGTTTAAGCTACTTATGAGTAAACCAAAAGTGATATTTTCCTTCCTTTACTTCATCAAGCCTTACAAAGCCGAATCTCTCAAACTGGCATATGTCACCCGGCTTAAGCTTCTTTATGCCTGCCTCTCCAAATCCCCTCTCTGTCTTTGCGTCAGGCATCAGGACAACAACTTCAACAAGCTCTTTTTCAACAGGAAGCCAGTGTATTATTTTCTCACCGCCTTTCTTATATCTGTCATACTCAATAGAATCAAACACAAGCTCTTTTCCTATTTTTGTCAGGTTGAGACAATCCATAAGCCTGTAAAGATAATTGTCTTTCATTGAATTGAAATCATTTTTTGTGATGAAGAATTTCTTGTGCGCCTTGAAAACCCTTTTTCCCATTTCAATGCGGTCAGGATGCACGTCAATCTCAACCTTATGCTCAGGCGCGTCCTTTACTTCAACTTCAACAGGGTCATTGATGAAGAAATACCTGTTTGACTTCGGGTCAATTATGTCCCTGTTGTATGCGTCCAAAAGTTTGAAATATTCCTCTGCCTTGATTGTCTTGTCAACAGGCGATACGCCTGTGTCTGTTGCAAACTTGATGAATGCCTCCGGCTGGTAGCCCCTTCTTCTCAGCGCTGCCAAAAATGGAAGCCTTATGTCATCCCAGCCTGTGAATTCGCCTGACTCAATTCTCAGCCTTGTCTGCGAGCAGCTGACTTCCATGCCTTCAAAATTAATCCTGCCGAAAAACAATGACTCAGGAATCGGCTTGTCAAGATAATTGTAAACATACTCCTGCTTTTTCGCATTGTCCATGTGGTCCTTTCCTCTTATCAAGTGAGTCATCTTCGTGTCCATGTCGTCGATAACTACTGAGAAGCTCATCAGCGGCCAAACCCTGTATGCCTCTCCCTTTCTCGGATGCTTGAACTCATTTATTCTCATTGCAGGCCAGTCTCTCATTGCAGGATTCTTGTGCTTAATGTCTGTTTTTATCCTCAGGACAGCTTCGCCTGGCTTGTATTCCTTAAACATCATTTTCCATCTTTTGATATTTTCTTCCTTTGAAATGTTCCTGCAGGGGCATGGCTCCATTTTATCTGCCAGCTCCTTGAACGCCTCTGAAGAGCAAGTGCAGACATACGCCTTTTCCATCTCAACTAATTTTTCAGCATACCTGTAATAGATATCCATTCGGTCTGACTGTATCATGAATTCAGAAACGCCGTTATTTGTCAGCCATTTCGCATCCTCTTCAATCAAATTGTATGATTGCGGGTCAATGTTCTCGGGATTTGTATCAGATATCCTAATAATAAATTTTCCATCATATATCCTGCTGTATGCATAGTTTAATGCTAGAACAAAAGCGTGGCCGATATGCAGCGGACCTGAAGGGCTTGGCTCAAACCTCATCACAACCTTGCCTTGCTTTGCATTCTTTAATTCTGCAAGCTTCTTTTCTTCCGGCTTTTTTTCCTCAAGAAGCTCTGGAGCGATTTTTTTAAGTGTTTCAAGCTGCTCTTCTGCTGATTTTTTTGAGACTTCCTTGATTGTTTTCTTTATCTCCTCCCTTAACTCCTTTATTTTTGGCTTGAGATTAGGATTCTGCGAGAAGATATGCCCCAGGACAGCTCCTTCGCTGGGCTTTCCATTGTATTTGATGGAGTTATGCAGCACATATTTCAATACAATGTCTTTCATAGTATACAAAAAAGAAAGTGGGTATTTAAAGATTTTGATACGTGGCAACTACTATGCCTTTTTTGACTATTTTGATTGTTTCGGCTGATTCCATCGAATTTAGCGCCCTTCTGTAATAATGATTTACTTGTTTTTGTGATTTATCCTCATTATAATATGTCTTAAGAATCGATGCCAAAATGCTGTCGCCTCTATTAAACGAACAGAAGCTGTTGAATATAATTGTTTTAACAGGCGAGTTGCTGTCAACTGTTATTTCAATCCCATGATTGCCCCTAAGTGTCTTGACATCCAAGACCTTTCCTTCTATCACTTGATAGATATCTGAATTGCATGGTTGAGGTTTTCCAGAAACGCCGTTGAATTGGTCCATCAGCATCCACAACGTATCCATATGAGACATTGTTATTCTTTTATCTGCTTCGTGTATCGAAGCTGCCAGTGATTCCAAAGCTTTATGACTAATTTTTTTGTTTTTATAACCGCTTCCACTTGCTTCAATATGATGATCTTTAACAGATTCAATTAACATGTTTTCTTTTTCATTTGGCATCGCTATTCTTTCCATTGAGCATTTTGACATGTTAAATCCAGAAACAGCACATAAATTTATAGTTTTTGGTTATTGGTTTTTAAAGTTTATAAACAAAGATTTAAATAGTGTCATTTCAGACTTTTTTGCAGGGGCCCTTAGCCCAGCCTGGTAGAGCGCCGCATTGGCTATGCGGAGGCCGCGGGTTCGAATCCCGCAGGGTCCACTTCATATTTTGCTTCGCGGGCTCATAGATCAGTCCGGCAGATCGTCGCCTTCGCAAGGCGGAAACCCGGGTTCAAATCCCGGTGGGTCCATAAGTTTTTTAAACAAAAAGAGATTAACAATAAAAATGGTAAGAACAGACTTGGGCGAACTTTTAGATGAGATATCTGGTTTTTTTATTTTTCCAAGTGCAACAGTCCTCACAGGAACGCTGACGCGCGCAGGCGAAGCAAAATTTCCAACGCATAAATTTGTATTTGTTGATGTTAGACTGATTGGGATTATTGAAAACAGGGAAAGGCTTAATCATACAAAAAGAATAAGCGTGAGAATTGAAAACGACGACAGTGATTACCACGTTGACTATCATCCAAAACTAATGATTAACATATTAAAAGCAATTAGTGATATAATAAAAGAGAAAAATCTAAAAGAAAATAGAGCAAGGTCTGGAATAATTTATTCATTTTCAACAACGGGAAATTCATTCACAATCGAGAAAAGAACAGAAAAATGACAGACTGCATCTTCTGCAAGATAATCAAGGGGGAGATTCCGTGCGCAAAGGTCTTTGAAGACAGCGATGTGATTGCTTTCCTTGACATTTCTCCTGTCAATCCAGGGCATACACTTGTTGTGCCGAAGAAGCATTATGAAACTTTGATGGATTTGCCGGATGATTTGGCATGCAAAGTCATGAAAGCGCTGAAGAAAATTGTTTCTGCTGTGAAAGAAGCTGTGGACGCAGACGGAATAAATATCAATCAGAGCAACCTTAAGCCAGCTGGCCAGCTTATTCCGCATGTGCACTTCCATATCATCCCAAGAAATATTGGAGATGGGCTTCGCCATTGGCCGCAGAAGAAATATGAAGAGGGGCAGATGGAAGAAGTGAGGAAGAATATAGATAAAAGGTTATAATTCTTGTTAAACATCCACAACCTTTATATATTAGTTATATTTTTTAACTATTATTAAATTTAACAATAAATCTAAATAACCAATAAAATGCAAAATAAAGACTATGACCAGATAACAGAGAATATTATGTCGCTTTTCCCCTTATTTAGAAGGCTGCTGAAGTTCAGCGAAGAAGACAGATGCACAAACATGCTTAATCCGCAGTATCCTGTCTTGGGAATATTGTCAGTCAGGGGCGCTTTGCCAATGTCTGAAATCGGGACGCATCTAGGCATCTCAAAGCCAAATATGACTGCCATCATCGACCATCTGATTGCAGAGAAAAAGGTTAGGAGAATAGATGATGAGAAGGACAGGAGAATAGTGAAAATAGGCGTCACTGAAAAAGGCAGGGAGACATTGAAAGGCTCAAGAGAAATCCTGAAAAAAAATCTCAAGGAGAAACTTCTTGTCCTGGATGAGAAAGAGCTGACGAAGATGTCAGGCTCGCTAAAGAGCTTAAAAGAGATACTGTCAAAGATTGATTCCTCCAACAACAAAGATAATAAGGGAGTCAAGACTAAAAAAGACATAACCAAGGAGGCTAAAAAATGAAAACAAGAGGAAATTTGCAGAGTTTAATACTCCTCGCAGCATTTATGATATTTGCTGTTGCAGGGTCAACACCAGCTCATGGCGAGAACGTGAATGAGATTAATTATTCTTCTTCCACAAACATACCCACTACTTCCAATCCATATTTCATGGTAAGTGTGATTAAATACGAACCTTACCCGGTGAATGCAGGAGATTGGTTTGACCTATGGATAAAAGTACAAAACATGGGACTCACTGATGCGCCGGCAGCAAGGTTCGAGCTCAAGCTTGATTACCCTTTCTCTTCGAACGACACGCTTGTGAGGGATTACGGATTAATCAACGGCATAAACAATGCTTACAAGCTGGATGCCACAAAAGACTCCACCCAGGTTGTCCTTAAATACCGGGTTAAAGTGGCGGACAATGCCCCAGCGGGGGAATCGAAACTAAAGATTATAACAAATGCAAATTCAGAATCAACAACGGCAGCAGCAGGCTATGACATACCAATTGAGATAGCCAAGACAAAGACTGAATTCAATGTCAAGCTCAGGGACATAACTCCCCAGGAAACTTCGTTTGTTCTCACAAACACAGGGGGCGAGCCTGCAAAGGCAATTGTCTTTGAAGTGGAGCAAGGCAATGTGAATTTTCTCAAGGAGACAGAGCCTTCATCTCTCGGCGACCTCAACCAGGGCGATCTTGCAGTCGCGCATGTGAAAGCTATTCCCACACAAGGCGCTAATGCAATCAATGTCAAAATATCTTACACAGACATCGCAGGAGTCAGGAACACAGTTGAGAGGACAGTGCCCATTGACAGCTCTATGCTGCAGAATGTATGCACGCAAGCAGCAAACAAGGATTATCTCAGATGGGTCTTCGGCGCAGTGGGACTTCTCACTGGAGTTTTCATAATGCTTCTCACGATGCTTATTCTGCAGAAGAGGCGCGCTGCAAAGCATCATCAGTA
>CAIMOB010000059.1 GCA_903842985.1 uncultured archaeon
GCAAATTCATCCAGCCAGCGGTGTATTCTTTCATATCTTTTGCCAAATGCTGTTTCGCTTGCCCTGCAATGCTGTTCAAAATTCATAACTTTATTTTTTTAAAATTTTGTAATATTGAATAGGGGTAATTCCTTCATCATATATGTAACAAGGCATCCCTTTGATAAACGCATTGGCATTCTCCGGTGCTTCCGATTCAATCCTTTTTCTAAACATTTCATTATCTACCATAGTATCTGATTTAGATGCTACTACATAACCTGGTTCTCTAATTGGTGTAGCTTTTATTGGTTTATTATCAATGCAGATTTTATCATTTAAATATGTTAATTCTATTAGTGCTCCCATTTTAATCCCCCCTATAAAGTTTTATTATTGTAGATATACTTATATTTTTCGCAAAGTTTGCAGAAATCCTGAAAATCTAACCAACCCTCCCTTTAAGCGATCTTTTTTCCTTATCAACCAGTTTCACTTCATTTATTCTAAGGATTCCCGAATTCTCCGAGTCCATTTCAACAGCAGAGTCAACAATCTCAAGTCTTTTCCTGAAGTTTGGGCCGTCGGTAACAAGCGTTTCAAATTCTCCGCCTTCACCCACAATGCTTATCTTGTATTTCCTGTTCAGCGCCTTCAGTTCCCTTAGGGCGTCTGCATCAATAATTCTTCCGAGCCATTTGTCTGAGAAGCCGTCAGCTGCAACTCCTACAATCATTACCTTGAAATCCTTAATCAGCTTTTCCATGTATTCGTCCTGCGAAACATCCCAGAGCGGAGAGAATATCTTTAATTTTAAGTCAGCGCACATCTCCTTCACATTGTTGAACTGGTATTTTGAAGCGATTGCGCCGACTGCAATGCCTTCAATCTTGTATTCCTTAATGGCTCGTTCAAGAGCCTTCCTCAAATCCTTCATTTCCAATTCTTTTTCCCCTTCTGTCGCCTGCGTTATTAGCGGGATTCCAAGGCATTCTGCAAGCTTCCCAGCCAGATTTATGTTTGGCGTGTGGAACATGTATGAACTTGGGTTCTCGGAAATGACAGAAACAAGGCATTTGACGTCATGCTCCTTCTGCGCAAGATAAACAGCATAAGTCGAATCCTTTCCGCCTGAGAATAGTGCTGCGAGTTTCATCTCGGCTTCATCGTAGGGAACAGAATCACATCCCTGATGCTTTTCTGGTCTGTAAGAAGCATAACAAACCTGTCGACGCCAAGTGAAGACCCGCCTGTTGGAGGCATTCCAGTTTCAATCGCTTCAATGAAGTCTTCATCCATTGGGTACTGCCTTGACTGCTCCTTAAAAAATTTCTTCTGAAGAATAGGATCGTTAAGTTCGGAATACGCGTTTCCGACCTCCATGCCCATGATGAACGGCTCAAATCTTTCAACGAACTTTGAATCGCCGGTTCTCAGCGGCTTGCACAAAGGCGTGGATTCAACTGGATGGTCTGTTACGAATGTCGGCTGAATCAGCTTCGGCTCAACTATCTCCTTGAAAAGTTCGCCAATAATAACGCCTCTTGTAACCTCGCCTTCAAATTTTATTTTGTATTGGTCGGCAAGCTCCCTTAATTCATCATCGCTCATGTCATTCACACTAATCCCGCCGAACTCCTCAAGCGCATCAACCATTGTTATTCTTCTCCATTTCTTTGCAAAGTCAATTTCAGTTCCCTGGTAATTTATCTTTGTAGTGCCAAGCGCCTTTTTCGCTATAAATTTGCACATTTCCTCAAACTCGTCCATGACATCATTGTAATCAAAATATGCCCTGTACCATTCAACCATTGTGAACTCCGGATTGTGCGTCTTGTCTATGCCCTCGTTCCTGAAATTCTTGTTAAGGTCATAAACCCTGTCAAATCCGGCGACAATCAGCCTTTTCAAATACAATTCAGGCGATATTTTCAAATATAAGTCCATTTCAAGCTCCTTGTGATGCGTTGTGAAAGGCGTTGCAGCTGCTCCGCCGTAAACAGGCTGAAGAATCGGCGTTTCAACTTCAATGTAATTGTTCTTGTCCAAAAATTCTCTTATTGCAGAGATTATCTTTGCCCTTGCCTCGAAAATCTTCTTTTTTTCTGGGTCAGAAATCAAATCAAGATATCTTTTCCTGTAAATCAGCTCGGGGTCCTGTATCCCGTGGAACTTGTCAGGCAGTGGAAGCAGGGTTTTGCACAGAAGTGTCAATTTTTTGGTGTGCACTGTTATTTCTCCTGTCTTTGTCTTGAAAATCTCGCCTTCAATCCCAATTATATCACCCAAATCAAGAAGCTTGAACAGCTTGTATTGGTTTTCTCCGACATCATCCTCTTTTATGTAGAACTGGATTTTACCAGTGTGATCAAGTATGTGCGCAAACGCCGCCTTCCCCATCGGCCTTAATGAAACAATCCTTCCTGCAACAATTGTCTTCTTGATTTTTTCAGAATCCTTCAGAATTTCATCTGCTGTGTTTTTTCTGTCAAACCTGTAAGGATATGGGTTTATGCCCAGCTTTCTTATCTCTTCCAGCTTCTTGTATCTGTCCTCTATTACTTTTGGCTTGTTTGCCCTGTCATCCTGGGAAGTCTCCTCTTCCCTGACAAGCCTCAGCTTTCCGTTTTTCTTTTCTTCTTTCATAGCAGTTTGAGCTTCCCGCTCACCTTGTCAACTTCTTTTTCCTTGTCAGGCCCTATTGCAAGGCAGGTTATTGTTCCTGTCTTGAAAAATGTTTTGCCTGCATCTGTTATTATCACATTAATTAATTTGTTTTTCTTTGCTTCTGCCTGAAGCTTCTTAAGCTCATTCAGGCTCTCGGCCTTCAAAACAACCTTCTTCATGCCTTCGTCTTCCCACTTCTTTACAATATCTTTACTGGATTTAAGGACAGCGGAAACAGAAGCATGCGCAGCCTGCGCAGCCAGCTTGCCCTTTGGCATGTTCAAGTCCTGCCTTATGATTATTGCCTGCTTGTACATATCTGGCTTATATACTGGCTTATTTAAAAAGGTTTCGCACAGCACAGCAAATTAAATAAATTAGTTCCTTTCATCAAATTGAATGGGAAACGGAAAAATCAAATTAACACCAGTGGACCAGCGCTACATTGCTTCATGTTCGCCGCTTCCTCACAAGTCAAATTATGCAGAAGCAATGAGATGGAAAGAAATACTGCGAAAGAGTTCAATGGCTGATAAAGAAAAATGGATTCCGATATCAGAGTTTAGGGTACCGTTTCCAAAAATCTACGTGCTGCATAAGGCGGGAGTTTTCGATGACAGAAGCGTTAAGAGCTATTTTGAAGGAACAGACAGAGAAGGGCACAACGAAGTATTATATAATTATGCTAAAGATGCAGTAAAACGCAATGATCCAGACCTGCCGGGAATTCTTGCGCACATAGAGCAGTGCTCTGTCAAGATTGCACATATTGAAGACAATTTAGCAACAGTAATCGCTTATAGGGATAATTATCCCATAAGTCTTGATATGGAATATCTTGACGTATATCCTGTTACAGAATATGTTTTTGTCCACGGGAAAAGCAAAAAGGGGGCGATCGTTGTCAGGGGTATTGTGGATTTTGAAGTAGAAGATATGATCAAATGGTTTGAAGCGCTGCAAAAAGACTCTGAAAATCCGTTTTTAAAATGAAAATACTTGTTTTTGGTAACCTGCTTGTGAAGAAGGATAGCTTGCCGTTAAGAATTTTGCCGAAGCTGAAAAAGAAATTCAAGGACATAGAATTCAAGGATATAGACGCCACAGAAGAGCTTCAGGCAGAGGGGCGGGATTTAGTAATTCTCGACGCTGTTGAAGGGATTGACAAAGTTATGATAATAGAAAATATAGACCAGATAAAGCAAAGCAAGGTATATTCTCTTCATGATTTTGACTTGGGGTACAACCTGAAGCTTCTGAAAAAGATGAAGCTTATTGATTCTGCCAAGATAATAGGCGTTCCAATGAGAATTTCAGAAAAAGAAGCGCTTGCTCAAATCCAGTTTATTCTAAGGAAGTGAGTTGCACAGCTCATGCAGGGGTCATACGCCCTTATCATTTTCTCGACTTCATGCCCTATCCTTGTCTTGCTCATTTTCTTTGCAAGCATCTGTTCGACATAGCTCGCAACATCCTTTTCAAGATGTATTATGTTCTGCTGGGTCGGGATGCAAATGCTTGCGTTCTTCACAATGCCACTGCTGTCAAACTCAATATGATAATAAAGTGTTCCGCGCGGAGCTTCAA
The DNA here is from genome assembly GCA_903842985.1 of uncultured archaeon. Taxonomy (GTDB): domain Archaea; phylum Nanobdellota; class Nanobdellia; order Woesearchaeales; family CAIVOO01; genus CAIMOB01. Next base: position 4,234 of record CAIMOB010000059.1, read on the forward strand.
CAACGCCGACGCCAGTTCCAGCTCTAACTTTAACTTCTACAGGCGCCTCCTTCTTGAAGTCGTAATCAAGCAATTCCAATGAAGCGTCAAGGTCATGGAGCATTTCAATTGCCTGCGCAAGATTGTTCCTGAAGATGCAGTCAGACGGGAACTCACTTAGGTATTTCTTTGCGTCTCTTAGAGTATTTTTGTTAAGGCTTTCCTTGTTAAGGTTCATCCTTGCCAATGAGCCGACCATGTATTCCTTGCTTTCAAACTCAACTCCAAGTGCTGTTGAGTACGGCAGGACAACCTTTTGCAGATGGTCGCCATAATTTTCCTCGTTTATCAGCGTGCCTTTTGCTGTCTTTATTACACCTTTCAGGTAATTGAAATCGTTGTTGACAAGCGCCACATAATTTGTTTTTCTCTTGAATGTGCTTTTGTCATTGTAGAACAAATTAATGATTTTCAGTATCTTTGGCCTGACAGCAATAAGCTGTTTTTTCGCGTTTTCCAGCGCAGCTTTTTCAGGTATTTTCGAGAAACCGCCTATGAGCGGAAAATGCGGATGAATAGGTCTTCCGCCGATAACAGTGGCAAGCAGGTTTCCGGCAGCTTTGAGATCAAAGCCGTCCTTTACCCAGCCCAGCTCCTGCTCATTGAAATCAAGAACAGAGTCCTTGTTGAACAAATCAGGCAGGCAGAAAAAATAAAGATGCATTGCATGGTCTCTCAGCTGGCTCGCATACATCAGGAGATTCCTCAGGACAAATGTCTGTTCGCTTGGCTTCACTCCAAACGCATTTTCAACAGCCTCTGTCGCGCACAAAACATGGGCAGAACTGCATGTCCCGCAGATTCTTGACATTGTGACGGGAACCATGCTGTATTTCGCTCCTTTTATTGCAGTTGTGAAGAATCTCTTGTTCTCGCTTATCTTCAGTTTGCAGCTTGATACCTTGCCGTTCCTTGCCTTAACATCAAGATGCGTGTGTCCCTCTATTTTCGAGACATTCTTTATTTCCAGTTCAAATTCTTCGTCGTGCATTTTAACTGAATTTTTTAAGATAGCCCTCCATTTTTACAGCGAGCTCGTCCTCGCTTACAGGACAGCCGTTTATTTGATCGTCAACCTTAACAAACTTACTTATTGGAGATATTTCATCCAGCTGGTGCAGCTTCTTCACCAGCGGCGCAATCTCCTTTTTTCTTGTCTCATCAAAGCTGTTCCTCTGGTTTGAGGGATAGCCGTTTGCAGCGCCGGAGCCCAGTGCAACAACCATCTGGCTCTTTTCCCTTATCTCCTTCAGCTTTTTCACTTCGCTCTGCGTGGAAATAGCCCCTTCGACAAATGCAATGTCAAGGCTGCCAATAGTTTCATTTGAGCGCAGAACCCTTATGTTTTGTATGTCAACCTTGCTGGCATACTCAAAGAATTTCTTGTTCAGCAGTTCAATGAACATTACTGTACAGCCTTCACAGCAGGTAAATGAAAAAAATCCTATCTTCATCATTTAAATCCCCTTTACGACTATTGTTGGCTTATTTGCGCTTGCAATTGCATGCAGGGCAGCAGCCGAACAGCAGTTTAATCAATCCCTTGATTGCAATGATGCCGCCTACAAAAATTCCCCAGCTGAACCAGCCGTAAACCGCATTTAATACTATTAGCGCACCCAAAATCAAAAGTTTTGCACCTTTGCATCGCGGAGCACATTCACATTTTCCTGTTTCTTTCATTTTAGCACCTCGTTTTATTAAAATTTCCCTTCTTTTGAAAGGCCTATTATCGCCGCCCTCAGCTTGTCAATGTGCTTTTCCATGTCCTTCTCCATTTCTTCGCACATTGTGTGGCACAGCGGATGACCATGCTTCTTTGCATCCTCTTTTGCATGCTTCTTCAGATACCAGTTAATCCTGCTGAGGTCATGCAGAAGCCTTACTTTATTGTAATTACAGTCATTAAGCATCTTCGCACCTCCTTTTTATGCGTTTATATACTATTTTGTTTAAAAAGCTTTCTTATATTTTATATAATTTATTAGAATCACTTCTGCTTTTTCTTCTGTTCTGGCTTCTTAGTTTCTTCCTTCTTTACTTCTGTTTTTTCCTTTGGCTCGTCGTCCTCATCTTCTTCGTCATCTTCGTCTCCTTCTTTCTTGACAGACTTCTTCTCTCCAACCATTTCGCCCTTTTTCCTGATTTTCTTGTGAAGCTCTATTATTTTCTTTTTGTTAACATGTCCGCTAATTGCCCTGTACGCAGCAAACATGGAGACAATGGCAGCTGCCATCGAGCCGAAGTAAAGCATATTAGTCTTTACCTTGTCCATAAAGGTAACTTTCTGCTTCTGCGCGCTGTTCAGCTGGTCCGCCACATCATTAAAGCTTGATTCAGCCATCTCAAGGTTTGTCTTTGCTTTTTTGTAGTCACCTTCATACAAATAAAGCTGCGCTTGAGTCACATAATCATAAGCACTTTTTAATGTATTTCCAGCAACATCAACTATGTAACCTTGGACCTTTTTGTCCTGGTATTCCTGGTTGAGAAGATTGTATTTTTCCTTCAGCTGGTCAAGCCTGCTTGACAATTCAGTAACATTGAATTTTTCAGTTGTCTCATTCTTAACAACTGTTTTCTGCGTCACAGTTATCTGCCCTACAACCTTGTTTTTTAGCACATTATCCGCATAAATTTTTATGACAAAGTCAATCATGCCCGGCTTTGAAGCGCTTATTTTCAAAAAAGCGTAGTCTTTCTCGCCGCTTGCAAGGGTTGCAATAGGCGCAGTTGATTCTGTTGACAGCCCGTCGCCGGTTATATCAACGCGTACGTTCTGCAGGTCAACTGTCCCAGTATTACTGATGAGGATATTTATCTGTGCATCGCCTGTTTCAATTGTGCTTGGAAAGATTTTTTCAACATTCAGCTCTTCAACACACTTGAACCCAGGATCGTGGCACGCATCGTCGCTGCACACGACGCATCCCTTATCGCATTTGCTTTTGCTGCACACCAATTCAGGTGCTACAACTGTCTCATTCTTCACCGCTTTCTTCAGGATTTCAACAGTGACTGTATCATTAGCGTTTTCAGTCAGCTTTGTTTTTGTTGATGAAAAATAAATCTTATAGTCAGGAGATGACTCATAGACAAGTGTAAAGTTTGAAACTGAGTAGCCTTCTGGCACGTCAAATGAAGGGAGATGGGATGTGCATTTGGCTTCACAAGCATCATTTACGCCCTTGGAAGTTGTGTAGACTGTATTATTTGCATCCAATGCAGTAATATCAACAGAATAGCTTACTTCAACAGCAGTCGCTACTGCAATATTAACCAATAAAAGGGCTATCAGACAAATCCATTTAATTTTTAACAAACTTTTCGTCATTTTAAGTTTTAAATCGTGCTAGCGGTAGTTTATAAACCTTTTTGTCCTATTATTTACTATTAAATTCACTACTCAGTTATGGTAAAAACCAAAAGATTTAAATATAAGTTGGTATTTCTACTATAATAATATTGCTAAAAAGTGTTTAGGGGGAGTATAAAGGCAAGTATAGCTAAAAAGAGGCTATTCTAAGCTTAGATGGGGGTAAATAGAAATGGAAAAAACACAAAATTTGGAAAACGCAGTTGAAAGCTATAATAATATTTCTGGATTAAAGAAAGCATGGAATTTTGCCAAAAAGGCAGCATTACCTGTGATTGCAGGACTATCTCTTCTTTATGCGATAGAAACTAACGCAAATGCAAAGAGAGATAAGACTCCAATGATCACACCAACGCCAATTAATTATGCTGACTTTTCTGCGCCTGCAACAAATGCAGTAGCGCCACTAAAGGTTAACAAGCCTTTTGGCGAAAAGAAAGAAGAGCCACCGAAGATTATAGCACCTGTGATAGGACCTACAGAAGTTATTGCACCAAAGCCAGTTACAGCTCCAGTAGGAGTCATAATTAAAGAAGAGCCATCAAAACCAGCAGTTTATGTTATTAGTCCTGAAAAAAGAGCAAATGAAGCGAGAAAAAATGAAATATACACAAGGCTTGGCTCAAAATCAGGATGCATTCCTGAAAAGGATTTCATTGTCTGCACTAAAACAGACGGCGTTGGAGCGCTTGGAGTAATATCCCTGCCTAACACAATCAATTATGATTTAAGCATACTTTCAAAAAACTTTGATTTTAACAAATATCTGAACAAAAATGTTCTGAAGTCAATACCTGAAGGAGCAACAAGGACAATAAAGCCTTCAAGCGAACTTGGGTTTGTAAGCGTCCTGAAAGGAATCGGCGCTGAATACCCTACCCCAGAAACAGCAATTGCAATACTTAATACAAATCGCCTTGAACTTTTGTTTAGTGGCTGCGAGGCAGGTTACAATGGAAAGGAGCTTGAAAAGTTCATGTGCAAAACTCCAAAAAAGCCATTCACTTCTTCAAAAGGTTATGTTTTACTGCCTTTTGGAGGTGGAGAGGGAAAATTCCAGATAAATCCAAGAAAACTTTCACCAGATGTTCTTGAAGCGCTTGACGCAATGAAAGGCGGAAAGAAGCTTAAATGCGACGAAAGAGAGCTGATAGGGTTGAATTGTAAGGGAAAAAAGCCAGCAAAAGAACAAGCAATTAAACCAAAACAGACTGAAATGGCTGAAGCAGTTACCGGAACAGCCGGAAGCGGCTGGACTAAAGCGTTTTGGAACGCATTCACAAGGAACTCTGAAGGAGAACTATTTTTCAATTACCTAAACGGATTTGAAGATGGAAAAGTAACTGTTTACGACGAGACAGGAATGGGCTACCAAGCTGGCTACGGCGGTTCGCAGAATAAAGTTGGAGCAAGCGGAGCGCTAAAACCAAGATTTACAATCATAGGCGGACTGGTTGGAGGTTTGCACCTTGATGGCGCATACAATCATTCAGTAGGAAGAAAGGACGACAAACTTGCAAATGAGACTCTTGAGGAATTAACTGAGATTGCTTTGAGAGCAGGCATAGGTCTTGGCTACAGGGTCAATGACAAGGTACTGCTTGAGCTAAAAGGCGGGTACGCACTTTTGGACAACAGCATCAGGACATCTGACGCAGGACTCAACACAAAAATTGATGATTCACAGCACAAGGGGTACTTTGGGGCAATTGAACTACAGCTACCTCTTCGCTCAAAAGTCGAGGCAGACTACACCCAAACATGGGGAGACAGGGAAACCACAGTAAGTGGAGAAGGGATAGACCCAATGGTGACTAAGCTTGATTCGAAAAATAAACTAGTGGAAGTCAAAGCAGAATCGCTGCCTATAGATCTAAGAAAATTAGGCAGAATTGGTGCTTCGCTTGGGTATGAGAAAGGAATCAGCAAAAACAAACCCAAAGGAGGATCTGATGTTGAGGTTGACAGCGACAAGCTTGGCGCAGGCATAATTTACGAAAACGGCATATTCAGGTTAGAACTTGGCGGAAAGTACGTAACAAAAATCAATCCGCACGACGCAGCTGTCCAGCCAGGAGAAGCTTACGAGCTTAACGGCCGTGTTGGGCTAAAATTCAGAAAATAATCACAATGAAAATCAGCAAAATCTTTTCATTTTTAGTTTTATTCTTTCTAGCTGCAGCTGTTGTAAATGCAACAGGCGTAGCGACAATAACACCAGCGTCTCCTGCAAGCCACAATGCAAACTTGCTTTGCCAGGTGAGCTCAGGAAGCGGGTACACCTATAAATGGTACAGGAATGGGGGTTTGACTTCAGTTACTTCAAACACAGTTCCGGCAGCCAGCACGAACATAGGTGAAAGCTGGAAATGCGAAGTCTGGAAGTATCTTGGAGCAGCCGGCGGATGGGTTAAGTACGGCGAAGACACAGTAACAATAGGAGACAGTGCACCTGTGCTTGCTTCAATTGGAAACAAGAATGTAAATGAAAACGCACTTTTGACATTCACAATATCTGCAACAGATGCAGACGGAGACTCAATAACATATTCAGCTTCAGGTCTGCCTTCAGGGGCAAGCTTCAGCGGAACTACATTCAGCTGGACACCAACATATGACCAGTCAGGAACATATTCTGCAACATTCACAGCAAACGATGGAGTCGGTGGAACAGCTTCACAGACAATCACAATTACAGTAAATAATTTTGACAGGGCTCCTGTTTTGAATTCAATCGGAAACAAGCAGACAAATGAGAACCAGGCTTTGACATTCTCAATTTCAGGCTCAGATCCTGATGGAAACAGCTTGACATACACTGCTTCAGGGCTTCCAAGCGGAGCAACATTATCGTCAAGCGGAGCATTCGGCTGGACACCGTCATATTCACAGTCAGGAACGTACCCAGGTATCACATTCACAGTCTCTGACGGCTCATTGACAGCTTCAGAAACAATAACAATCACAGTCAATAATGTAAATAGAGTGCCTGGTTTGAATTCAATCGGAAACAAGCAGACAAATGAGAACC
>CAIMOB010000060.1 GCA_903842985.1 uncultured archaeon
CGAGGGGGATTTGAACCCCCGACACCACGGTCTTCAGCCGTGTGCTCTCCCAGGCTGAGCTACCGCCCCTTAGTCTATTTCTTCTTCCTTGGCTTCAGGAAGCTCTTCTGTTATCTCTTCCTTTGCTTCCTCATGGCCCCCTGCCCTTTTCAACCACTTCAATTGTTCCGAGCCTGCCTGTTGTAAGCTGTTTTTCTCCCTGCCACTCGCTGACATATCCGTTCTTGATATGCACTTTGTCGCCAGCGTGAACAAGGTCAATCTGTTCGTTCCAAAGGCTTAATTTTATCTCTCCTGTTTCATCCTTAAGCCTGGCATTTGCAACCCTTCCTGACTTGCCGAACTTATTGAACTCCCTCGCAGCTCCAACTTCAACAACCTCTGCTATTAGCTCCGCATTTCCTTGCTTGACTTCTAAATCCTTTATCATGGTAAAAGAAATAAACATATAATTTATAAAGTTTTGCCAAGCGCCTTATCTATATCATTTCCTTGCCAGCCGCTCTGAACAAGCGATTCCTTTATTTGATCATCTGTATAACCCTGGCCTCTGCTGTTGTCCACATACAGCTTTAATTCAGTGTTTATCTTCGGCTGTTTCTTCTTTGTTAAAAGGAAAATAACCAAAATAACAAATACGGCGAGCAACGCAATAGTTATTATTAAGTTTGTGAGGTTTATTAGTGTTGCAGGCTTCTGAACAGTTCCTGTTTTCAGCGTTTCTATCTCATTCTCAACATCTGCCGGAAGCGCGTAATCGGCGCAGCAGCCAAGCTGCACGCTTCTCATCTGCTCCTTGCTCCATTCAAAATATGCAGCTCCGCAGTACATCTGCTGGAATTCTGCATCACAGCTTATTGTTCCCCCGCTCTGCACATATTTTGACGGAAATAAGTAATAGCCGGTATTTCTTTGGTTTGCAAGGAAACTCGCGGGATCTGATTTAAAGCTTTCAAAATTTTCATAGGAGTTGAATTTTATTATGATTGCATTGTTTGACGGATCTGCACAGTACTTGAATTCTGGGGTAAATGCACCATTATTTTTGACAAGCTCGTAATAATATGTTGTATTCGCGTCCATTTCAATTACAGTACATATCTTTGCTCCCGAACCCAGAACCTTAAATGCATCGCCTGAAGCAATAACCTGCAAGTCTACCTGAACATCGCTTGACGGCCTTACAACATTTCCAGTAATTGAGCTGTTTGGATTATACAAATTTAGAATAATAAGCGCTATAAAAACCCCCAAAAGACTGCCTATTACTGCCTCTTTTCCCTTCATATTACCTCAAATTTTACTTCTTTATTTATTAATTTTCTCAAAATTTCACTTAAATCTTTGATTTTTACCCTTTTTTGCTTTGCGCTGTCCCTCTCCCTTAGGGTTATGTCATTTCCCTTTACAGAATCAAAATCAACAGTCAGGCAGAAAGGAGTTCCAATCTCATCCTGCCTTAAGTACCTTCTTCCAATTGCACCCGACTTGTCAAATACAGCAACAAAATTCTTGCTTAGCTCATCATAAACCTTGTTTGAAATGCTTAACAGCTCATCTTTATTCATCAGAGGAAATATTGCAACTTTGACTGGCGCAAGTTTAACAGGCAGTTTCAGCAGCGACTTGCCGTCTTCCTTTTCCTTTTTCTCGTAAAATAAGTCAAGCAGCGCAAAAACAGGCCTGTCTGTGCCAAAGGCAATTTCAAGAACATGCGGGACAATATTTTTCTTCAAATCCTCGCTGAACATCTCGAGCTTTTTTCCTGAAAACTTTGCGTGCTGCTTCAAGTCATAGTCTGTCCTGTCATGGATTCCGCAGCACTCAAACCATCCGAATGTGTTCAGGTTTATCTCCAGGTCCCAGGCGTCATCTGCATAAAATGCTTTCTCTTCGGGAAAATGCTGCCTCATCCTTATCTTTTCCTCTGGAATTCCAATTTCCCTGAAAAGCTTGTAAGCGATAAACAGGCACCAGGCATATGCCTTGTTTTTCAGATATTTGTTTTTCAGCGCCTCGTCCAGCGTCATAATCTTTGGCTTTCCTTTTTCCTGCAGCTGGTGCGGCCAAAAAGGCAGCTTCTCGTTTTTCACTTTCTCATATTTTTCAAAACTATCTTTCTGGCTTTTTTCTATGAACAGCTGTGCTTCTGCCTGCGTAAATTCCCTGCATCTCATCACATGCTGCCTTGGGCTTATCTCATTCCTGTAAGCCTTTCCGATTTGGAAAACGCCGAATGGAACTTTTTTCCTGAAGAAATCTGCAAATCTCTGGAACGGAAGATATGTTGTTGTCGCTGTTTCAGGCCTGTTGTACGCCTCTGTGTCAACGCCGACTGTTGTGCGCATCATCAGGCTGTGCTTTTTGATTTCATTTTTGAAGCTGCCTTTGCAGCTTGGGCATTTAATCTTGCTGTCATTCACTTGTTTTAGAAGGTCATTGTCAGGCTTTATTCCTTGTTCCTCAAGCAATGTGTCAACCCTGAAAATTGATTCGCATTTTGAGCATTGAATCATTGGGTCTGAGAATCCGCCAAGATGCCCCGATGCCTCCCAAACTTCCTTCTTCATGACAGTCGGGCATTCAACTTCCCAGAAATCATTTGCCTGCAGAACGCTCCTTATCGCACCTTCCACATTGTTCTTGAGCAGCTTCCCAAGCGGCGCATAAGTGTAGAACCCGGCTGTCCCTCCATATATCTCTGGCTCAGGACCCCATATAAAACCTTTTTCAACAATATAGCTTACAAGCTCCTTAAGCTTTTCTGCTTCCATATATGACTTCAAGCAGGGTTTATTTATATATTTTTGCGTTTTGCAATATTAAGAAAGAAGCTCCTTGAGAACAGTTTTCCAATTATTCCAGTTAATTCTTCTTTTGGAATTAACTAACCTGTTATATGGCTGGTCGTATATGATATGCTCCCATTCAGGGATTTTTACGCCAGTTATTTCAGGGTTATCATCGATAAGCCTGCCCCCTGATACAAGTGTCTTGTCTTTTGCAACGATAATTTTCCTGACCCATTCTTTTCCAAGATTTTTCTCCACCCATTTGTATTTTTCCAGGACGCAGTTTTCATACTTTGAAAGAGGGCTTGTGCAGATAAACACATCATGCTTTTTGCTAATCTCCAGCATGGCTTCGATACTGCCTTCAATTACAGGCAGCGAAAGGTAGAATCCGGGGGCCTGGTAAACAGATTCGACTATTGGGCGCAGTTCCTTTGGATATTGGTTTTTGGTGTGAAACACAGTTCTTTTTTCAAGCGGAACATAATACTTGTCAGGATGCTGTTTTCTGTAATTGTCTAAAAAACCTTTTTCAAAATTTGCGATTACCCCATCCATGTCAATTAATATTATCATGCTTCCAGCAATACTTCACTTTTTTCCTTCCCATTCATCCATAAACTCTTTCATGAATAGTTTAACAAAATTGTACCTGCGCGTTGCTATTTTTCTTCCAGTTTTTGTATTGAATGATTCCGGATTTATTTTCAATATTTTTTCATAAAAATGAACAAAACTTGATTCTGATGCAGAACCATCATAATGTTTCCTTGGTTTTGCAGTATCTGAATGTATTGGCCTGTTCGTTTTTCCGCCATAGGCAAATACCCTTGCAATAGCAATTGCCCCAATTGCATCGAGCCTGTCAGCATCCTGAATTATCCTTGCTTCCTTTGTTTCTGCTTTTAAGCCCCTGCTGAATCTGTGCAGTCTTATTGCTTCACAGACTCCTTTGATTTTCTCTTTTGGAAAATCTGTTTTTTCTAAAATTTTTCTTGCAATCTTAGCACCTTCTTCTGCATGGCACTTTATTTTGCCATTTTCCTCATCCATTCTTGCGATGTCATGCAGCAGGGCAGCTGCCTTTATTATGTCCAGGTCAGCTTTCTCATTTTTTCCCAGTTTTATTGCAAGCCTGTAAACTCTTTCCACGTGGCTGAATTCATGGCTGCCGCCGGTTTCCATAGACTCCTTTACTTTCTTTTTCAGTTTTTCAAAAAATATTTTATTCATCTTATGCTTCCAGCCACCCAACCTCTTCCTTGCTTAAATCAAGAAAGTCAGCCAGCCCTTTTGCATCTTTTTTGTTCTTCTCAAAAATAACCTTCAGGTAAGGAAGCGTGCCCTGTAGTGCTTTCTTTGCAGAGCAGTGAGTTTTTAGCGCAATCTTCTCGGCAATGGCTTTTCTTTTCTGGTATCTCATGTTTGCCTGCCAGAGCTTCAATATCCTTGTTGTCGGCCTGTAGCTTACAAAATTGTCATATTTCTTGTCTTTTGAAACCGCAACCCCTGCTGTCAGGAATGAATTTATGTAGACAAGATAGCGCCAGTCCTGCCTTCTCATTATTCTTTTCCCAAAGATATCAGCCAGAGAAAGATAGTGATATGCCTTTGCAAGCTCGTGCGGTTTTGTGTATTCCTTTGGCAGGTTTTCATCCAGCCAAAGAATCAGCTTATCTTTGTCTTCATCAACCCTTTCAAAAGCATCAATTGCAACAAGCGGGTCTGTTGTCTTGAAAACCTTGGTCAGCCCCTGAATCACAGATTCTGTCTTTTCCCTTTCAGAAAGATTTTCAAGCATTTCTTTTGTCAGTTTCTTGCCAGTTGTCAGGCCCTCCAAATCATTTATCGCCGCCCTCAAGTCGCCGCCAACCATTCTCGCAAGCATTTTCAGCGCCATTTCGTCAAATTCAATATTTTCCTTTTCGCATATCTTCTTAAGGACATTGAAAACCTGCAGAGAATTCAAAAGCTCGAATTCAACAAGTTCTGACCTTGTCCTGAGCTCGGAAAATTTCTTGTCAAATGGGTTGTTCGCAATCATTATTATTGGATAAAATGAATTTTCAATCAATTTTGCAAGGACAGAAACGCCTCCCCTGTCCTCCTGCCCGGAAATTCCGTCAATCTCATCAAGCATTATTATTTTTCCCTGAAAGAAAAAGCTTTTCTGCTTCAGCGCATTCCCGACAATGCTTTCAATCGCCTCTGCATTCCTTGTGTCAGACGCGTTTATCTCAAGCAGTTCACAGTTTAGCTCATTTGCCAGCCCCTTCACAGCTGTGCTCTTCCCGCAGCCAACGGGGCCGTAGACTATCAATGCTTTTTTCTTCTGCTTTGAGAAGTTCGCAACAAAATCTCTTAGCCTTGCAACTCCTTTTTCCTGGCCTTCAATCTCTTTTAGAGATTTAGGCTCATACCTCTTGACCCAAGGACCCCCATTCATATTAACCCAAATGTTTTTTCGCCTTATATAAATATCTATTCTTAAGTATATAAAAAATAGTAAAGCATTTAAATTATCTCACAGATAATCCACCAAATGGAGTCTAAACTGAAGGACAAGGCATGGACAAAGGAGTTTGAGAAGCCAATATCTGCTGAATTCCTTAAAAACCCGTTTAAATTTGATAAAAAGTCATTAAAGCTTGTTTATTCTATAGACACTCCTCCGCCCTACGTTAACACGCCGATTCACATGGGCCATGCAGCAACCTATTCGCTGATGGACATGTTCGCGAGATTCAGGAGAATGATTGGCTTTGATGTTATTTTTCCGCTTGGATTGGACAGGAATGGGCTGCCGATTGAGATGGCTGCTGAAAAAAAATCCGGAAAGAAATTCAACGAAGTCAGCAGGGAAGAATTTCTGAAAATATGCGAAAAGGTCCTTGAAGAGGCAAGCACAGAATCAGTTGATTCATTCCAGAAGCTGGCAATAAGCTTCAACTCCTGGAAGCTCGGCACAGGGATAGGCGACCTTTACCACACAGATTCCGCCGACTACAGGGCATTGACGCAGGAGACATTCATTGATTTGTACAACAAGGGGCTGATTTATGAGGATGAAAGAGTCAATAACTACTGCCCCGGCTGCCAGACAACATTGGCAGATGCGGAAGTTATTTACGAAAACAAGCCAACCATCTTTAATGACATTATTTTCAAGATCAAGGAGACAGGCGAGGAAATAACAATCGGCACAACAAGGCCCGAATTAATCTGCACATGCAGGATGGTCATATTCAATCCAGAAGATAAAAGATACCAGCATCTCAGCGGAAAAACCGCGCTAACTCCAATTTTTGAAAAAGAAATCCAAATAAAAGCGCATCCGATGGCAGAGATAGAGAAAGGAACAGGACTTGCCATGATGTGCTCTGCAGGAGACCTTTCTGACATACGTTTCTTTAGAGAGATGGGAATTGTTCCCGTTATAGCGATAAGCGCTGACGGGACAATGAACAGCCACGCAGGATTCCTTGAAGGGCTGAAGGTAAAGGAAGCAAGAAAAAAGATAATTGAAACGCTTAAGGAAAAAGGGCTTCTTGTAAAGCAGACGCAGATAAACCACAGAACTCCAGTCTGCGAGCGCTCAAAAGACGAGATAGAGTTCATAGCAATGAAGGAATTTTATCTCAAGCAGACAGATTTCAAGGACAAAATGATACAGCTCGCTGACAAGGTAAATTTTTACGCTCCTGAAAGCAAGCAGATTTATCTTGACTGGGTCAATTCAATATCAATCGACTGGCCAATATCAAGAAGAAGGTATTATGCAACAGAAGTCCCGGTATGGTGGTGCGAATGCGGAGAGATGATTCTTCCGCCGAAGGGAAAGTACTACAGGCCATGGAAAGAGCCATCTCCTGTCAAGAAATGCCCGAAATGCGGCTCAGCAAAGATAAAAGGCGACGAAAGGGTGTTTGACACATGGTTTGACTCATCAATCTCACCTCTTTACATACTGAAATATTCAAGGGACAATGAATTTTTTGAGAAAAACAGCAGGTGCTCGCTAAGGCCTCAGGGAAAAGAGATAATCAGGACCTGGCTTTATTATACATTATTCAAGGACTATCTGCTGACAGGCAAGCCAATATTTAGGGATGTTTGGATAAACTATCATATTCTCGACGACAAAGGGAAGAAGATGTCCAAATCAGCAGGCAATGTTATTGATCCACAGGAGATAATTAAAAAGTTTGGCGCAGAGCCGCTCAGGCTGTGGTGCGCTGTTGAAGGCAATCTTGACAGCACAGACTTCAGGTGCTCTGAGGAAAGAATCGAAGGCGCAGGCAAGACGCTGACAAAATTATGGAATGTTTCACGCTTCATCCTGATGTTTCCGGAGCCAGAGGGAAAAGTAGAACTGACTGCGCTTGACAAGTGGATAATAAATGAGATAAACTCAATTGTAAATGATGCAAGAGCAAAGTTTGAAAAATATGATTTCCACAATCCAATAACTGCGCTTAAAAATTTCCTTTGGGAGACACTTGCCTCGCACTATCTTGAGCTTGTCAAGGGAAGGGCTTACAATGACAACAGCAAATTTTCAAAAGAGGAGCAGAACGCAGCAGTCTTTACACTGACATACTGCCTTGAGAAAATGCTTAAGGTGTTTGCACCCGTCATCCCGATGATATCATACAAGATTTACAATGATTTCAAGGGCAAGAACATCCATCTTGAGGAATTTCCGAAAGCTGACAAGAAATACGAATTGGAATTTACAAGGGAGGAGCTGATGGGGTTAAATTCTTTAATATGGAAAACAAAGAAAGATGCGGGGAAAAGCTTAAAAGCTGAAGTAATTCTTCTGACAATGCCCGAGAAATTCAAGAGCATCGAGGCAGACCTTAAAGAGGCGCACAGCGTAAAAGAGATAAAATATGGAGAAATTGGGGTGAAAATATGAATGCAGTTAGTGATTTGTTTGATTATAGCAACATAAAAGTGCAGGGAGACAGCCACGTCAAATTGTATATGCAGAATCTGCTTTTGCAAGTTATTTTGAGAGGCAAAATGCTTTTGAGCGAGTCTTCAAGGAAAAAAATGGCCAGACAAAAGACCATCAGCATAGATGACTTAGGAGATGTTCTTGAAAAAGAAGGTGTCGAGATAGAAAAAATAATAAATTCAGGAAACTATATCAAAATAGAAGTTGTCTACAACCCTCCTTTCAGTCTCGTGGAGATTCCTTTCAATAATTTTGGAAAAAAACAAGCTGAATTGCTTCTCAACAAAACAGAAGGCAATTACAGAAACAAAGTTGATTTTTGGCAGGGCAGGCGTTAAATCTTTTTCAGCCTTGGGCCGGAATCGCCGTCGAGAATCATAAATCCATTTTTCTTTATTTTTTCCCTTATTTCATCTGCCTTAGTCCAGTCCTTTTCCTTTCTTGCTTTTTCCCTGTCTTCAAGAAGTTTTAAAACATCTTTCGGCGCCTTTGTTTCTTTCTCTTCCTTCAGAATCGCGAATACTTTGTCAAAGTCCTTCACTAAATTATAGCTTTCAAGAACATTCTTCTGGTCAAGCTTTTTCTCTGCAATGAACTTGTTTATCTTGTTCATGAAGTCAAACATGACAGCAACTGCCTTTGGCGTGTCTAAATCAAAATTAATGGCTTCGCTGAATTCCTCTTTTGATTTTTCAATCAGCTTGTCAATTTCCTCGTTGTGCCCGCTCTTGGCTTTCAGGTTTTTCAGGACATCCATAAACTCCAGCACCCTTTTCCAGGCAGTGTCAGCTGCCTTCAGCCCTTCCCAGGTGAAATTCAGCGGCGTGCGGTAATGCGTTATCAAAAATAGGTATCTCAATGCCAGCGGCTCGAATCCTTTTTTTTCAATGTCCTGCAGCCTCATGAAATTGCCAAGGCTCTTTGACATCTTTTCCCCTTCAATATTCAGGAAGCGGGTGTGCATCCATATTCTCACAAATTTCTTTCCTGTCGCGCCCTCGCTCTGTGCAATTTCATTTTCGTGATGCGGGAATATATTGTCTTCACCGCCAGTATGTATGTCAAGTTCATCACCCAAATATTTTGTAGACATTGCGCTGCATTCAATGTGCCAGCCAGGATAACCCCTGCCCCAGGGCGAGTCCCACTGCATCAGATGCCCTGGCTTTGCAATAATCCAGAGCGCGAAATCAGCAGGATGCTTTTTTTCAGGATTTACCTCTATTCTTGCGCCGACTTCCAGCTTTTCAACAGTATTTCCTGATAATTTTCCGTAATCCTTGAATTTTGGCACATTGTAATAAATCCCATCAGTGATTTTATAGGCGTAGCCATTGTCCAATAATTTTTTAATCAGTCCCTGCATTTCCTTTATGTGCTCTGTTGCCTTGCAGATTATGTGCGGTTCAAGAATATTCAGCTTCCTCCTGTTTTCCATAAATATTTTTGTATAAAATTCACAGATTTGCCCGGGCGTCTTTTTTTCTCTTTCAGATGCCAGCAGCATTTTGTCTACATCGCCTTCTGTCAGGTGGCCGACATCAGTTATATTCATCACCTGCCTGACTTTTAATTTGTTGTATTCGAGAACCCTTCGCATTATGTCAGCCATTGTATATGTCCACATATGCCCAAGATGGTCGTAATCATAAACAGTCGGCCCGCAGTTGTAAATCCTTACAAAATCTTTCTTAACAGGCTTAAACTCCTCTATCTTTTTGCTTAATGTATTGTAAAATTTTATCATATGCTATATTCTTGAATAGAAGTTTATATATTTTTCTGTCAGAGACTTTGTCTTTGATCATCCTAGAAATCCGTTTGCGGATTTTTATGATTTTTGCAAACAAACAGCATGTGGGCTTTCTCAAACGGCTCCAGCTGTCTGCTGTCCACAATTTCCATCTCTTTTTCAAGCTCTTTCCTGGCTGTTTCGAATATTTCAGCCGGCTTCTTTGTGACATCAACTGACCTTGCCTTCACAGCCAGCAGACCAAACCCGCCTTTTTTCAGGAATAGCCTGCAGTTTTTCAGGAAAATCTCAGATTGATTCCTCTGGCTGACATCCTGGTAAACAACATCAACCTTTGTCACATTTTCAGCGTATCTTTCAGGATGGTTCGCGTCCTCAAGCAGCGGCGCCATGTTCATTTTCCTTTCGCACTCAAACACCAAATCCCTGACCATTCTTGGCGAGGAATCCAATGCAAAAACAAAGCCGTTTTTCCCGACAATGTCAGAGACATGCGAAGCTGTTGTGCCTGAAGAGGCGCCGAGGTAAAGAACAGTGTTGCCTTCTTTTATCCCAATCTCTGAAATGCCCTTTGCAATTGCAGCAGCAAGCTTGCTCCTTCTCGGGTCCCACTCAGAGGATTTTCCGCTAACTAAATCTTTTGTATAAATCCTTCTGCCTTCAACAAAAACTCCGTTGAACTTGTTCATAGCCACTGCGTTCTTGCGTTAATAATCATGTAAACTGCTGCCAGCAACGCAAATGTCGGCAGCGCATACTTGTCTGTTGTTAAAAACAAGCCCGCTGATATCGCCAGAGCCACAATTCCGATTATGTACTCGACAACACCAATTCTTCTTTTTTTCTTGTCTTTTGCATGCAAAACCTGTATTGCCATTTTACCCTCCGAATTTCTTTTTCAATTCTAGCAGGAGCCTGTCAGCCGCGAATTCGCCCTTGAAAAAATCAACCTTTGCAGCGACCGAAATCTTGTCTGCCAATGCCCTTGCCCTTTTCCCTCTGTCGATCTTCGCCTCTGAAATAAAAGGATGCGCAAAAATCACGCCGTATTTCGGCGCCTTTGCGCCTGTCTTTATGTGCCTGAACAACGCCTTTTCGGCGCCAAGCATCTGCACTGTTGATGCAGCCATCTTCGCAAGCCGCTCAAGCGAGCCTGCAATCTCAATCAGCTTCGCGCCAATCAATGCGCCGGCAACTTTTTCCATGTTCGGGCAGTTCTTCTGCATAAGCTCTTCCACATAGCTTGTCTCATTCTCTTTTAGCTTGTACAAATTGTTTAATTCAGCTGCAAGGCTCCTCATCTGCCTTAAATCATTTTCAGGAAGCTCCGCGCCCATGCTTCCCTTTTCTTTTTTATCCTGCTTTCTTGTCACAAGCTCTGCAAATTTCTCATTGTCCGGAACATCCTTTGAAAACTCAGGATTGTAAAGCTCGAACCACTCCCTCAGCCTTTTTGCAAGCAGATTAGTGGCTTTGTTCAGTTCGTCAATGTTGTTTATCGCCTGCACAAGCAGGGTATCAAACTTGACGCTTTCTCTGAGCCTCTTCTTTGTCAGCTCAAGGTTCTTTTTGAATAGGTCATTCATATACTCCAATAAAAGAGATAGATATTTAAATATTGTGAAAAGCCTGAAAAAACAGAGAATTTCTTATTCAGCTTTAGGCTCTTCCTTGTGCCTCAATATAATCTCAATGACAGCTGCATAGGCAGGCCTTGTTATAAAAACACCAGCTGAAATTCCTATTATTGTTGTTATTGCAAACCCTTTCAATAGGCCAGCGCCCGCGAACAGCAGAGGAAGCATTGAAACCAGCACAGTGAAATAGGAAGCCATTATTATGAAGAAAGCTCTCTTGAATTTTTCCTTCCAGCTAAGCGTCCTTGCAGCCTCGCCTCTCAATGTTTCATCAGTGATTATTATCTGGTCATCAACCCCAGTTCCTATTGCAGCAATTATTCCTGCGATTGCCGCCAAATCAATGTTCCAGCCAATCAATGATGCAACACCAAGCAGGATTATTATTTCAGAAACAAGTGTTATTGCAATAGGAAGTGCAATTCTTATTTCCCTGTACTTCAAATAAATCACAAAAATAACGCTGATGGTTGCAAGCACAGCCATTATCAATGCGCTTCTGCCAAACTCACTTCCAAGCATCGGGCTTATCGAATCTATTTTTACAATGCTTATTTTTACAGGCAGCGAGCCAGTAACTAAAATTGTCTGCAATTTCTTCATGTTCTGCAGCGCATCATTTGCAGCTTCCTGCTGAATCTTGCCTGTGCCTGAGCCAGAAATCTGGATATCTGTGATAACCCTTCCTTTCAAATCAGCGCCTATATTCAATGAGTCAACAGGCTGGTCATCAAGATAAAGGTCAAGTGTTTCATTCAGATAAGGCTCATTGTTTTTTGTGATAATGCTCAAATCCTTTGTCGCATCTGCTTCCCTCTTTGCAGCAGCAGGGTTAAGTGCAATCGAAAACCTGAAACTGCAGGCCCATCCTTCCTGGTACTGGTTGCAGCCCCGATAAGGGTCTATGCCTGAGCAGTCTGCTGACCTGCAGACATAAGTAATATCATTTCCTCCGAGAAAAACACTTTTATTGCCAACCTTTGCCTCGAACTTTCCCTGAGTTTCAAGCAGGCTTCTGACCTCCTCCTCTGTCACCCCTGCAATCTCAACCCTTATGAACTGGTTGCCAGACAAATCAGATGCAGACCTTACTGTCACGTCGCTTATTCCATAAACATTAAGCCTCTGCTCCATGCTTGCCATCATTGTATCAAGCATATCCTTGCTTACCTTTTCTGCCGGCTGCAATAAAACCCTTGTTCCGCCTTCAAGGTCAAGTCCCTTTCTTATGTTTGTTGTTGGGGCATTGTAGACGCTTAAGCCAATTGACAGGTCATTAAAATAAACCTTCTTTTTCTTAGGTGATTCATAGAACTCTGTCTTGTTTATTGTTTTGTTAAGGTTTTTGTCAAAAACCTCAACTGTCTTGTTAAGCTTTTCAGTCTCATTTGTCGCAACAAGCTCAAACCTGTACTCAGGCTTCACCATGTATGTTCCCTTGTTTGTCTTTATCTGGGCGCTGATATTGTATGCGAGCTTTCCAAATATATTATAGTAGTCATCAACATTGTTTACCGGCATATTATTTATTGAAACAATTTTCTCCCTTGACATTGGGGAAGCTGTTGGCTTCGGACTCTCAATTCCACCAACATACGCGGGACTGTCCTTTACAACAGACCTTATGGCAACTCCTTTGTTCCAGAAGTTAGGATAAATTGCAACTACTGAAAGTATCAGCACTATAACTAGGAAGATTACCCTTCCGCTCCTGAAAAGTCTCTTAAGTTCTGACATTTTTATTCTTCTTTTCCAAGTATAATCTTAACAATCCTACATTAGTAATCCAGGTGTTCCAAAGGTCAGCAACAAGCCCAAAGAATAATATTAGCATTATCTGCTTTAACACTTCAGACGGCATTGTCAGATAGGCAATTCCTGTTGCAGCCATCGCAGCAAAAGTCATTGTTGTTCCTGTCGAAAGCGCGCCCTTTACTTTTTCAAAAATCTCTCCTTCCCTTTTCAGCACCCTTGTTGTAAGCAGAATGTCTGTGTCAACAGAATAGCCGATAAGCATGAGCATGGCTGCGATTCCTGCAGTTGAAATTTTTATACCCAAAACAATTGTCATTGCCCAGGCGAACAGTATGTCGCACAATCCGCAAAGCACAATGTATGAGCTGGTAACAGGATTCCTGAAATAAATCAGGATGACAATAGCCATGAAGACAAATGCAATAATCACTGCGATAATAGCTTCCCTAAAAAAGCTTGCACCCAAGCTAGGTCCTGTTGTTTCTGTGTTTATTGTTGTGGCGTGAACATTCTGTTTTATCAGTTCCACTGTCTTGCCAGGGTCCTGCGCAGTTGTCTCAACAATAACACCCAGCTGTGTTCCTGCCCTTGAAAGCTCCCTTACAACAACATCCTCTCCTGTTCCCTTGATTAAAAGCAACTTTAATTGGTCAACATCAACTGTCTCGTTTGCCTGCACAGTTATTGTTGTGCCCCCTTTCAGGCTTACGCCCTTGTAAAAGAAATCGCCTGTCTTTATGTATAAGCCGCCAATAACTGCAAGTGATAAAATGAGCATGACAAGCGGGAATATAAGCAACTGCTTGTACCTTTTGTCGTAAATTTCAGATAATTTGGCAAGTATCTTTTTCATTTTCCCCCGTTTGAAAGGAAATAAGTCTGTTTATAAAGGTTTTGGTCAGTTCATACATGCGCTGACAAAACCATAAAATAGGGGAGAAGGATTCAAAAGTCTTGATTTGAATTCTGGATGCGCCTGTGTAGCGGCATGAAACTTATTTTTAGGAAATTCTATGAATTCAACAAGTCTCCTGTTTTCAGAAATACCTGAAAAAACCAAGCCATTTTTTTGCAGGACATCATGGTACTTAGGATTTACTTCATACCTGTGCCTGTGCCTTTCAACAGCCAAGTTTGATTTGTAAAGATTTTGAACCAATGTTCCTTCTTTCAGCCTTGCAGTGTATGAGCCCAACCGCATAGTGCCCCCTTTCTTATCAATTCCTATCTGTTCAGGCAGGATAGCTATTACAGGATTGCTTGTTTTTTCATCAACCTCTTCGGAATTTGCATCCAGCCCGCAAACATTTCTTGCAAACTCAACAACTGCCAGCTGCAAGCCAAAGCACAGCCCAAGAAAAGGAATGTTTTTTTCTCTCGCATACCTTATCATTTCTATCTTTCCTTCCGCGCCTCTTGTTCCAAATCCTCCGGGGATAATAACACCCCTGACATCCTTTAGAGCTTCCTCGATACTTATTTTTCTTTCCTCTATGTCTGTTGTTTCAATCCATTTAAGGCTAACCTTCGCGCCCAAATGGGCTCCTGCATGTGCCAAAGCCTCAATTATGCTTGCATAAGAGTCCTTCAATTCTGTGTATTTCCCGCAAATCGCCACCTTAACAACTTGCTCTGGATTTTTAATCTTTTCAACAAGCAGCTCCCACTCTGACAGGTTTGTCGCTTTTACGTCAAGTTTTTTAACTAGAAGTTCCACCATGCCCTCTTTTTTAAACATCAAAGGAATTTCATAAATTGTGTCTATGTCTCTTCCGCTTATAACACACTCTTCATCAATATCGCAGAAAAGAGCTATCTTTTCTTTATGCTTTTTTAAAAGCATTTCTTTGCTTCTTGCTATAATTATGTTGGGCTGTATTCCCTTTTCTCTTAGAAGTGCAATGTCCCTTTGCGCCGGCTTTGTTTTCGGCTCCCCGACAGAATGCAAAAAAGGGACATAAGTTAAATGAACATAGATTATATTATCAGGCCCAACATCTTTTTTCAACTGCCTTACCGCTTCTGTAAACCAGGCATTTTCTATGTCACCAATCGTGCCCCCTATTTCTATGAGCATTATGTCCGCCTTTTCCTTTTCAGCTATTTCATTGAATCTTTTCTTTATCTCATCAACAACATGCGGATAAATCTGGATTGTTTTTCCCAGGAACTCCCCTTTTCTTTCTTTTTCAATCACAGAATTGAAAATTTTTCCTGATGTAAGATTCCACTCAAATTTACAGTTTGTATTTAGGAATCTTTCATAATGCCCAAAATCCATGTCAACTTCGCCGCCGTCTTCAAGAACAAATACTTCACCATGCTCTATTGGGTTCATTGTTCCAGGATCCACATTCAAATAGCCGTCGCATTTGACAGTAACAATCTTAAGATTATTTTTAATCAATAATCCTATGGCTGCAGCTGCTGTGCCTTTGCCAAGCCCTGATAGAACTCCTCCGGTAACTATTATCCACTTTGCAGGATGCATAAATTAGAAAATTCGAACTTTTATTTATCTTTTTCTGTCCTTTATTGCATATATTATAAAATATTAATGCCAGAAGTTTTATAGTTTCCCAAGCTCGTTCTTCAGCTCGTCAAAGACATGGTCAAGCACTTCGGGCTTCCAGCCGTGCGTTGCCAATGCGCTCTTAATTTCCTCTTTGTTCCTGCCTTTTTCCAGCTCTTCAACTATGTACTCCTGCAGATGCTGTATGGCATGCCCTGCCTTTCTTTTCTTGTAATAAAGCGCCAGGTCAACAAGCACAGCAACTGCAATTACAGTTGTCAGCATTATGACAAGTATGTGGCTTGCGTTGTAATTGACAACAACCTTCTCCTCTGAAGCAGCAGGCGCTGCCTTCTCAACCTCTATCCCCTGCTCGCCAATCTGCATCTTGACAGCATCAACCTTTAACTCTTTTGGCGGGAACGCTATTTTTATGTTTGCAACAACATGCACTTTCGCACCTATCTGCCCATTTTGCACAGTTGTCTCTGATACAATGACTTTTAAGTCCCCTTCGTCGAGGTCTTTAGGCAGGGTAAAGTCAATGTTGAATTTCTTGATTTCCTCTGAAGCTGAGATGAACAGCGTTTTCGGAACAGTTGCATATTCCGCAAGCGAGCCGCTGACAGACATATCAACATACATATCTTTATTTTCATCATTTATTATGTAAATGTTCACTGATTTTTGAACATTTGGCTCGTATTCAACTGCCTTGTTGTTTGTGCCGATTCCAAGCGCAAGTGCAGAGCTGCACATAAGCACAGCTAGCAAAAACATTACAATCCCTGTCCTGTTTAGCTTATTCATCCTGGCTGCACCACACCATCAGTTGCGATTTTTTTGCGCCTGCCCCTTCATCAGGCGGTCCTGTTACCTTAAGCTCAATTTCCGCTGAATCATTTTTATCATAGTACTTCAACCCACCAATTGCAAGCAGCGGAGTTGTCTTTACAATATTATACCAGGAATCATTAAGCGCAGAATCCCAAGCATTGCTTGAATTATCGTCTATCCTGAACTGATAATAGGATGACGGATTTGGCTTTGAGAGCCACAAATCAGTTGAATTGATTGAAATATTTAGCTTCAGGTTTCCATTATTCTGGATAAGCATCGGCGCCGGATTATCGCTTACTGTGCTATTGGTTATTCCAACGCCTATTTCTCCGAAACTGACTTTATTTACCGGCATTGAGCAGGTGATGCTCGTTATGATTGTATAGTTTCTTTGCGCGCTGAAGCTTCCATGCAAAACACCTCTCTGGGCCCTGACTTTCCAATTGTACGTTCCGAAATTCATGTCAGCTGGCGGCGTGTAATTCGTGCTGGATATAGTTACATTTATTTCAGGCGAAGCGAATGACGTGTCATTGTCAACCAGCAGCTGATAGGTGATTCCGCTGCCTGCTACAGCTGTCCAATTCATTGTCGGCGTCCTGTCAATGAGGACAGCGTCGTTTGCCGGCGAAATCAACGAAGGCGTTGAAGGAATGGTGCCATTTAAGTCGAATTCTCTGCTTTTTGCATTTGTCGCATTATGCCTGCTTCCGACTATCCATGGAACAAGCCTAATTCTGTAGATGCCTGGTTCATAGCCAGTGGTGTTCCAGATGTAGTTAAGCCCCACAACTCTTGCAAGAAGCGTTTCAACTCCTGTCCAGGTCCTGTTAAGCAAGATGTCATAGGTTACAGTGCTCATGGCGCTCTGCCTTGTCCAGTTTATTTCTATCACGCCATCGCTGTAATTCCCTTCTGCAGGGCTTGTCACGCTGCTGAGGCCGCAGTCATTGGAGCCTATGCCGCTTGCAGCTATTGATTCTTCATAGAAGTTTCCTTCACCAGCGACGCAGTAATTATTGTTTGAATCTTCTTTGGCAGATAAGTACGGAGGTGTGGTTTTGCTTGGAATCACATAATATGTTGAATTTAATGTATCATTAAACAGGTAATTATTAATGCCTCCCTGAGATGTGAATGCATTATGTTTGTAATAGCGGCAGGCGCCAGGGGAACTTAATAAAGAGTCTAAAACTGCACAGCCGGTGACGCCATATGCGTAGCATTCTCTGCAGAATATTGTTGACATTTTTCCTGCGCCCTGGCCAAGCACAGCGCCACTCGTGTCATTGAATAGCAAAAGATCATAATTGTTGGTGCCGTTTGCTGATGTGATTTTTGTGTTGTCCGCTGTTACAACCCCAACACTGACTGCTGGAATAACAAAAGCGTATGTGTCGCCGAAATTCTCGCCATTGTAATGCATCGGCGAGTAGGAAGTGTAGAAACTTTTTTTGCCGCCCAAGTATGGAGGTGTTGTTTTGTTTGGAATCACATAATATGTGGAATTGAATGTATCATTTAACAAGTAATCCTGCCCAGCGCCCTGCGCCACAAGCGCATTTTTCTTTTCATAGAAGCAGGTTCCTGAATTCAATGCAGCAACCTGTGTGCAATTATAAGGTGCAGTACTTTCTGCAAATACTGTGATATTTCCGTATGGGCCAGGCAGGTCCATCAGCCACAAATTGAAGTTTTTGGCTCCGTCAGGTATCATTACCAGCGTGTTGTCTGAAGTTACGAAGTTAATGACAGACAGGGTGTCATCTATAAAGAAATAACTGCTGTTGAAATCCCTGTCGCCGTAATGCATCGGCGAGTAAGATGCATAATATTTCTTGTTTGTATCGCTGTCTTTTACCCCTTTTGAAAGGAAGTGATTGAGCCGGAATGAATTGTTTGCTCCGTTTACCAAGACATCGAAGTTTCCGCTGTTGTAAATTTTGTTTGAAAATACCTTGTTGCTGTCTGATTCAATCAAAATGCCCGGCTTCAAGACGCTCAGGCTGTTGCCCAATGATGGACTGAACAGCGAAGCCAATGATTCGCTTATTGTGTTGTTTACCAGAATATTGTTTGCGAAATAATTATTTGTGGAGTTTTGCCTTGCAAGCAGCAGGGTATAAACTATGCTAATCGTATCATTTATTGCATTGGCAGGAGTTAATGAGATGCTTGCCGTAGGTGAGTTGCCGATAAATGAATTGTTTACTATGCTGTTGTTGCTTGAGTTCAAAAGGCCGACTCCTCCAAACATTAGGTTTGTGACATTTGTTGAATAAAATGCGTCATTTACAATGTCAAGACCGAAGCCGGCATTCACCATTGATAGCTTATTGTTTTTTATTGTGGAATCGTATGCGTTCTTCAGTCCGATGGAAGAGACAAAGTTATCGTCAAAAACAGTGTCATGTATTTTTGTATAATTTGTTGCGTCCGATCTAATCCATAATTTTGCATTATGGTATTTTGCATTATTTGATTCGATGGTGTTGTTCAAGCCTCCGACAATAACTAATGCAATTGTTAGATTATTGATTGACAGTTTTTTTAAGTCAACATTGTTTCCATGGGTAGTTATATTTATATTCAAATCCTTGATAAGCACATCATTATTGCTTGCAACATTATTATTTCCCAAAATATTCATGCTGAATACTTTGCCGTTAACAGCTGTTGAATTTTCAATTGTTGTATTTGTATGCGAATTCAGGTCAATGCCGCTTTTTTCAATTGCCATCTTATTTCTGGAAATCTTGTTTGAATTTCCCTGCAGGGCGAAGGAGCCCAGCATTATGTTTAGTTTATTGTTTGCTATATCTGTGACATTTCCATAGCTGTATATTGAAACTCCGCTATTGTTGAATATGAAAGAGTTATTTTCAATAATATTGTTGTTTCCTTTGATGTACGCGACAGCTGCTCCAAATGAAACATCATCGTTCTTAACATCAACTTTATCAGCTCTCAGATTCGCCATAATTTTAAAGCTGTCAAAGGTTAGATTGTTGCTAACTAGGGTCATATTGTTGACA
Organism: uncultured archaeon; assembly: GCA_903842985.1. Classification (GTDB taxonomy): domain Archaea; phylum Nanobdellota; class Nanobdellia; order Woesearchaeales; family CAIVOO01; genus CAIMOB01. The sequence continues at coordinate 19,288 of CAIMOB010000060.1, forward strand.
TTTGTCGAATAAATTGGACCGAGAATTCCCAAGGCAGTTGCATCCAGATTAACGCCTGTTACATTTCCTCCAGTTATATTGAATGTACTTCCGCTACTGCTGAAAAGCGATTGGAATATGTATATCAAGAACGACACTGAGGGATCAATGCCAGTTATGTTTGCCGGGAAAGTCTGGTTTGTAAATTCTTCGTAAACAGAAGATATGTTTTTGATGTACCATGCGTCTTTGTTCGACATGAGATTATTGTCCCTGACAGTTACATTATTGCAGTCTTGGATTGTGAGCATTATAAGCAAGTTGTTTTCCACCTTATTTCTTACAATCATTACATTTTTTAAACCCTGCGCATACAATGCACCCAGCAGACCTACTGTGTTTGTTATATTATTCCCTTCGAAAAGAATTCCATTAGAACTATCTGCGCCAATCAAGCCAGCAAAAGCTGTGCTTAAGTAAGTAACTGTATTGTTGACTGCACTGCTGTTGTCGCTCGAGGAAAACCTTATGCCTCCAGAAAATTTGAATGTATTATTTAGCGCATAGGTGTATGGCGAATAACGTGCATAAATCTGCCCGCCGCCGCTTCCACTAAATAAATTAATAGATAGATTCTTGCTTATCTTATTGTTGAAAATGTTTGTATGAGGAGAATATGAAAGTTCTATTAGGTTTCCAGTTGCGTCTATGTAATTGCCTGTTATGTTGGAATAATACGAAGAAGACAAATACACACTGCCATTCAAAATTTTATTGTTTATGATGTTGGAATAATTTGAATTAATGATGTAAATATCATATTGGTTATTGTTGATGTTGCAGTTTTGGATTACGTCATCTCCATAACCATCAACATACACCCCATAATAGTATTCGTTTATATTGCAGTTTTGGACTACATTATCTCCGTAGCCACCAACATACACACCATAGCCATAATTATTCCCGATAAGCGTTGCATTGTTGCAGTCCAAAGTTACATCTGAAGCATTTAAAATGATGATGCCATATGCAGCACTGTCATTGAGGTGGAAAGTTCCGCTGCACAGCGTTGTATCTGAATTGATAAACATGTCATTGTATGGGGGCATACATGTAAGCGTAAACTGCCATGTGTCAGAAAAGTTGCTCCATTCCTTGCCATCATAGACCCTGACTTTCCAATAACGAGTGCCTTCACTGGTCAGCCCCACCTGCGTGTAATTGTTGCTGCTTGTCACAGTGTTGTTTATTTCGGGCGATGAAAAGTCATCGTTGTTATCAATCACAATGTTGTATTTATTCTGCACATCACCGTCTTCGTCAGAGTAAGTCCAGCTGAATGTTGGTAAGCTGCCCAAAATAGAATTATTTGCCGGGCTTGCCACTGCAACTGTCGGGGCGGTGTTGATTGTAATATTGTTGGAGCAGCTTACATCATTTCCATAGCCGTCAACCAGCAATCCATCTTCATAGCCGTCATTTGGGATTATGCATGCTCTCCATCTCTCTTTGCTTTCTGTCTCTTCTGCAACGATCCTGTCTGTCCTGTTGTTGTACAATGCTTTTACCTGCGCTGCTGAAAGCGCCCTGTTGTAAATACTTACTGAGTCAATTTTGCCGTTGAAATGGTAATCTGCACCAGAATTAGTCGAGCCAATGCTCAATATTCCTAAATTAGTCATTGTGTTTTCAATGCCATTTTGCGTTTGGCTTAATGTGTTCTCTGCACCATCAATATATAGTTTTGAATTACTCCAGTCATTATAATCGAAGATTATAGCTAACTGATGCCAGTTTGTATCTGTTATTGTCGAAGCGCTTGTCGCATACCAATAACTTGCTCCGCTGTAAAACATTTGCAAATAAATTTTGTTATTGTCATTGAATCTGATATAAACTGGTTCAGGAGTTGGGGAATTTTTGTCCAATAAAACTTCATAATCATTCATCGCCCCATTTCTTTTTAGCCACATTGAATAAGTTGCTTGGCCTGAAACAATATTCAAACTTGCAGAATTATTAATTGTAACATAGTCATTGCTTCCGTCAAAGCTGTAGGCGCCTTTCCCATCAAATCCTCCGTTTGAACTCCAGGTCGCCCCATGCACAGTTCCGTTGTTTCCGTAAGGTGAGTAATCCTTTGTCTTTCCAGCTCCAGCAGAATTGTTTGAATTGAACGGCATGTTCAGAACCATAATCGAAGTTCCGTTTCTGTACCAGTTGATTATGTTAGTTACTGGGTCACCATCTCTGTCGTAAGTCGAGATATTGTAAACAGTCAAATTCTCATTTGAACCGTTTGTTCCAAATGCCGAGTTTAATCTTGGTCTTCCCTGTGTAGGCAGATTGTTGACAAACACCCTCTCATTTTTTGAGACTGTTGTACCGCTTGTGTCATTTGCGTAGATTGTGTAGTTCGTGCCGTGCGTCCAGCTCCCGTTTGTTGTTATCGTTATCTGCCATAAGTTTCCTGAAATAAAGTTCAAGAATCCTTCAAATATTGTTTCCAGCGCACCCGCGACTGTTTTCCACACCTTTATCCAGACGCTGCTGACCGGCGCCTCTGTCTGTGCCACTGTTGCATTTATTGTTATATTTTCCCCTGCTTTTACAAGCGTCTTGTTTGTTATCTTCTTTTTGTTCTTGTCATGCAGCTGTAGCTGTGTTATGTTTGGAGGTGTTGACGATTTAAGGGTAAGAGAATTGCTGAATTCTGTTAACCCATCAGCGTAGCCGTCATTCGGCGTTATTGTTGCATTCCAGGTTTCTCCATACACTGTTTCTTCTGCAACAATCCTGTCTGTTCTGCTGTTATACAATGCTTTTACCTGCGCTGCTGACAAAGCTCTGTTGTAAACTCTTACGCTGTCTATTTTTCCGTCGAACGGATAATCATTAACACCGTCAAGAATACCTATCCATAAAGGGTCTGTATTCGTTGTAGTAACCGAACCGCCAGAAATAAATGTCATTGATTGCGGAACGCCATTATAATAAACTACCCCATCTCCGCTTCCAGTTCCTGATACAGTTGCAACAACATGAACCCATTGTCCTGTTGATGGATAAGGAGTTTTCCAGCCGACATAATTGCCAACACTATTTTGTATCCATATAAGTGAGCCTCCTGTTCCAGCACTTTCTAATCCCAATCTTCGACCAGTAGCGCCTGCGTAATCACAAATTGATACTATTGAAGTTGATGCTGACCAACTATCAGCATTTATCCATGCTTCCATTGAAAAAGGAATACCTAAGGTTACTGAAGGTACTTCTACATAATCATTGCTTCCGTCAAAGCTGTAGGCGCCTTTTCCATCGAATCCTCCATTTGCTATCCAAGTTGCACCATTCACAGTGCCGTTATTTCCAAATCCCGAGTAGTCCTTTGTTTTCCCAGCTCCAGTAGAATTGTTTGAATTAAACGGCATGTTCAGAACAGTGATTGAATTTCCATTTCTGTACCAGTTGATTATGTTTGTTACAGGATCGCCTTCAGCATCATAGGTTGAAACATTATAGACAGTCAGATTTTCATTTGAACCGTTTGTTCCAAATGTTGAGTTCAGTATTGGCGTCCCCTGTGTCGGCGGCGTGTTAATTACGCCAAGTATTGTTACATTGTTTGAGAACTTTGTCAGTCCGTCACTGAAGCCGTCATTGGGGGTGACTGCCGCTTTCCAAATATCTCCGACATTTAATTCCTGCGAGACAATCCTGTCTGTCCTGTTGTTGTACAATGCTTTTATCTGCGCTGCTGACAA